>CAYUAW010000044.1:0-31230 GCA_964442485.1 uncultured Polyangiaceae bacterium
CTACTACGGTCGACTCGGCGCCGCCGAGAAGCGCACGTACCGCAAAAGCGACGCCGTCGGGGCGATCGTCTTGCCGCTGCCCGGCGCGCTCGTGCCGATCGTGGAGCGATTCCGGGTCGCACTCGCCGCGGGCAAGCGCGCGAAGATCGAGCACGTCGCCCGAGAGCTCTGCCTCGGCATCACGGTGAGTCTCGAGGTGCCTCCGGTGCTCGTGAAGGTGCGGAGCGTGCGCCCGAGCGATCACGAGGGCGAGCTGCACGGGCTCTACACGTGGGAGAAAGGCAAGGTTGCCGTCATCGAGGTGTGGATGCGCACCGCCCGGAACCGGCGCGTCGTTCAGTTCCGGACCTTCCTTCGTACGCTCCTCCACGAGGTCTGCCACCACCTGGATTTCACGTTGCTCGGTCTCTCCGACACGTTTCACACCGAGGGCTTCTTCCGCCGGGAATCGAGCCTGATGCGGCAGCTCGCCGGCAGGCCGCAGAAGAAGGCACGTGCGCCGAAGACTGCCGACGCCGTGAAGTCGAAGCAGCTCGCTCTCTTCGCCGACGGATGAACGTCGCGCGAGCGGCGTGTGAGCGACGCAGGATCAGAACTGGAAGTAGATGAACTCGACGCCCGCGCCCGACGCGAGCAGCGACGCCGTGAGCACCGCGCCGAGGAGCCCGCCCTCGAGCGCCGGGCCCCAGGTGGCGGCGCCGAGGCGCGCGTGGATGGACGGGAGCCGGACGCGGAGCCAGCGCTCGGCCCCGTGCGAGACGACGCACAGCACGATGACCGCCGTCGGCAACACGGGCCAGCCGTGCGCGTAATGGCGGACGAACACGCCGCGATAGAAGGCCGTGGCGTCGGCGAAGGTCGCGGCGCGGAAGGGCACCCATGCGAGGCTCACCAGGTTGAACAGAAGGACGACGCTCGGAACGTCGCGCCACCCGAGCGGGCGCTCGCGCGAGACGCGACGGCGCGTGACGAGCCGGTAAGCGACGAGCAGGAGGCCGTGCAAGCCGCCCCAGAGGACGAAATCGACGCCAGCGCCGTGCCAGAGCCCGCCGAGCAGCATGGTGACCATGAGGGCGAAGAGCATTCGCCAGCGACCGTGACGGTTTCCGCCGAGTGGGACGTACAGGTAGTCACGGAGCCAGCGCGACAGCGTCATGTGCCACCGCGTCCAGAACTCGGAGGGGTCGCGCGACAGGTACGGCTCCTCGAAGTTCATCGGTAGCTCGAAGCCGAGCACGCACGCGAGCCCCCGCGCCATGTCGCTGTAGCCGGAGAAGTCGAAGTAGATCTGGAAGGCGAAGCTGTAGGCCGCGACGAGATGTGCGGGGCCGTTCGCCGTGCCCGGCGCCTGGAAGATCTCGTTGACGTAGGGCAGGAGGAGGAAGTCCGAGAAGATGGCCTTCTTCACGAGCCCAACCGAAAACAGCCAGAGCCCCCGCCGCGTTCGCGCGACGCTCCGCTCGCCCCCCGCGTCGAGCTGCGGCAAGAGCTCGCTGCCTCGCATGATCGGCCCCGCGATGAGGTGGGGGAAGAACGTGACGAACAGCACGTAGCGGGAGAACGTCGGCAGCGCGAGCTTCTTCCGTTCGATGTCGACGGCGAGGCTCACGATCTCGAAGGTGTAGAAGGAGATTCCGAGCGGCAAGAGCCAGTATGGGGCTCGCACGTGCAGGTGCATTCTGTCGCGCAGCAGAGGCGCGAGGAGCTGGACCCCGAACGCCGCGTACTTGAACAATGCGAGCACCGTCAGGGGGAAGGCGATGCTCGCCCAGAGCCACCCCTTCGGTCGCGTGCTCCGGACCATCTGCCGGACGAGCAGGTAGCTCGTGCCGAGCACGCCGCCGAGGAGCACGAGGTAGCTCGGCACCCAGAGCGCGTAGAAGACCAGGCTCGCGATTAGCAGCACCCGCTCGCGCCGCACCCGGGGAGCGAGGACGAACACCGCGTAGGTGATTGCGAAGAACAGCGCGAACGGGAAGCTATTGAAGAGCAAGGCGCTCCTCTTCCAGGGCGATGACTCGCCCGAGTTCCTGCCCGACGACCCTGGAGCCGTTCGGCGCGCCGTCGCGCGTATAATGATCTCCGGCGTCGACGAACGCTTCGTCCGGCAGGAGCTCGTGGAGATCCAGGAAGCGCGCGCCGCTCTGCTCCACCAGCTTGCCGATCGTGACCATGCTGCGATCGATGCCGTCGGTAGGCAGGCCGAGCGTCCTCAGGTGTTCCACGTTGATGGGCGAGACCCACACGAGGACCGGGATGCCCTGCTTCCGGAAGTCCGAGAGCATCGCACCGAGTACCACGAGCCGCGGGTGATTCTCTCCGATCCCCTCGATGACGTCGCCGAGCGAGTCGAGCGCGTGGGCGCGATTGTCACGTGGACGTGGCATTCCATGCTCGAGCTGGCGCCCCGACATCGCGATCCCCCACGCCCATCGCCGGTCGGTGTACTGCCGACCCTTGGTTTCGCCGTCGATCCATTCCTCGAGCGGGCCACGCGCGTTGAAGAGCATCGCCTGACGCATCAGCACGTCGCCGAAGTGTCGCTCGTGCTCCATGAGCACGACGAGGCGGTAGAAGAGGAGGCGGCTCAGCGTGATGCCTGCGTGCGACAGAGGGAGCAACGACGCCTCGGCGAGCCTCCAGTTTCCGATGTGGCCGGCGAGCTCGGTGTAGGAAACCGAGCCGAGTGGCGCGGGGCCGAGCAGCCGCAGGTTGAGCTCGAGCACCAGGAGATCGGGGCGCGCCTTCGCGACCTCGTCGACCATGCAGTACTCGGGTGCGGTGCCCCACGCAGGCCAGCTGAGCACGTGCAGGCTCGAGTGGCGCGCAGGCCCGTGCTGCGATGAAAGTTCCCGCTTCACCCACTCGGGCATGCTCCTGCCCGGCCATTCGGTGAACACCATCGAGTCGCCCATCAGGGCGACGCGGAGCCGTGAGTGAGCGTGGCGCAGCTCGTTCCGCCAGAACTGAAGCCGCGGGATCAGGTCGAGCGTCATGTTCGGTCTCGGGACGCCCGACAGCCGTACGACCTGTGCGCCCGCTCGCCATACGATGGTCGCGATGATCGCGAACGACACCACGAAGCTCGCCGCGCGAAGCGCGACCCATCCGACGCTCGAGCGCGTGCGCGGAGCGTGCCCCGCGGCGGTTGCGACCTCACTCATCAGGCCGCGTCCTAGCATCAGAAAGCAGCCATGGGGGAAGGGACCGGCGCGGCCATGGATGGGATCCGGGGGGGTCCGGATGCCCAAATTTCCGCGGACTTCAGGAGCCATTTCGGCTCCGGCGGTCCCGGCTGTATCGTGTTGGTCGATGGCCTCCCCTGACGCGCTACGCAAACCATCGTGGCGACGAGGGACAGCCGCGCTCGTGGTCTGCGCTGCGGCAGTCACTGTCCAGGTCCCAGCGCGCGCCGGGGACGACCGCGCCGCGGCCGAGGCGCTCTTCGGCAAGGGCCGGGAGGCCGCCAGGCGCGGGGATCTCGAGGCGGCGTGCGGAGCCTTCGAGGAGAGCGCACGGCTCGAGGCCGCCCCGGGCACCCTCTACAATCTCGGAGACTGCGAGGAGAAGCGAGGCCATATCGCCGCCGCCTGGCAGTGGTTCACGGAGACCTTGACGAAGCTGCCGGTAGCCGACGAGCGGCGGCCCCTCGTCCAGAAGCGGATCGCCGCGCTCGAGCCGCGCGTCCCCACCTTGACGCTCCGGCTCGCGCCTGGCGCTCCCGACGCCGTCGTGGCGCGGGACGGCGTGGAGCTCGGACCGGCGAGCCTCGGCGTCGCGCTGCCATTCGAGCCGGGCAAGCACCGTATCGTCGTCTATGCGCCGGGTCACGAAGAGAGGGGAGAGGACGTGGTGCTCGTGGAAGGCGAGCATCGGGAGCTCGCCGTTGCGCCGGGCCCCGAGACGAAGCCGTCGGCGTCGGCAGCTCCGCCGCCCGCGGCGGTCGTGCCTCCACGGCCGAAGCCGCTGGCGCCGTCGCCGCCACCGGCGGCTGCGCATGCGGATACGCGGACGCTAGGGTACGTCGTCGGTGGCGTCGGCGTCGCGGGCATCGGTACCGCGCTCGCCCTCGGCGCCGTCGCGCTCGGCAAGAAAAGCACGGTCGCCGACCACTGCAACACGGCGAGGGGGACCTGCGACAGCCAGGCCGCGGTGGACGCGGCCTCCTCGGGATCGACGATCGCGACCGCGAGCACGGTGACCTTCATCGTCGGCGCGGCGGCGGTGGGTGTGGGGGCATATTTCATCCTCACGAGCGGCAAATCGAGCGAGACGACCCTGCGCGCGGGCGCGGGCGTCGGTAGCGCGAGCTTGCGGCTGACCCACGTCTTCTGAATGGCCGGCCCCGATCCACTGAAGACGCTGGTCGAGTCGCGCATCGGGCTCGTCTTGAAATCGAAATGGCGTCTCGATGCGCTCCTCGGTATCGGCGGCATGGCTGCGGTTTACGCGGCCACTCACAGGAACTCGAAGCGGGTCGCCGTCAAGGTGCTGCACCCGGACATGTCCTCCGACGAGAACGTGCGCCTCCGTTTCATCCGCGAGGGCTACGCGGCGAACCGCGTCGGCCACCCCGGGGCCGTCGACATCCTCGACGACGATGTCGCCGAGGACGGCTCGGCATTCCTCGTCATGGAGCTGCTCGACGGCGAGAACCTCGATCGACGGATGCGTCGCAAGGGCGGGCGCCTTCCAGTGGTCGAGGTGCTCTCGGTCGCCGATCAGGTGCTGGATATCCTCGCCGCGGCGCACGAGCAGGGGATCTTCCATCGCGACATCAAGCCGGAGAACGTCTTTCTCACGCGCGGCGGGACGGTGAAGCTGCTCGACTTCGGCATCGCCCGCGTGCTCGAGCTGGCCGGCGCCTCGAAGGCCACGCAGCGCGGCGCGATCCTCGGCACGCCGGCGTTCATGGCTCCCGAGCAGGCGATGGCGGTGTGGGAGGACGTTGACGCCCGCTCCGATATCTGGGCCCTCGGCGCCACGCTCTTCATGCTGCTCACCGGCGAGTTCGTGCATCCCGCGGCGAACGGAATCGAGGCTCTCGATCACGCGGTCAGCAAGCGGGCGCGCTCCGTCGGCAAGGCACGCTCAGGGGTCCCCGACGTCGTGGTCGCGCTGATCGATCGATCGCTCGCCTACGAAAAATCGAGACGGTTCCAGACCGCGCGCGAAATGCAAGGGGCAGTGCGCGAGGCATACAGCGCCATCGAGGGCGAGGCGCGCATGGAGCAACTCTCCTATTCGGGGGAAGAAGCAGCTCCGGTGACCGACAGCGTGAGTACCGCTCCGGCGCCGGATCCCAGTGTGTCACTCAGGCGCTCCATTGCCGAGGAGGACGCGGAAGAGCCGCTTTCGGTCGCGACGAAGACCATCGTGTCGAAGAAGCGCCGCTCGAAGGCGCGCAACACGCAGGGCCTCGTCGCGCTCCTGTTCGCCGCGGCAGGTGGCGTCGGAGTGGCCTTCCTTTTGCGTGCACCCGCGCCCGCGCCGACGACGCCCACGCCGTCTGCGAGCGCGCGCGAGGCCGAGAGCGCGGTGAGCACCGCTCTTCCGTCGACCAGCGTCGCCGCGCCGACCTCGGCTCCGTCGAGATCATCCGCGGTCGCGGTGCCGGTTGTGGCCGTGAGTGCGCTACCGGCCGACACGAATGCCGCGCCAGTCACCGCGAAGACGGCGGCAAGCCCGAGCCGTCCCGAGTCACTGGCCGGCTCGCGTCCGCGGCCGGCGGTATCGACCGCGAGCGACCCCCCGAGCACGCCGTCAGCGCCGCCGGCGGTGACATCTCATGCGCCCGAAGATCCATTCTCGGGTCGCTTCTGAGGCTCCGCTGCCCCTTCCCACGACTTTCCGGACCGCGCGAAAACAGGTAAGGCTTTCCTTTCGTCCCATGCGTAGCGTCTCGCGGATCAGCATCCTCGCAAGTCTCACCTGCTCCGCATGCGCGAACATCATCGGCGCGGACTTCGGTGAGTATCGCTTCGTTCCCGGTGACGCGAGCGTGGACGCGAGCCGACAGGGCGGCGCGACGGGTTCGGGCGGGCACGCCGGTGGCGGCGCGGGCGCGGCCGCAGCGGGCGGCAGGGGTACCGGCGGCTCGGTCGCGTCCATGGGTGGAACCACATCCGCGGGCGGCTCGTCCGCTGGTGGCGGAGCGGAAACCGGTGGGACATCGTTCGACGCCGGCGCTGGCGGGGCGCCCTCCGGTGGGACGGGCGGCAGAATGACGGGTAACGGTGGACGCGCGACGGGCGGCTCGGGCGGCGGCTCCGGGGGCGCTGGCGGCGTCGGACCGGGTGCGGGTGGGAAGGCCTCCGGAGGCGCTGCGGGTGGAAAAGGAGGCTCCGGCGGCGTCGTCGCGACGGGCGGGATGGCAGGAAATCCGGCTGGCGGCAGCTCCGGGTCGAGCGCCGGAGGTCAGGTGGGAAGTGGGGGCACCGTGGGGGCCGGTGGCAAGGTGGGCGCCGGGGGCGCCGCCTGCACGTTCCAGTCCTGCAACGGCTGCGTCGCGGCCAGTTGCCAGACCGGCTGCGGCGCTCTCGAAACCAAGTGCTGCACGACTTCGGGCAATTGCGGTTGCGCGGTTCTGAACGCGATCTTGTGTCAATAGCGCGGGAGTGGGAAGAAGAAGGGATGCACGCGCCGGCTCCTCGCGACGACGGTAAGTCGAGCCCCGGCGGCCCCTGGCGGTCCTACAAAGAGCGGCTCGCGCGTCTCGCCCAGCGGCTGGTCGATGCGCAGCGTCCCATCCGCATCCTGAACGCGATCAAGTGGGATCCGAGCGTGTTCGAACGGTTCCGCGAGTCCCGCTGGAAGAAGCTCCCGCCGGTCGACGCGGAGTACTACCGCGGTGTGCCGCTCGGCTTCGATCCCGAGGCGACCATCGCGGAGATGCGCGCGATAGAACGACAGGTTCGCGTCGAGCTCGGCAGCGATCCAGTCGGGGCGATCGTCGCGGAGACGGCGACGCAGTTCGTCGACGCCGTGGAGATGCTCCGCGCGCGCGGCACGAAGCGCTTCTACGAGCTCTCGAAGCGCCTGTACGGCTCGCCGAAGGAGACCTTCGCGGACGACGTGACGCAGATCCGTGACATCTCGCTCGATCTGTACGACATCCTCACGCAGCTCGACGAGGACGCGCTCGGGCCGAACCCGGCGCGCGACATCACGGCCGAGCGCGCCGTGGAGCTCTTGAACCATCGCATGGCGTCCTACTTCGAGGACGACTCCATCAGGGTCATTCTCGACGACGGGATCGTGGCGGACGCGGCGGCGGGCAGCGACTACATCAAGGTGCGCCGCGGAGCCATGTTCAGCGAGCGTGATCTGAAGCTGCTCGAGGTGCATGAGGGCTGGGTGCACGTCGCCACCAGCCTGAACGGCCAGCGGCAGCCCGTCGCGCGGTGGCTCGCGATCGGTTCGCCGCGCGTGGCGGCGAGCCAGGAAGGCCTCGCTGCGCTGCTGGAGGTGCTGACCCTGTGTAGCCACCCGCGCCGCGCAAGAAGGCTGAACGATCGCGTGCTCGCGGTGGACAAGGCGGAGGACGGTGCGAGTTTCCTCGACGTGTTCGAGTGGTTCCGCACCGAGGGCTACGACGAGGAGACGTGCTTCTGGAGCACGCAGCGTGTCTTTCGGGGTGGTGTGCTCGACGGGGGCGCCCCGTTCACGAAGGACATCGTCTACACGAAGGGCATCGTCTCGAGTTACAACTTCCTGCGGAGCGCGATCGCCGCTGGCCGTCCCGAGCTCATTGCGTGGCTCTTCGTCGGGAAGACGGACTTCGAGGATCTCCCCGTGCTCGTCGCCCACGCGCACGAGGGCGTGGTGCAGCCCCCGCGCTATGTCCCCGCCATGTTTCGCGACATGAACGGGCTCGCGATCTGGCTCGGCATCAGCACGTTCTGGGGGCGCCTGCGCGGTCAGGAGATCCAGGCACATTACGAGCGTTTGTTCGCGGCAGCCCGGTGAGCGTACCGATCGGTACACCGATGCGCTACTCTGCGCTCACCGGCGAATGCCCCTACGACGACTGGTCCCGCTCTTCATTCTCGCCGTGGGGCCGGCGCTCTCATGCTCGAACGACGCGCATCACGTCGCGACGCCGATGCCGCCTGCCGATCAGCACCTGACGGTAGCCGAGCACTACTGCGCGGAGTGCCACCCGCGGCACGTCGATGAGTGGAAGGGCTCGATGCACGCCTACTCGCTGCACGACCCGGTGTTCGCGGCGATGGTCCACTATGGGCAGAAAGAGACCCGGGGCGCACTCGGGAGCTTCTGCGTGCAGTGTCACACGCCCACGGGCTCGCGCAATGGCGAGACCGACGTACGCGTCGACGGCGCAGGAGATGCAGCGACGTACGAGCAGCCGCTCACGGGCCTATCCCAGGAGGCGATGGACGGCGTGTCCTGTGTGATGTGCCACTCGATCACGAACGTGAACACGGTCGCCAATGCGGAGTTCGAGCTAGCGACGGACGGCATCCGCCGAGGTCCGATCAGCCACCCGGACCAGAACCCGGCTCACTCGTCGATGTACAGCGCGTTGCACGAGGCGACGCAGATCTGCGGGACCTGTCACGTCGTCGTCAACCCGAACAACGTGGCGCTCGAGCGCACGCACATCGAGTGGGAGCAGAGCATCTTCGCTCCCAGCCCGACCTGCCAGGACTGCCACATGCCTTCTTACGAGGGCGTGGCGGCGGTCGGGCACGGGCCGCGCACCGTCCACGACCATGCGTTCGTAGGCGTGGACGTCTCGCTCCTGCCCGCAAAGGATTTTGCCGGCTACGACGAGCAGCGCGCGAAATCGGAGGCGTTGCTGAAGCGGAGCGCCACGCTGGCCGTGCGCGCCGATCCGGTCAAGCAGCAGCTCGAGCTCGAGATCCACAATCTCGCCGGACACGCGCTTCCGAGTGGCGCGACGGCCGATCGCCAGATGTGGATTGAGCTCGTGGTCACCGACGCCGCGGGCAACCGTGTCTTCGAGTCCGGGACGCTCGACGAGAACGGCGATCTGCGGGTCGATGATCCGTTGCGCACGACGGCCCCTGGTACCGATCCGGAGCTTCTCCTGTACGGACAGGTCATGCTCTTCGATCCGAAGGTCGCCGACCCGAGCTCCTCCGAGCCTGCACACCCGGTCGACTTTCTCTGGGAACCGAACGCCGAGACGTCCCATCTCATCCTGCCGTCGGTGACGGATCGCCCTTCGTTCGATCTCTCCGCCCTTCCGAAGGGCAGCTACACCGCAGCGCTGCGCCTCCTGTTCCGGAGCTTCCCCCCGCACGTGCTGCGACGGCTCGAGTCGATCGCAGCCCTCGATCCTGCCGTTCGCGAGCGCGTTCCGACCGTGGAGATGGCGACCGCGAGCGCCTCGTTCGAGTTCTGACGCGCGGCGCGGCGCAGTGGCGTCGTGCCGTGCGATTCGAATATTGCCGCTTGAAAGGAGCGCTGCGCATTCCGCGTCGGTCGCCGGGCGGCGTGCGCGCGATGGAGAACGTCGTCGCGGCGTGTCCGCGCAGAGTCACGAATCAGCCCCTTCTCGCCCCGCAGGGCCCGTGGCATTGAGAGCGCACGCGACGACTGGTCACGCAGGGAGCGGCGGTGAGCCGCGTCGCGAACGGGAGAGGTCAGGAAAATGAATCGATGGTTCTCGGTTGGGTTGCTCGGAGCATCTTTCGTCATCGGGTGCGGTAGCGACTCGAGCAGCGGCGGTAGCGGAACGGGAGGCGCCGCGGGTGCGGCGGGCAACGCCGGGTTTCCGCCGTCGGGCGCTGGAGCCACCGGTGCGGGTGGTACGGGTGCCGGTACCGCGGGAAACACAGGTTTCGCGGGGACCGCGGGCGCGGCAGGCGCCGCCGTCATGTCCGTGCCCTGCGGGACGAAGACGTGCGTGGGGATGGCGTCGGCGATCCCCGGGTTTCCTGGGCCCACGCCGTGCTGCGTGGATCCGACTGCAGGCACCTGCGGCACGAGCTTGCCGATCGGCGGCGGAGGATGCACGCCACCGCCCATGCAAGACACGCGCTGCCCTCCTGCGACAGTGTCGCAGCTGCAGATGACGTTCCCCGGTTGCTGTACCAACAACAACTGCGGCGTGATCGCCTTCGGGCTCGCGTGTTTCGACACCAGCAATCCGATGGCGGCGAGTTTGCTACCCGGCATCACCCCGAGTCATTGCGACGGCACTCCGTTCCCCGTGGGCGCCGGTGGCTCGACGGGTGTGGGGGGTGGCGGTGGTGGTCTCGGTGGTGGCGGCGGTCTCGGCGGTACGAGCGGAGCTGCAGGCGCGAGCGGAGCCGCGGGTGCCGCGGGCGCAGTGGGTGCTGGCGGCGGCGGTGGTGTGAGCGGTGCAGCTGGTGCCGCGGGCGGCGGCGCGGCCGGCGCCGCGGGCGCCGGCGGATCGCACTAGTCCCGATCGTTGTTCTTCCTCGGTTCGCAGCTTGCGAGGCCCGCCGGTCGACGGTGCGGGCTTCGCAAGCAAAAGCGAGGCTTGCGCAAAATCGTTGGGTCGGCCCCTTGCTAGATCGTCTCCACTGGCGAATAATCCGTAGACACATGCGTCGCGCGCTCCTGCTCAGCCTTCCCGGGCTCCTCCTTAAGGAGGCGGGAGCGGCTTAGCGTTTGCCCAGCGCATCGAAGAGCCCTCCCGCCGTACAGGCCGGAGGGTTTTTGCATTTTGTCCCTCGCACTCCGAAAGCACGAAAAGGACCATCCATGTCTCGAGCGAGCTTCGAACGATACAAACCGTACCCCGCCGTCGAGCTGCCGGACCGCAGATGGCCCGGTCGCGTCATCGAGCACGCACCGCTGTGGTGCAGCGTGGATCTCCGGGATGGAAACCAGGCGCTCATCGAGCCCATGGGTTTCGACCGGAAGCTCCGGATGTTCGAGCTGCTCGTGCGTATGGGCTTCAAGGAGATCGAGGTCGGGTTCCCGGCTGCGTCGAGCACCGAGCTCGAGTTCGTGAGGCGGCTCGTCGACGAGAAGAGGATCCCGGACGACGTCACGATCCAGGTGCTAACCCAGGCCCGTGAAGACCTGATCCGCACCACCATGGAATCCGTCCGCGGGGCAAGGCGCGCCATCGTGCACCTGTACAACTCGACCTCGACGCTGCAGCGCCGCGTCGTGTTCGGCCTCGACCGCGAGGGCATCGTCGACATCGCCGTGCGCGGCGCGCGCCTCATCAAGGAGCTCGCGGCGGGCATGCCGGAGACGGAGGTGGTGCTCGAGTACTCGCCGGAGAGCTTCACCGGCACCGAGCTGCCGTTCGCGCGGGAGATATGCGAGGCGGTGATGGACGTGTGGGGCCCCTCGCCGGCGCGCAAGATCATCATCAATCTGCCGGCGACGGTGGAGATGGCGACGCCCAACGTTTACGCTGATCAGATCGAGTGGTTCGGCCGAAACGTGAAGAACCGCGACTCAATCGTGCTCAGCGTGCATCCGCACAACGACCGCGGCACTGCCGTCGCGGCCGCGGAGCTCGCGATGATGGCGGGCGCCGATCGCGTCGAAGGCACGCTGTTCGGCAACGGCGAGCGCACCGGCAACGTCGACGTCGTGAACATTGCGCTGAACCTGCTGACCCAGGGGATCGATCCCGAGCTCGAGATCGACGACATCGACGCGATCGCGACCGTCGTGAAGGACTGCAATCGTTTGCCGATCCATCCCCGTCACCCCTACGTGGGGGAGCTCGTATTCACGGCATTCTCGGGCTCGCACCAGGACGCGATCAAGAAGGGCCTCGCCGCGCAGAAGGAGGCGGGTATCTCGACGTGGGAGGTCCCTTACCTGCCCATCGATCCGGCCGATCTCGGTCGCAGCTACGAGGCGATCATCCGCATCAACAGCCAGTCGGGGAAGGGGGGCCTCTCCTACGTGATGGAGGAGAACCACGGCTACCGGTTGCCGCGCAAGCTCGCGATCGAGTTCAGCCGCAGCGTCCAGAAGGCCGCCGACGAGACGGGCCTCGAGCTGTCGTCCGACGAGATCTGGAACGCCTTCACGAGCGAGTATCTGAGCGGACGCGGCCGCTTCGCGCTGGATGGCAGCGCGTCGGTCTCGTCCGCGGAGGGCTCGGCGTGCAGGGTCTCGGGAAGGCTGGTCGACCGAGGAGTTCCGCTCACCATCTCCGGCGTCGGCAACGGACCCATCTCGGCATTCGTCGCCGCCGTTGCGGCCGCGACCGGCGCGACGATCGCCGTCAGCGACTACTCGGAGCACGCCCTCGGGGAGGGTGCCGAGGCCTCGGCGGTCGCCTACGTCGAGGTGCGGTCCGCGGGCCGCTCGTCCTTCGGCGTCGGCGTTCACCCAAGCATCGTCACGGCGTCCCTCGAGGCCGTGCTCTCTGCCTTGAACCGACTGGAACGCTGTTTCGGGCCTGTTTTCGGCGAACCGCAGCCGGAAATGGGGCCCCCGAGCGCCATATCACTCTGAGCGAAAGGCCCGCTCGCTTCGATATGCCGGGGCCCCGGGGAGGCCCACGCCGAGACGCCCCGGCTCTCTGGGCAGGCAGCGAAACCGTCGGTTGTCGCGTGTCCCGCCCCCCCCGAGGTGCTCTCCGGCCCGGTGGCACGTCGCGTGCTCATGCAGTCGCGGACCGAGGGCCCGGAGGCGGGACGCGCTCATGCGGAGCGCCCGCGCGCGCGCTCGCTCGGTCACGGAGGTATCGCATGCGTCGACACGAATCGGTGTGCATCGGAGTTCCCGTCGCTTCCACGAAGGGAGCGTGCGCGTCATGAGCCTCGAGCAGGGCTTTCGAGAGCAGCTGCTGCAAGAGGTGCCCGCCGCGATCGCCCGGTATCCTCTGCCTTCCGACTCCGAGCGCCCCGGAACGGAGGCCTCCGACGACGAACTACTTGGCGCGGGTTCGTCGGTGCAATACTTGGCGAGGATGCCTGCGACGGCGGATGCAAGGCTCGCCGCGCTCATCGACGTCAACCGCCAGCTGATGGGCGCGCTCGCGCCCGACGAGCTCTTGCGCCTGCTCGTGTCGTCCGCCATGCGGCTGTTCTCGGCCTCGGGCTGCAGCATCGCCCTGGTCGCTGCCGAGGAGAAGGAGCTCGTCTTTCCGGCCGTCGGCGGGGAGCTCGAGGGCGAGGAGATCCGGCTTCCCCTCGGTACCGGGGTGATCGGCTGGGTCGCGCAGAGCGGGCAGCCTGCGATCGTGAACGACGTAGGCGCGGACGCCCGCTTCTTCGCCGGCGTCGACAAGAAGACGGGGTTCGAGACGCGCTCGATCCTTTGCGTGCCGCTGCGCGAACGCAACGCCGTCATCGGGGCCATCGAGGTGCTCAATACAGCTCACGCCCACGGCTTCGACAGCGAGGATCTCGCGCTGCTCGAGGCGCTCGCAGGCGTCGCGGCCACGGCGATCGAGCGCACCCGCGCCGTCGCGCGGCTCCGGAGCGCGAACCTCGCGCTCCGGAGCGACGCCGAGAGCCGCTACGACCTCATCGAGGGCCGGAGTACCAGCATGCTCGACGCGATCGAGACGCTGCGTGCGGCGGCACCGACCCGGAGCACCGTGCTCCTGCTCGGCGAGAGCGGCGTTGGCAAGGAGGTCCTCGCGCGGGCCATCCACCGCTGGAGCGACCGCGCTGACGGTCCGTTCATCGCCGTCAATTGCACGGCGCTCACCGCGGAGCTGCTGGAGAGCGAGCTCTTCGGGCACGAGCGCGGCGCCTTCACCGGCGCGCTGGCGCAGAAGCGCGGGCGCTTCGAGCTCGCGCAGGGCGGCACGATCTTCCTCGACGAGATCGGAGATCTCGATCCGAAGCTCCAGGTGAAGCTCCTGCGAGCCCTGCAGGAGCGCGAGTTCCAGCGCGTCGGCGGTACGCGCGACATCCGCGTCGACGTCCGCGTGCTCGCCGCCACCAATCGGGATCTGCACCACGCGATGCTCGAGAAGACGTTTCGCGAGGACCTGTACTACCGGCTCGCGGTGGTGTCGGTGCGCGTACCGTCGCTCCGGGAGCGGCGCGAGGACATCGCGCTCCTCGCCGAGGATCTCCTCGCGCGCTTCGGTCGAGAGCTCGGGAAGGCGCAGCTCTCGTTCACCCCGGATGCGCTCGAGCGGCTCGGCGGGGGGGACTGGCCGGGCAACGTGCGACAGCTGTCGAACACCATCGAGCGCGCGGCCGTCCTCGCGAAGAGCACGCAGATCCGCGCGATGGACCTGGCGATGGACGGGGGCCGCTCGGTGCCGCCCACGAACGCCTCCGACCCGCTCGACACTCTGCCCCTGTCGGAAGCCGTGGAGGGCTACAAGACGCGCCGGGTACGGCAGGCGCTCGCGCAGACCGGCGGCAACCAGAGCCGGGCCGCGGAGTTGCTCGGCGTGCGACAGTCGAACCTGTCGCGACTCATGAAGGCCCTCGGGATCTCGCTCGTGCAGTGAAGAAGGTCACATGTCCGCGGTCGGCTGCGCGCTGCGATCCTCGAGCGATAACCCGATGAGGAACACCGCGCAGTCGGCCACGAGAGCCGTGATCCGCCACACCAGCGCGGCCGTCGCGACGACGCCGGACCCCATCGTCGGGCCGAGGAGCGCGACCAGCCCTGCCTCCCGCACGCCGAGCCCGGCCGGCGCCCCCGGTACGATGTACCCGAAGAGCCAGCTCGCCATCGCCGCGGCGGGGACGAGCCAGAACGGCTCCACGGTGAGGGGGCTCACGCTCCGGAGGCTCAGAGTGAAGGAGACGCCGAGGGCGACGAGCCCCAGCAGATTGACGCTCAGGTAGGCCCCGAGCGTGCTCGCGGAGAGCCGGACGGGCTCCTCGAGACCGAGGCGTTTCCGCACGAATGCAGGTGGGTTCGACAGCACCCGCTGTGCGACGACCACTCCGGCGACGAAGCCCGCGACCAGCACGAAAAGGAGAGGCGCCGAGCGTTCGGCGTGAGCGTCGCCTCCGAGCCTGCCGACCGTGGCCACGCTCACGACGAGCGCGCACGTGCCCGCGGCGAATCCGTTCTCGAGCAGCATGCTCACGACGACCCTCGACATCGACCACCCCGCCTTCTTCGCGAACGCGATCCGCCCGAGGTGCTGCGCGACGTTGCCCGGCAGATATTTCCCGAACTGCGACACCGCGAACACGCTCACGGCCTTGCGCGAGCTCGCGCTCACGCCGAGCTTGCGCAGGAGCCAGCCCCACGCCCACCCGTCGAACAGCGTGACCACGACCTGGAGCACGATCACGAACCCGATGAAGAAGAGCGTCGCGCTGGACCACGGGATTGCCCGTACCTCGGCCCACGAGGACGATAGCTGGTACGCCAGGTAGAAGACCGCGACGTGAGCGGCGAGGATCGAGAGCACGAGGCGCAGACGACTCTGCTTCGGCGTGTCGTCGGCCACGGGGCGCGAACCCTATCATCTCTTGCCGGAAAACGCCTGGCGTCAGAACTCGAGTCTCTCCACGCCCGTGTACACGTTGAAGGCGGCGCCGCGCGCGAACCCGACGAGGGTGACGCCCGAGCGGCGAGCGGTGCCGATGGCGAGCGAGCTGGGCGCCGAGACGCTGGCGACGACCGGAATGCGGGCGCGCGCTGCCTTCTGCACGATCTCGAAGCTCGACCTGCCGCTGACGATGAGGGCGAGCCGCGCGCCGTCGAGGCCGTCGAGGAGCAACCTGCCCACGGCTTTGTCGACAGCGTTGTGACGACCGACGTCCTCGCGCACGAAGAGCAGGCGCCCGTCGGCGGTAACGAGGCCCGCGGCGTGCGAGCCGCCCGTCTCGGCGAAGACGTGCTGGCCTCCGGAGAGGAGCGCCGCAAGCTCGGCGACCGCGCGCGCCGGGAACGGCGCGCCGCGTTCGAGCGGCGTGCACGACGCGAGCAGGTCGTCGATGCTCCGCCGCCCGCAGACGCCGCAGGCCGACGTCGTGAGCGTGCCGCGGCGGGTGGCGCCGAGCTGCTCGACGTCGAGCGTTGTGCCCGGCGCCGCGGTGACGTCCATCACGTTGCCGTAGCCCTCGTCGCCGGGCTTGCCGCAGTGGAAGACGCGGCCGACGTCGTTCGCGCTCGCGATGAGCCCCTCCGCGAGCAGGAAGCCGAGGACCAGCTCGTGGTCGTTGCCCGGGGTCCGCATGGTCGTCGCGACCGTCTCGCCGGCCACGCGGATCTCTAGCGGCTCCTCCACCACGACGCGCGCGACGCTCGAACCTGGCGCGCCATCACGAACGAGCACGACCGGCGCGTCCTCGACGGCAGGATGGGCAGCACGGTGGAGGTCGTTCATCGTCGCGTCGCTCTAGCCGGGGTGGCGCCGCACCTCGACGATGGCGGCGTAGTCGGGTTCGCCCGACTCCGGATCGTACCTTCGCGAGAGCAGCGCGTTGGCCTCCGGGAAGAACGCCTGGACGTGGCTCCGGCGACACGGCGCGCTCCGCGCGTGACCTTCCATCTGCCCGAACTGGCTCACGACGTCGACCGGATCCCCGTCCGCCAGGCCGAGCGACTCGAGATCGCGCGGGTCGAGCAGGACGTCGGAGCGACCAGCGCCGTCGGTGAGCGGATCCTTCTTGCCGTAGGACAGCGAGTTGAACTGCTTGCCTCGACGGGTGGTGAGCAAGAAGCGTCCCTCGGGGACGTCGATGCGCGGGATCTTCACGACGCTGAGCCGGGCGCGACCGCCCGGCATGTTGGGAAAGCCGGACGCTCCGAGACGAGCTCCGCCCCACTGCACCCAGTCGCCCTCCTTCTCCAGCCGCTCGATGCCGGCGTAGAGCGGCATCACCCGCGCCATCTCCGCGCGGATCTCCGATGGATTGCGGTAGCCGAACAGGTCGGGACGATCCGGCTCGAGACGCCGGCCGACGATTGCGGCGATCTCCCATTCCGGCTTCGCCTCGGCGATGCGCGGACCGGGGATCTCCGGGGAGAAACGGATGCGGCGCTCGGTGGACGTGCTGGTGCCGCCCCCCGGCTGCTCGTAGCGGGTCGCGGCGGGGAGCACCAGGACGGCGTCTCGTGCGTCCAGCAGGGTGGTCGTGTTGAGGACGATGTCCTGGTGAACCCGCAGACCGACTGCCTCGAGCGCCCGCTGCGCGTGCCGCCGATCGGGCATCGTCTCGAGGTGATTGCCGCCGACCAGGTAGAGAACGTCGAGGCCGGCATCGCCCGCGCGGTCGAGGAGGTGGGCGGCGCGCAGACCATGACGATGTGGGATCGGGTGTCGGTACTCCGCCTCGAGCCGAGCGCAGCTGTCGTCGTCGATATCGACGGCGCCAGGCAGCTTGTCGGCGTCGGCGCCGCACTCCGCCGTCCCCTGCACCCCGGAATGCCCGCGGATCGGCAGGATGCCGCACTTCTCGCGGCCGATCATCCCGCGGGCGAGCGCGACGTTCACGACCATGCGGACGTTGTCGACCCCGAACTCGTACTGCGTGAGGCCCATCGAGTAGACGACGACCATGCTGCGCGCGTGCGAATAGAGCTCCCCGATCCTCCTGAGCTCGGGCTCCGCGATGCCCGAGTCGCGTACGATCTCGGCCCACGGAACGCGCGTCACGTGGGTGCGGAGCTCCTCGGCACCGGTGGTGTGCTCGGCGAGGAACCGGTCGTCCCAGGCACCGAGCTCGCTCGCCACCTTCAGGAGCCCCATCATGAAGGCGATGTCACCGCCCGGACGGACGGGGAAGTAGTCGTCCATGAGTCGCGTGCCGAACAACGCGGATGGCAGCACACTCGGGATCCAGTAGCGCTCGAGGGCCGGTTCACGGAACGGATTGACGACGACGACCCTCGAGCCCGCCTTGCGCGCTGCTCGCAGGTACTTCGTCGAGACAGGCTGGTTGTTCGGGAGATTGCTCCCGATGACGAGGATGAGGTCCGAGCCGATCAGATCGCTGAGCGAGATGGTGGGTGCGCCCCAGCCGAGCGTCTGCTTCAACCCGACGCTCGACGCCGCGTGGCAGAGCCGCGCGCACGAGTCGATGTGCGGCGAGCCCGCGATGCGCCACAGCTTCTGAAGGAGGTAGTAGGTCTCGTTGGTGAGACCCCGGCTCGTCACGAACATCCCCATCGAATCAGGATCAGTCGCCTTCATGCGCTCGGCGACCAGCTTCGTCGCGTCGTCCCACGAGAGCCGGGAGAAACCCTGCTCGCCGTGGCGGCGAAGAAGCGGGTAGGGGATGCGCCCGAGCCGATGGAGCTCCTCGTTCGAGAGCGCCCGGAGCGCCGTGACGTCGCGCAGCGCGTCGTCCGCGATCGGGCCCATCGTGTTCAGCTTCAGGAGCTTCAGGCGCGTCAGGCAAAGATGAACGCCGGGCAGCACGTCGTCGGCCAGCCCCCGCGGCCCGAGCGAGCAGCCGTCACACACGCCATGCCGCAGGATGGCGAGCGCGTAGCCGAGACGCCCTCGGTTGTCCCACAGGATGCGGAGCATCTCCCGGTAGTGACGCGGCTTGCTGCGCACCAGGAGCCCGAACGGCACGACGCGCCGCAAGAGGTCGAGCAGCCTCGAGAAGAGGGACATTGGGGTCCTCGAGAAAGGATCTCGCAGACGATCAGGTCGCATTTTCAAGTCGCCGGAGGCGGGCCGAAGGACCGCCGACAGTTGGGGGAATTCTCTGTTCTGCTCTCTTCTCGGGCTGCGTCTTCGTCCCGGCTATTCGATCGGATGGCCCGACGGATCCGCCAGTAGCGTCGCATCGCGGCGCTGGCTCGTGACGAAGATTCGAAACTGCACATCGGTGGTATCCGGGAGGTTTCGCTTCAAGAGCACGCGAGACACGACCCCTTCCGGAATGTTCGCCTTCACCTTGGCGTCACGCGCAAGCTTCGGGATCGTGGCTATCTTCACGGAGTCCAGCGGAAACAGATTGTCGTCGAGCTTGCCCGTGCCGAGGAGCTTCACCGGTACAGGCGGCGAGACCGTGCCGCTGCGATAAACGTACTGCACGACGGTCTTGGGCGCCGCCGGGTCCCGCGCCTGTAGGACCGCGTGGTCCGGATAGACGAGCAGCGACAGTGCCTCGACGGGAGACGGCGCGTGCTTCTTGAGCTCGGCCATTGCACGCGAGAAGGCCGCATCCGTGTAGAGCGAGCCGGCCTCGGAGCCGTCCGATTGCGTCAGCCACGATTCGATTGCACGCTGGTTACAGCCGACCGTGCACAGGGCGAGGCAGAGCAGCACCGCGCGCCGCGATCGGAGCGGCGCGCGCGTTCTCACTTCGCGATGGCCCCGAGCCAGCGCATCAAGATGTCCCTTCCGCCGGCGAGCAGCCGTAGGCTCGTCCACTCGTTCCTTTGATGCGCCTGCGAGTTGACGCCGGGTCCGAAGTTTACCGCGGGAACGCCCAGGGCGGAAAATCGTGCGACGTCCGTCCAAGCCTGCTTCGGCTCGACCGCCGTGACGCCGCTCGCCGCGAGCGCCTCCACCAGCGGGTGCTTACGGAAGGGCAGGGCAGGGGGCGCTTCGTCAACGAACACCACCTCGCCCTCCGGGCTCGCGAGCTCCACCAGATGCGCCTTCGCCTGCTCGAGCGTGCGGTCCGGGCCGAAACGGTGATTTACGTTCACCTCGAAAAGATCCGGAATGATGTTCCTCGCGCGGCCCGCCTTGGCCAGCGTCGCGCTGGTCACCGCGGCCCACTCGAGCCCGTCGAGCTGGCTTCTCCGGGGCTCGAGCGCGGCAAGCCGCGTCAGAAACGGCGCGGCCTTGTGAATCGCGTTCTCACCCTCCCAGGGCCGCGCGCTGTGCGACGTGCGGCCGTGGAACCGGACGTTGCCGTGCAGCGAGCCGGCGCACCCGAGCTGCAGTCGGTTGTCGCTTGGCTCGAGGCACACCGCGATCGACGCGGAGCGGAGCTCGGGGTCCTGATCGAGGACCGGGCCAAGCTCGTTCTCGACGAACGGCCCTTCTTCGCGCGCGTAGAAGACGAGCGTCAGATCGACGTCGGGCCGCGTCGCGCCTTCGGCCACGTCGAGCATGAGGGCAAGCCCGCTCTTCATGTCGGAGGCGCCGGGGCCGTACAGCTTGTCGCCCTCGATGCGAGGTGGAGCGTCGTGGTCGGTACGCACCACGTCCAGGTGGCCGACGAGGGCGACGTGCGGGCCGCCTGTCCCGCGCGTCAGCGGTACGACGATGGAGTTGCCGTAGCGACGCACCGCGCTCGCGAGCCGGACCTTGCCGACGCGGTCGGCCACGGCGGTACAGAGCTCCGCTTCCTCGCCGATCGGTGAGGGGATCTTGCAGAGCCAGAGCAGCGTCTCGGTGAGCGAATCCATCGCTTCACACCGGGACGTTGAAGTCGCGGAGAGCCGCGTTCAAGCTCGTCTTGCGGTCCGTGCTCTCCTTGCGCTGACCGATGATGAGCGCGCACGGCACGAGGTACTCGCCGGCAGGGAACTTCCTTGGCCGCGCGCCGGGGATGACGACGCTCCGGGCCGGGATGCGACCGCGGATCTCCGTGGGGGTGCTGCCGCTCACGTCGATGATGGCCGTCGAGGAGGTGAGCACGACGCCCGTCCCGATGACGGCCTCTCGCTCGATGAGCATACCTTCCACGACGACGCACCGGGAGCCGAGGAAGCAGCCGTCCTCGATGATGACGGGCTGCGCGCCCGGCGGTTCGAGCACGCCGCCGATGCCGACGCCGCCCGCGAGGTGGCAGTCCTTGCCGATCTGCGCGCACGAACCGACCGTCGCCCACGTGTCGACCATCGTTCCCGACCCGACGTACGCCCCGATGTTCACGTAGCCTGGCATGACGATGGCGCCTGCCTCCACGTGCGCGCCGTAGCGCACCGTCCCCGGCGGCACCACGCGCACGCCCGCCTTGTCGAGACCGTGCTTGTTAGGGATCTTGTCGTTGAACTCGAGCGGCCCGGCGTGCGTCACCTCGAGCTTCGTGATCCCGAAGTAGAGGAGGATGGCCTGCTTGACCCAGGCATGTGTCGTCCATTGCCCCGGCGCGGTACAGGTCGCGACGCGGAGCTTGCCCTGGTCCAGGAGCTCGATGACCGTCTCGACGGCCTGTCGATTTTCGCTCTGTTCCAGCAGCTTGCGCTCGACAAAGGTCTCTTCCACGAGCGACTTGAGGCGCGTCTCATCCATGGGTCAGCCGGTCCTTCTTTCGGGCGCAAGCCTTGTATGGGAGTCGCGGTGCTCGCAAGGATTTCGCGGATGAAGGCGCCGGGTGTTCGCCGCGCCGTTCGCGGGCCATCGGTTCAGGCCCCGACGCGCCTCGCTAATTCTTCTGAATGATTCATGAAAACCGAGCCGGCGCCCATGTTGCTAGGGATCGGTTCGGCGGCTACCCTGCCGTGAGTTGGGAGCGACGCGCGGTAACCAGGAGAGGATCTGGCCATGGGCGGCGACCGGCGGACCGCGCGCGCGGCGGCGCTCCGTCGCGGGAGCTCTGGCGGTGGGGTGCGCCACAGCATCGTTCGGCGGCTGTCAGTACGATCTCGGCTCCGTCCACAGCGTCGTCGCGAACGGAGGGACGGCGGGCGCGTCGACGCCTCCGACCACCTCGATGGACGGTGGCGCCGGTGGGCTTCGGGGAGCAGCGGGACGAAGTCCGGCGGGCGGCACCGGGGCCGGCGCCGGTAGGGCGGGCGCCGGCGGCATCGCCGCGAGCGCAGGGAGCGCCGGGGTCGGGGGCGTCGCGGGAGCGGGAGGCGTGCCCGACGCAAGCGTCCCCGGGGCTCTACCGGCGCACGTGATCAGCGCCTCTCCGGGGCCGGGCGCGACGAACGTGGACACGCATGCCGTGCTCGCGCTCATGCTCGACCGGACCGCTGCGGCGTCGGACCGAGGAGCGGCCGAGCTCCTCGTCGGAGGCGTCGCGGTCGCCGTCACTCCCTCGGTATCGGGGAACACGCTCACCCTCAGCCCCGACGCGCCGCTCGCGATGAGCACGACGTACACCGTCCGCGTGAACGGCGTGCTCGGCATGTCGGAATGGTCCTTCACCACTGCGGACGGCGTGTTCCGCACCACCGAGGAGCTCTTCTACGGTGGGCCCAACGCCTCCGAGTTCAGTCGCGCCGTCGTCGCGGACACGGCGATACGCGACGGTCTGGCGGTCGTCGCGTACCGCACGGTGCAGAAGGTCTTGCTGCGTCGGACGGTCGGCGGCGTGGACCGGCGCGGGCTTCCCGACTCCGATGCGGCCGCACCCGCCGTCTCCTGGCAGGCGGAGGAGCCGGTCGCCGACGCTGCAACCGATACGCTCGTCGCCGGCGAGACGACGGCGGAAGTCGGCGTCGGGATCGACGGCGCGGGGGGCCTCGTCGTCGCCTGGAACGCGCCGATCAGCGGCACGACGGGCGCCTACACCATCTTCACGAGCACGTGGTCCTCGACGACGAAGGCGTGGTCCGCCGTCGAGCGGCGCGAGACGGATACGGACTCGTGCGCTCCGGCCGACACCATGTGCACGGTGAGCGAGCCGCGTCTCGCGGTGTCATCGGGTGGCGCTGCGCTCCTCACGTGGGAGCGCTGGACGAAGCCGGGAACGGCCGCGGCGACCAGCACCGTGTGGGCCACCGCGCTCGTCGCTGGAAAGTGGCTGCCTGCGACGGTGATCTCCGGGGCGTCGGCGCGCCAGCCGTCGGTCGCGGTGGACGGACCGGGAGACGGAGCGGTGGTGTGGGTCGAGCAGAGCGGGGGGTTCGACGTCCCGCGCGTGCGTCGGTTCACGGCGGCGAAGCAGACATGGGATACCGCGCGTACACTCGCGTCAACGGCGCAGACGAATGCACGCGTGCCGTCGGTCTCGATGAACGACGCCGCGACGCTGCTCGCGAGCTGGGCCGCGTGGCCACCCGGCGCCGATGTCGGTACCGGTCAGGGCATGACACGCGTGTACTGGGAAGCGCCCACGGTGACGGGCATGCCGGGCTCGGGCCCTGCGAGCGCGGTGAACGACATCTTTCGGGCGTCCCTCGGTGCGAAGAACGACGTGCTCGGCGCGTGGGGAGCGCCGAACCCCAACAGCGTCAGCGCCGTCGTTCACTCGCTTCCCGCGGGCGGCGCGGACGTCTGGCCGTCGGGCAAGACGATCAGCAGCGTCGAGGATTACGTCTCCGACCCTGTGCCGCGGATCGATGCGCGCGCACGCGGGCTCGTCACGTGGAGGGTCGGCACGGACAAGGTCGACCCGGGCCTCTACGCCGCGCGCTACGATTCGACGAAATGGAGCGCGCCGAGGCTGCTCGTGCCAGGGAGCCAGGCGGGGCCATTCCTTGCGATGGAGGACGGCGGGCGCGCCCTCGTCGCATGGATCGACACCAAGAGCGGCGCCCTCGACGCGATTCTGTTCGAATGAGTCACCATATGCTCCGTCCTTCTCGATTCCATGCCGTCGCGCTCGCCGCCTGCTTTGCGCTCGGCCTTGCCGGTAGCGGGCACGCTGACACCGACGATGGCGGCGAGGAGTACCGTCGGGCCATCGAGCAAGCCGTCGCTGCCTTCGACGCGGCGGACCTCGCGACCGCGCGCTCCGCGTTCGAGCACGCGCACTCCATCTCCCCAAATGCGCGGACCTTCCGCGGCATCGCGGTCACCGCGTTCCGGCAGGGTGATTTCTTCACGGCCGTCATCGCGTTCCGGTCCGCGCTCGCGGACACGCGCAAGCCGCTCACCGCCGAGCAGCGCAACGAGGCGACGACGTTGCTCCGCCAGGCCGAGCGTCAGATAGGCCACGTGACGGTGGTCACCGTGCCCGGGAACGCGACGGCGCGGCTCGACGGGCGCGTCGTCGACGCGGGCCGTGAGCTCGACGTCCCGACCGGCACGCACGTCTTTCGCGCTGATCTTCCCGGGTACCGCGCCGTCGAGCGCGAGAAGACCGTCGCGGCCGGCGCGCGGATGAACGTCGAGCTCGAGCTCCAGGTAGAGTCGAGCCCCGCCGGTGCGACGGTGCCCGCGCCGGTCGCGAAAGAGGTGCCTCCGGTAACGACGAAGTCGAAGGGCAGGGTCTGGACTTGGGTCGCACTCGGCGCGGCGCCGGTCCTCGGCGGCGTTGGTCTCGGTGTCTGGCTCTCCGGGCTGTCCGCGGCAAAGTCCATCCGGGATTGCACCTCGTGCACGTGGGACGACGTCCAGCACAAGCGAGACGAGTACGGGCTCCCCTGGAAGCAGACTTTCGCCACCGTATCGGGCATCGCGGCCGGAGCCGCGCTCGGCGGCGCGGTCGTTCTCTACTTCGTGGAAGGGAAGTCGACCGACGGCCCACCGCCGTCAGTCGCGTTCGGGCTGTCGGGGACGGGCGCTTACGCGAGCGGCGCGTTCTAGCTGACGAGCGGGCGCGTCTTCGCGCGCGCTCATTTTCCGCCGCAGTCGTCGTTGGGCTCGCACGCGACGCAGCGGTTCGACACGCACACGAAGGTCGTGATGCCTTTGCAGTCCGTCCGGACGCGACACGCGACGCAGCGGCCCGAGACGCAGAGCGGCGTCGAGCTGCTGCCGCTGCATTCGCGATCCGCGGAGCACGCCGTCCCCCGCGCCGCATCGATGCGGCTCGTCGAGGCGTCGGCGTGGTCGTCGGACACATCAGGGCCGCCTGCTCCGCCCCTCGCGTGTGAGGTCCCTCCCGTGCTCGCGCCGCCGCCGCCCGCGCTGCAGTCGTTCGTCGAGCAGGCGGTACCACCGCTTCCTCCAGCTGCAGTGTGCGACGGCGGGAACAGATCCAGCGCGCCGGTGTTGCCCTGCGAGCAAGCCGCGAGCACGCCGCACGCGATGATGGCGCGCGAGCCGAGCAGGAGCGCTCTTGCGAGCGTCCCTCGTGTCATGGCGCGGTGCTCGGCCCGGCCGGTGCGAGCAAGCGTCGCGCCTCTTCGCTGGCAAAGCCCCGCGGATACACGGAGAGATACCGTTCGGCGGCCCGCGCAGCGGCGGCGTGCCGCCCGAGTCGCACGAGCGCACGCAGGTGTTCCACCTGTGCGTTCTGTGCGAGGGGCGACCCCGGGAAGCGCGAGAGGAACGACTCGAGGAGGCCGACGGCGTGCGCGTCGTCGCCGCCGCGCACCGAAGCGGCCGCACGCCAGTAGAGCTCGTTCTCCGCCGCGAGCGTGCTCTCGCCCACCTCGTCCCGCGAAGCGACGGCCGGTGACGCGCCCTTTGCGCTCGGGTCGGTCGCCGACGACGGAGCAGCGGCGGCCGCGCTCGGCGCGGGTGCGTCCTTCTCCGTCTGAGCAACCGACGCACTTCGCGAGGGCGCTGCGGAGGTGCGCGCTTCGCCGGAACGATGGCCGGCTCTCGAGCGGGCCGCGGAGGCGGAAGCCTTCCTCTCCGACTCGTCCGCGGTGGTCGTCTCCTGCGAGGCAGCGGTTCCGTCGGGCGCGCCGGACTTCTCAGCTACCTGGTCGTTCGCCGCGACGGGGTCGTTCATTGCGCTACCGGGCCGTGCCGGTGCGGGCGCCGTCGCCTCTGCCGTGGCGACGCCTGCGATAGTGGGCCTCGACGTCCAGGACTGGCCGGCCGACAACACGTCCTCGTGGCCCGCCTGGTCCACCCACACGCTTCCCTCCGTCACCTGGACGCGCGTCTCGACGGCGCCCGCGGCGCCGAGAACCGCGACTGAGAAGCGAGTGCCCCGCACCGTGACGCGCGCGTCGGGCGTCACCACGGAGAGCGTGTGATGCGGCCCGAGCTTCGGAACCCGGAGCCATACCTTGCCCTGCCCGAGCCGCAGGTCTTCGCCGGCTCGCTCGCCAGAGTCGACGTGCGCGTCGAAGCGAAGGTCGGAGCCCGGAGCGACGTCCACGGCGGCGCCGTTCGCCAGGATCGCTGTGGTCGTCGCGTCCGCGCCGGTGTGGAGCTCGTCGCTCGCCTCGATTCGCAGCGACGTGGCCGTGCGCGACTCGCCGTGGTGCCGGAGCTGCACCGGCCTGTCCGACGTGACCGTCGCCACGATGTCCGCGCCCGGCACCGACGGCGGCCGGACCACCACCCACGCCGCTGCCGCGCCCGTGGCGAACGCCGCGGCGATGCCCGCGGCGAACACCCTGCGACGCTTCCGCGCTCGCTCGCTCGAAAGGCGCTCGAGTCGTTCGTCGATGGCGCTCGCGATGCGCTCGCGGCGCTGGTTCTCCGCGACGACGCTCCGCTCTCTTGGCGCGCCCTCCGCGAGGCTCTCGAGCAAGCGCGACAGGTCGTGCTGCGAGGGTCGGCTCATGTGTCCCCCTCTCGGACCGCGTCCGCGCTCATCCGCTCGACGAGCTCGTGCCTGCCACGCACCAGGCGCGACTGGGCGGCTGCGATGGAGACTCCGGTGAGGACGGCGATCTCGGAGAGCTCCTTGCCGAGCATGTCGTGCAAGAGGAGCGTCTCGGCGCGCTCGGGCGTCATGCACGAGAGGTGTCCGCGGACTCGCTCGAGCTCGCGGCGCGCCTCCACCGTGCGTTCGACATCGACCCCCGTCGTCTCGAGCGCCGTCTCCACTTCCATGGTGTTGTCGAAGACCTTGCGATGCGCGGTGCGCCGGCGAATCGCGTGGAGCGCGACGTTGCAGGTCACCGCTGCCGCCCAGGACGTCAGGCTGCACGCCTTCGCGAACTTTCGCTCGGCGATGGTGATCACGATCTGCTCGAACGCAGTCTGAACCAGATCGTCGTGCTCCGGATCGTGCCGTCCGAGGATGCGGAAGACGGTAGCGTCCACGACCCGGATGAGCCGGGTGTAGAGCTGGTCGCCGAGCCGTCGATCACCGCGCTGGATGGCGTCGATGAGGGCCTCGTCCTCCGCGCGGAGCGTCGGCGCCCGGGGTTTCTGCCCCGGGACTAGCCGGAGCCACCGGCCGCGAGAACTTCCAGCGACGACCATACCCTCCTCAAGTACCGCGAGCCCGGGGCGAACAGGCACGGAACCCGGCGGCCCCGCGCCGGTCAGGGACGGACCTCGACCCCCAAAAACAGGCCGAAATCCAGCGAGGCGCTCGACCCAATGTAGGTGCCGTGGCTCTGAACCGTGGTGCCGCCCGTGCTTCGCCGGAGCTCGACCCCTGAAAGGACGCCTAGCGGCGTCGAGCCGGGCCATCGAAGCGATGCGTGCGCGATGCCGATGGGCAGCCATCTCGCACGGACCTCCTGCTCGCCACTCGCCGGATCGCTCGCTGAGGCCACCACATCGCGAGCGCCCAGGAGGGCGCCCAGCCGACCCTCCACGTTGAATGCAGTGAAGGCAACCGACGCCCCGCCGGCGAACGTGAGCCAGGAGACGTCGACGCCGCCCACCGCGCCGGGATTGGCGGCGTAGCTCGCGAACACGTCGATGCCCCAGAAGCCGTCGTCGAAATCGTAGCCCCCGAGCGCGGACCCGCCGAGCCTCCAGGTCCCGCGCGTCAGGCCCGGCCCCGTCTCGACGCGCGCGCTCGCTCGTATCGGTCCCGGCTCGTGGGGACGAGCCTCCACCTCTTTCGTGCGCGGCTTCGGCGGCCGCGCCGGCGCCGGCTGCACGACGCGAGGTTTCGCCGGTGGCTCTGGAGCAGGCGAGACGGCCCCGCCCGACAGGCTCGCGATCGCAAAGCCGGTGCTTCTCCAGCGCTCCTCGATGGGGTCGGCGTCGTGAAAAGCGAGGTCCCGCGACGGATGCCGCTCCGGCGACGAGCCCTTCTCACGTACGTCGACGTCGATGGAGATGCGGCCGTCCGCGCTGAGCGTCACCGTTGCAACCGCGATCACGTCCGCCCCGGTGCTCGCGCCGCCGATGACGCATTCACCCTCGCGGAGCGCTGCGGTACACGCCGATACGAGCGCGCGCGCGGCAGGCGCCGAGACCTCGCCCGCGGGCAGCATCACGACGACCGTCGAAGGCATCTCTTCCGTTAGTGGCCGGACTGGCCGCGATCAGTCTGGCGTGGCCATCGGGAAGCTCGCCACCGCCGCCTTCACTCCGCGCGTGGTCTCGATGGTCGCCGACGCGGCGCGCGCGATGTCCGCCACGCAGAGCTCGGTGAGCTCGATGAGCGGAGGGACGGCGAGCGTCAGGCCCTTGGCCGCCTTCGCGGGCGGCGTGATCGATAGCCGGCACGACGAGCCCGCCGTCGCGACCGTCACGTGCACGCCGCCGTCACGCCCCGTCGCGATCGCGGCGGCGAAGCCGACGAGCCGGAGCGCGAGCCGCGGATTGACGAGAACGGCGATGGGCGTGCTCGGCCCCTCGAAGGACAGCTCGACGCGCCGGCCGCGGCCCGAGCCGGTGTCCTGCCGGATGGTGCTCTCCCGGATCACGTCGGTGACGTCGACGGGGACGCGGCCCGTGGCGGTCGCCTCGACCATGAGCTCGATGAGCTCGAGCGCGCCGTCGAGGTCCCGCACCGTCCCGGAGATGGCGGCCTCCAGCCGCAGGCGGTCGCTGGCGCGGAGCGCTTCTCCACGTGTGTCGCCGAGGACCTTCTCGAGCTCGCGCATCCGCTTCGTGACGAGGCTCGACAGATCAGTGAACGAGCCGCACTCACCGAGGCTCAAGCTGGCGTCCCTGGGTAGCTCCTCGGCGGAGGCGATGAGCGGCGCGCAGGAGGCGTGCACGAACGGGATGACTCGCGCGAGAGCCTTCGGCCCGACCTTCACGGACCCGAGCAGATGCTGCAGGTTGTGAATGCCCCCTACGGTGTCCCGCATCATGCCGCTGGTAGCAGCCAGACGCGGGTCGACGGACCGCGAAGAGGGAGGCGCCGTCGTCATCGAGCTCCCCTAGCTTAGTGCATCAGGAGGGCAGTGGTACCGGGCACCCGGCGTGTGCGCGAGGTGCGCGCACGCCGGACCTTCGGCGTTTCAGAGCAGGTCGTGGCCCGCGAAAAAGTATGCGCACTCGATGCGGCCGTTCTCGACCGAATCGGAGCCGTGTACCGCGTTCTCGCCGACGTTCGCGCCATAGAGCTTGCGCACCGTACCCTCGGCGGCCTTCGCCGGGTCGGTGGCGCCGATGACGTTGCGGTAGTGCTGCACGGCGTTTTCCCGCTCCAGTGCCACGATGACGACCGGACCGCGCGTCATGAACGTGCAGAGCTCGTCGAAGAAGGGCCGCGCCTTGTGAACGGCGTAGAAGCCCTCGGCGGTCGCGCGCGGGAGCGTCGTTTGCTTCATCGCGACGATGCGGAAGCCCTCCTCGAGGAGGCGCTGGATGATGCTGCCCTGAGCGCGCTTTTCGACGGCGTCGGGCTTGATGATGCACAGGGTGCGTTCGGTGGCCATTTTGGTCTGTCTAACCTTTGAGCATGCTTTGGAGAGTCGTTCCCATTTCCGCAGGGGAGGGAGCGACCTTCACGCCGGCCGCGACGAGCGCGCGGATCTTGTCCGTCGCCGTGCCCTTGCCGCCGCTGATGATCGCACCCGCGTGTCCCATCCGCTTGCCGGGGGGCGCGGTGGTGCCTGCGATGAAGCCCGCCACGGGCTTCTTCATGTTTGCCTTGATCCACGCGGCGGCGCGCTCCTCGGCGTTGCCGCCGATCTCGCCGATCATGATGACGCCCTCGGTGTTCGGGTCGTCGTTGTAGAGCTTGAGGCAGTCGATGAAGTCCATGCCACCGACGGGATCGCCGCCGATGCCGATGCACGTCGACTGACCCATGCCGAGCGCGGTGAGCTGCCCGACGGCCTCGTAGGTGAGCGTCCCGGAGCGTGACACCACGCCGTACTTGCCGGGCAGGTGGATGTGGCCGGGCATGATGCCGAGCTTGCACGCGCCCGGCGTGATGATGCCCGGGCAGTTCGGGCCGATGAGCCGGCTATTGCTGGTCTCGAGGACGCGCCGCACGCGGATCATGTCGACGACGGGGATGCCCTCCGTGATGCACACGATGAGCTTGATGCCGGCGTCGATGGCCTCGAGGATCGAGTCCGCCGCGCCGAGCGCCGGGACGAAGATGCACGACGTGTCTGCGCCGGTCTGCTTCACGGACTCGGCCACGGTGTCGAACACCGGCACGCCGACCTTCTTGCCGCCCGGGCCCGTCGCCTCGAACGTTTCTCCGCCGCGATTGGGCGTGCACCCTGCGACGATCTGAGTGCCGTAAGCGATGCATTGCGCGGCGTGGAACGACCCGGCGCCGCCCGTGATCCCCTGGATCACGACCTTGGTATCTTTTCCGACGAGTACGGACATTTGCTTTCCTTGATCCTTCGCGGGGCCGCTCAGGCGGCCTTCACCGCGGCGACGATCTTCTTCGCGCCGTCGAGCATGTTGTCGGCCGCCTGAATCTTCAGGCCGCTGTTCCGGAGGATCTCCTTGCCCAGCTCGACGTTGGTCCCCTCGAGACGCACGACGAGCGGCACCTTGAGACCGAGCTCCTTGGTCGCCGCGACCACCCCTTCGGCGATGACGTCGCACTTCATGATCCCGCCGAAGATGTTGACGAAAATCCCCTTCACCTTGCTGCTGGAGAGGATCATCTTGAAGGCTTTGGTCACCTGATCCTTCGTGGCGCCGCCGCCGACGTCCAGGAAGTTCGCAGGGGCGCCGCCGGCGTGCTGGATGATGTCCATCGTCGCCATCGCCAGGCCCGCGCCGTTGACCAGGCAGCCGATGTCGCCGTCGAGCGAGACGTAGTTCAGACCGGTCGTCTTCGCCTCGAGCTCGACCGGATCCTCCTCGTCCTTGTCCATGAGCTCCGCCCACTCCTTGTGGCGGCCTTCGGCGTTGTCGTCGAAGTTGATCTTCGCGTCGAGCGCGATGATGTGGCCGTCCTTCGTCACGACGAGCGGGTTGATCTCGCAGAGCGAGCAGTCTTCCTTCTCGAACATCGTCGCAAGCTTCGTCACGACCTGCACGAACTCCGCGATGGTCTCCTTGGGCTTCGGCGCGCCCTTCCCGATGCCGAGGCCGAAGGCGAGCTTGCGCGCTTGAAAGCCGCCCAGGCCGATGGCCGGATCGATGTGCTCGGTGAGGATCTTCTCCGGACTCTCCTCCGCGACCTTCTCGATCTCCACGCCGCCCTCGGTGGACGCCATGAGCGCGATGCGGCGCTTCTCGCGGTCGACGACGAGCCCGAGGTAGAGCTCGCGCGCGATGTCGAGGCCCTGCTCGACGTAGAGGCGCCGCACCTTCTGTCCCGCGGGACCGGTCTGGTGAGTCACGAGCTGCATCCCGAGGATCTGGGAAGCGATCTTCTTCGCCTCGGCCGGGCCGCCTTTCACGACCTTCACTCCGCCGCCCTTGCCGCGGCCGCCCGCGTGGATCTGCGCCTTCACGACGACGACGGGGTTGCCCGTCTCGTCGATGAGCTTCTTCGCGGCCTTCTCGACCTCGTCGACCGTCATGCACGGGAT
>CAYUAW010000044.1:31330-32897 GCA_964442485.1 uncultured Polyangiaceae bacterium
GATGCGCTCGACGCCGCTCGAGCCGATGATCACGGGGACGCCCATGTAGAGATCCTTGTAGCCATACTGGCCCTCGAGATACGCCGCGCACGGCAGGAGACGCTTCTGGTTTCGCAGGAACGACTCGGCCATCGCGATCGCGCCCGCTGCCGGGGCGAAATAGGCGCTCGTGCCCATCAGGTTCACGATCTCGCCGCCGCCCTTGCGTGTGCGGTCGATGATGGCGTCGAGCTTGTCCTTCGCGATGAGCTGCTTCACCGGGACGCCGTTCACGGTGGTGTAGGTCAGGGCCGGCACCATGTCGTCGCCGTGGCCGCCGAGCACCATGGCGCGGACGTCCGTGACGGCGACCCCCGCCTCGCGAGCGAGGAAGAGCGCGAAGCGCGCGCTGTCGAGCGTGCCGGCCATGCCGACCACGCGCGCGGCGGGGAAGCCGGTGCGGCGCTTCAGCTCGTACACCATGGCGTCGAGGGGGTTCGAGATGACGACGACGAATGCGTTCGGGCAGTGCTTCTTCGCGTTGTCCGCGACGTCGCGGATGATCGGCAGGTTCGTTGCGACGAGGTCGTCGCGCGACTGGCCCGGCTTGCGCGGGATGCCCGCGGTCACGATGAGCACGTCCGCCCCGGCACAGTCCTCCCATTTCGAGGTGCCGGTGACGTGAGTCTGGTTGCCGCTCAGGGCGGTCGCCTGCTCGAGGTCGAGCGCCTTGCCCTTCGCGAAGTTCTCGCGCGCCGGCACGTCGAAGAGGACGACGTCGCCGAGCTGTTTCTGGATGACGAGGCTGGCGAGCTCGCCGCCGATGTTTCCCGCGCCGATGAGTGCAATCTTGCTTTTGGCCATTTGATTCTCACATGTGAGCGATGATGGCGCGCCCGAACTCGGAGCAGCGCACCTCTTTTGCGCCGTCCATGAGGCGCGCGAAATCGTACGTGACGGTCTTGGCCCCGATGGCGCCGTCCATGCCCTTGATGACGAGATCCGCGGCTTCCGTCCACCCGAGGTGTCGGAGCATCATCTCGCCGCTCAGGATCACGGAGCCGGGGTTCACCTTGTCGAGCCCTGCGTACTTCGGGGCCGTCCCGTGGGTCGCCTCGAAGATCGCGTGGCCGGTCGAGTAGTTGATGTTGCCGCCCGGCGCAATGCCGATGCCGCCGACCTGCGCGGCGAGAGCGTCGGAGAGGTAATCGCCGTTGAGGTTCAGGGTCGCGATGACGTCGAACTCCTTCGCCCGCGTCAGCACCTGCTGCAGCGTGATGTCCGCGATGGAGTCCTTGATCTTCACGAGCTTCTTCCACTTGCCCTGGCCGTGCGTCGGCATGAGCTTCGCGGCGACCTCCACCTCCGCGCGGAGCTCGGCCTGCGCCTCGGGCGGCGCCATGTCGTAGCCGGGCTCGATCTTCTTCGCGTTGTCTGCGGCGGAGAGGTTCGGATTCTCCTCCAGGTTGCCGAGGATCCACGTCTCGCGCTCCGTCACCACCTTCGAACGGAACTCGCGCGTCGCGACGGCATAGCCCCAGTCGCGGAAGGCGCCCTCCGTGAACTTCATGATGTTGCCCTTGTGCAC
>CAYUAW010000045.1:0-5717 GCA_964442485.1 uncultured Polyangiaceae bacterium
GTACCGGCTGCCGGGAAGGAGACCTTGCTCGGCCATCGCCGACGTGTCGAACCCCTGCAGACCAAGGAACAAGCCGGCGGAGACGATGGTGAGCACGAGGACGCGACGAAGGGCGAGCGGGGATGGACTTCGCGCGAGCCGGGGCGTGAACGCCCCCATCAGCATGCTCGAGAGCAGCACCGACGTCACGGTGACACCGGCGCGCGCATCCAGGAAGTAATGGCCGTACACGAAGAGCTCGGGGTGTGCCGAGCGCACGGCCACGGCAACCATGAGAACTCCAGCGAAGAAGGTACCGTCCGCCGCGATCGCGAGGCTCGCGCCCATTCGACCGATGCCGGCAGAGGTCGTGGCCTCGCGGGCAACCGTCGCGCGCGCTCCGGATTCCGGCGCATCGGCGAACTCGGGTACTCGCGGCGCGCGCCAGGCGTGCGCGGCGTCGGCTTCGTCCATCAGGTCTGCGGTCTGCGACATGGTTCGTCTCCTCGGGCGATGATCAGCGACGAGGCTTCCCAGCGCCCGCGCCGAGCGCGAGGGGCGAGGTGCCGTCCCAGGTCTTGCGGACGCGGGCGACCTCGTCGACAAGGACCGGTTTGCCGTGATTGTCGAGATTGGTCATCTCGAAGGTCAGAACCTCCGCGATCTGCTCGTCGCTCAGGCCGGGGTTCGGCATCGTGCTCGAGTACGTCTGACCGCCGACGACGATCGGACCATTGAGCCCGCTCATCACGATGCGGATCGCGCGCGCCCGGTCGGCGACCAGGAACTCCGAGGCACGCAGTGGCGGAAATACTCGCGGGATCCCCTGGCCGCTCGCCTGGTGGCAGGTGGCGCACACGGTGGCGAAGATGCCCGCTCCGGTCCCGCTACCGACCTTGCCGAGCTCGGGCAGCTTCGGCAGCGTCGTCCCGGGCGAATAGACTGCCTGGGACGTCGTCCCCGAGAAGATCATGCGGTCATCGGCTCCCTCGACGCGCAGGGTTCCCGTGGTCCCCTTGTTCTGGGAGCGGAAGAGCGCGTGGTCGACGATCGGATAGTCACCGCCGACCCGCGGCATGAACTCCAGGATGGCGGCGCCGCCTGCCGCGACGCTCTTCACCGGGCCATCGGGCTGGCCGGGGATCAAGGACCCTTCGCCGGACAGCGTGTCGAAGATGACGCCACCGACGTGGAACGACGACGTCAGGTTCGGGCCCGCGTTGCCGAAGTAGAAGCGGACGCGTTCTCCGGCGCGCGCCTTCAACGCGTTCGAGCCCGCGAGCGAATCCACGCGACCGTTGAAGACGACGTACTCCGGCTGCTCCTTCAGGGCTTTCTCCGCGGAGAACCGCTGGGGCCCGCGTTCGCCGAACCGGCCCTCGGTGTAAAACTCGCTCTGGACGATCTGATACTCGCGGTCTGCACGCGGGAGGCCGCCGCGGGGCTCGACGAGGATGAGGCCGAACAGACCGCTGGCGACGTGGACCCCTGCGGGCGCCGCCGAGCATTCGTAGAGAAAGAGCCCGGGCCGCATGGCGCGCCACGAGAACGTCGTCGAGTAGCCCGGGGCAACGAACGAGGCGTCCCCGCCTCCGCCTGGCCCGATGGCGGCGTCGAAATCGATGTCGTGCGCCAGCGCGTTGTCGGGGTGGTTGTGGAGGTGCACCTCCACGAGGTCCCCCTGGCGCACGCGATACATCTTGCCGGGAGCGGTGCCGCCGTACGTCCAGAACGGGTACTCGACGCCGTCTGCGAGCGTACCGCGCTCCTCGCGCACCTCGACCTCCAGGATGACCTTCGTCGCGTGATTCCGGAGCAGCGGAGCGGGGACCGCGGGCGCAATCGCCTGTGACGCCAGCTCTTCACCCTCGATGGGATCGATGCTCTCGGTGGTGGTCGGTCGCGGTGAAGATTCCGCGCTTCGACAGCCGGTGGCGCCCGCCAGCGCGAGGAGCGCCGTCAGCGCGAGCGTGCCCGGAAGAGCGGGTTCAGTCACGGTTCCTCCGTGGTTCTCGCCCGCGGGAAGCATCGCGCCTTCGGGCGATGATGAACGACACGACGCCGAAGGCTCCCGCGAAGAGCCAGGGAGCGGCTGGCGACGCGGCAAGAGAGGCTTCCAGTGGGCGCCGTGCCGGAGGAGCAGGGCGATCGGGGGGCGGGGGACGAGTGTCGCCGGATCCGGCCACACCTGTTGCCGCAAGGGTGAACGACCAGGACGTATCTCGGTTGATGCAGTTGTTCGCCGCGTCGCAGAACACGCCGGACAGGTGGGCGCGGTACGTCTTGCCCGGCGAGAGGAAGACCACGTCGGGGAAGAAGGCCCAGGTATAGTCCGCTATTCTCGCGACGCTGCCAGCGACCGCGGCGCCGCTCGCGTCCAGGAGGTGAAAGGTCGCCTCGTCGACGCCGGTGATGGGCTCGGACGCCGTCACCTTCGGTACGACGTCCACGTGAACATTCGCGGCGCGGTCGACCGGGTAAGTCGATAGCGTGGGCGGCGTCGTGTCGGGTGCGCCGTCCACCGAGATGACGCTGCTCTCGACACGAACAGGGACCGGAGCCGAGCCCTCGACCACGGCCGGCTCCACCTCGGGCACGCGCCCGTCGCAGGGCCCGCGCAGCACGCACGGCTCGATGACGTGGTCGCCGTCGGTGTCCGCGAGGTTCCCGAGCAGCTTCCTTGCCGCGATGGCTTCCATCGACTGGTAGTAGACGGCGGCGGTGACCGCTATCGGTCCGAGGACGCCCTCCGGAACGATCACCGAGTAGCGGTCGAGCGTCACCTCTGCACCCGGATGCGGCAGCGGGCGCAGGCGCGTGTCCACGAGGAACGCGTCGTCGTAGAGATCGCCGTCGCCGTCCCTGTCGACGAACCGTGGCAAGCCGCCCGGGTTGCGCCGGTCGATGGCTCTTCCCGCGCCGTCGATGGGAGCTCCGTTCGCGCCGACCACCAGGTTGAGCGCGGTCGCGTAAGGAAGGTCGAGCGTCGGGCAGCCATCGCCGCGCGACGCGACGGCGCGGAACTGGAACGCGTACGGGTCGGGCGCGCCCGCGGGTACCTCCCAGTTGCACCCGGGGAAGTTCGGGTCGACGAAGGCGTGGTCCGTCAGGTAACCGACCCCGAGGGAGCGCCGCTTCCAGTGTGAATCCGCGATCGCGAGCTCGTCGCCGGTCGACAGATCGAGCGCGTGCACCGCGACCCAGGCGTTGCGTCCTTCCGGGAAGCCCGTCGGAAAGTCGTGGCCGGCTCCGCTGTTGGTCACCGTGACGCGGAGCTCGGCCGCGTTTCCGGCGGCGACGTGCGGGGGGACCCGCAGCGCGACGCTGACGGCGTTGCGCAGGCGGTCCCAGGCGAGCCGCGCATGCTGCGTGGCCGGGCCGCGTGCTCCCGTATTTTCCCAGCGAGCGTTGTGGTAGGGACTCCCGGGGTCCGCGGACGAGAAGCTGTACTGCGAAAGCTCCGGATAGTCGTTCGCTCCGCCGTCGGTTGCGGAGTCGGCGCCGAGCAGGCGCGTGCTGTACGTGTTCCCGCCGACGAAGTGATGCGAGAAATACGGAGTGCGCTCGGCGCCGGTCACGGCCGCCTTGCCCGAGAGCGGCGGCCGGGAACCCTGGTCGTCGAAGAGCGTCTGGGCGGTGCCCGGTTCACCGAAATCCTGCTGCATGTGACACGTCTGGCAGTCTCGCTTGAACGCCGGATCGAAGCGTGTGTTGCCCGGTCGATCGGCGTAACGACTGCTGGCCCACTCGGAGTACGTCCGTTCGATCGGGAAGCCACCCACCCAGCGTCCAAGCGCGTTCTTGATCGTCATCGGATTGGTGACGTCGTGGCACGTTCCGCATATCTCACCGCGCTCGAAGAGCACGTTGTAAGCACCACGGTGGATGGAGCCCGCGAAGTCACTCGTTTGAGGAGCGACCTTCGTCGCGAACGCGCTGCTCAGGTAAGGGTCGAGCTCCGCCGTGGGCCTCGCGAAATGAAGTGGCCCGAAGCGTTCCGGAAAGACGAGGGCCTCGGGTGAGATGCGATAGGCGCCGGCACCGATCGCGTAGCCGAGCGTCGGACTCGACGGATCGGGCTCCGAGGCGAGCTCGGCGAGGTTCGACGGAAGCACAGCGGCGCGAGGATTGCGTCCCGGATCCGGGACGTAGACGGCACGCGCCGGCCGGTAGTCGTGGAAGGGAGTCGCGCGTGTCTCTGCGATGGTGTGGCAGAAGGTGCAGGTGATCCCGAGCTTGCCGGCCAGCGTGTTCCGCGAGCGGCCCTCGTCCTTCGCGAAGGCGTAGGGGGTCCCGCGCGCCGAAGTCGGATCGAAATCCGGATCCACCAGCGCGTGCTCGATGCCGGAGAGCGGATCCGGGTGAACGTTCTTCGGCGCGATCGCGTCGATGTAGTTGGCGGGCATGTGGCAACGCGAACAGAAGCTGTCGAGGAGAGAACCCGGGCCGTGCGTCGTGAAGGAGCTCGAGCCGAGGTCGAACGTCGACGTGCAGTTCGCAGCGGCGAACGGGTTGAGCTTCGAGCGTTCCGTCCCGTCGGGGGGAGGGGGCACTGCGCACGCACCGTCCGTCGAGGTCAGCTTCGACAGCAGGAAGAAGGCCGCGCGCCAGGCCGGATCTCGCCACGAGTTCGACATCATCGAACCGTTCCACTCGGCGAAGATCCGTTGATGGCACCGCGCGCAGACGCGCGGGTTCCCGCTCACGGCGAAGTGCGAGTCGTACGGTGGCGGCCGCGTCGTCGCCTCCGCCAGATTGTATGGAGCGGGCTCGGGGATGTGGTTCGGCAGCTCGCCGTAGCGCGCGCGCGCGTGCTGGATGAAGAGCACGGAGGCGAGCAATGCAGAGCGTGAAAGACTGCGCGCGCGGCTTCCGGCTGGACGATCGCAAAAGACCAAGGTCTCCCCTTCGTCGCACGGTCCGGTGTCGCGCCCCTGTGTGGGGCCGAGGATCGGTCCGTCGCTGACTCAAGCTAAGTCCCTTGCGGAGGCCTGCGCAGTTCAGAAAGATTTGCGCGTCGCGCTGGACGTTCGAACGCCGAGTCGGTGCGCGACGGGCGACGCGCGAAGCGAAAGGGTCAGGAATCTGCTGAGAGCCGCGCCATCGGCGGGTGTGCCGTCGGTTCCCTGAAATCGACCACGCAAGTGGTCAGACCTGGCCCTCGGCGTGAGCCGGAACGGGATGATCGTGAACCAACTCGTCGGCGAGAGCGCGGAGCCAGATCTGCTCGACGATGGGGTGCTTGTCGGACCCGGCCTTCAGCACAGGGCGGTTCAGGGCGCTCGCCTTCTCGGCGGAGAGCTCCCGCTGTAGCGCCGGGTAGAGGAGCTCGTTCTCCTTCTTCATGTGTGTGCGCTCGAACGTGACGAGGTCGCGCGCGATGGCGAGGACCCTGGACTTCTCCTGCTGCTGCAGCGGGCGGAGACGTACGGCCGCACGCCGCAGCTCGAGGAGATGGTTGCGCTCGCGCTCGTGGTCTTCGCGGATGTGGACGATCGGCGCCGCGTTGCGCGCGTACCCGATCGACTCCATTGCGGGCAACAGCAGGTTCTCCTCCCGTTCATGGTGCCAGAGCTCCACGAACTCCCGGAAGAACACGGTGAACCGTCCGAACTCGACGAGGTCCAGGGTCTCCGACGCCTCGGCTTCCGTGATGAACTGCTCGAATGCCGTGAGGACGCGAGCGATGATGCGATGGTCGTTCGTCAGGCTTTCGAAGATGTCCACGTTGGCCTCCT
>CAYUAW010000045.1:5817-32594 GCA_964442485.1 uncultured Polyangiaceae bacterium
GCGATGATGCGATGGTCGTTCGTCAGGCTTTCGAAGATGTCCACGTTGGCCTCCTTCACAGCAACAGCCATGCCGGCACCCGCGCGCGCGCCGTTCGCGGGCGGCAGGACGCCGGTGGGGCCAAATCAGGCTTTCCGCGCGCACCGGTTGCGCCCACCTGCAACTCGTTCGCGAACGGCCGTGGCCGCGCACCCGTTCTTGCGCGTCGACCGGGGTCCGGCAGACGCGCGCGCCGAATTTTCACGCGACGGAGGAGAGCGGGACGTGGACGCGCACGCTGCGCCCCTTGCAGCTCTCACGCAGGCGCTGGACGGCGGTGGCGGTCAAGCGCGTGCAGGCTGGCAGCAGGATGAGCGTCCCGGAGGCGTTGCGCATGTCCTCGGCGAGCACGAAACCTTCTCGCAGATCCTCGACGCGCATCTCTACCGCGCTGGCCGAGGCCGCGGTGAAGCCCAGGGTGAACGTCGACTCGCCGAGCGTCACGTTGGTGACGATCGACGCGAAGGAACCCTTCTCCATCGCCTTGAGGTCGGCGGCGGAGACGCGCTTGGGAAGGACGATGGTGAACTTGAAGCCGGCCTTGCTGAACTCCGTCTTGATCACGCCGGCCACGACGTTCAGGACCTCGGCGAGCGCCTCCGCGGCTTCCTGTACGTTCGCCGGCGCTTCGCCCAGCATGGCCGTGGCGGTGGAGATCGCGGCGCTATCGCGAGCCACGGCCCAGACCGTCAGCTCGCTGCCGTTCGTCGCGTCCACCAGGCCGCAGGTGTACCGTACGGGGGCGTCGGCGACGGCCGTGGCGAGCTCGACGGTCACCTCGGTGCCCAGGATGTCGCTGATGGGACGGGCGGATAGCAACGGCAGGCGATGCCATGGCTCCGCGCGCGTCATGGGGTGGTTCCCCTCGAGCGTCTTCAGAGCGACCGGCTTGGCCTCCGCGCGCAGCGCCTTTATCAGCACCCCGGGCGTCAGCGGCTTCGGAAGGAAGTCCTGCGCGCCAGCAGCGGCGGCGTGTTCGCGGGCGGCGGGGATGTCGATGACCGAGGTGAGAAAGGCCTTGGTCTTGTTGCCCGGCCTGGCGACCACCTTGCGGACGACCTCGATCCCGTCGAGCTCCGGCAGCATCCAGTCGGCGACCACGGCGTAGAAGTCTCCGTTCTCGAGCTCGCGCAGTGCGGACTTTCCGTCACGGACGAGGACGACGTCGTATCCGGCCTTCTCGATGAGCCTCTTCACGACCAGAGAGCAGACCTGCTCGTCCTCCGCCAGGAGCACCTTCGGGCGGTCCGGGTCGTTCATGCCCGCGAGCTTTCCGGGTTGTCTCCGGCGGGCGTTTCCAGCTCCGAGCTCTCGGCGGCGTTCAGCTCGGCGATGGTCTTCTCGAGACGGCCTACCGCCGCCTCGTCGCCCATTCGCTTTGCGATGCTGATCTGACGACGGAGGAAGCCGCGAGCCTTCGAGTAGATGCGCTGCTGCGTGTAGATCCGAGAGAGAGCGCCGAGGCTGTGCAAGAGCTCCGGGCTCTCGTGGCCGAGGGCACCCTGGTAGTTGACGACGACATCCCGATGGATCCCCTCCTCCTGCTTCATCACGAAGCGGACCCGCTCCGATGCGGCCTTCACGTGGGATTCGAAGACGCGGCGGTCGAACGGCTTGGCGATGTAGTCGTCCGCGCCCGCCTGGAAGCCCTCGAGCACGCGTTCGTTGTCGGAGAGCGTCGTCACGAGGATGATGTACGGTCGCCTCTCGGGGTCGTCCGTCCGGATGCGGCGGCAGAGTTCCACGCCGGTGAGCTCCGGCATCATCCAATCCGTGAGCACGAACGGGGGCCTGTGCTCCTGATAGAGCGCCCAGCCCTCCTCGCCGTCCTTCGCGACGAGCGGGACATATTCGAACTGTCGCGCCAGGCCCGTGAGGACCTTCCGATAGAGGGGATCGTCGTCGACCAAGAGCATTTTCATGATTATTCCCGTCCGTTCACGGCCGAGTCGGCCAGGATGATGGCAATCTTCCCGCGCGCATAGCCGTTGGTCGGGACCTCCATCCTGCGAGGGTAGACATGACCCGGGCTGACCAGCGGCTGGGCCATTTCGTTCTCAGGCCGGCGGCAAGATGTTACGGAGCGCCGCGAGCATGGCGTCGGCGGTGAACGGCTTCCCCAGCAGGAAGAGTGCACCCGCGCCGGTCGCCTGCTGCTGCATCTCCGGCGTCGTCTCCGACGTGACGAACCCGAAGGGCACCTTGATGCCCTCCTTCGTCAGCGTCTGGAGGAGCTCGAAGCCGTTCATCTCCGGCATGTTCCAGTCGCTCAGGATCACCGCAGGCTTCCCGGTGCGGATGGCGGCGAGCGCCTCCTTGCCGTTGGCCGCCTCGTCCACGTGGTACGAGCCGTAACCGGCTTGCCTGAGCGCCTTGCGGACGATGAGCCGCATCGCCTTGCTGTCGTCAACCACTAGAATGTTCATGGGTCAGTCTTCTCCCCTCGCGCGCCGCGCGTCGGTCTCGTTGCTGGAATCCACTTCGACGAACATCGGCTGCCCGCCGTATTCGAGCCAAACCGTCACGCCGTTGACACGAAGCGCCGGCCTTTCGACCATGTCTGCGGTCGGAAGCGACAGCTTCGAGGGTCCCGGAAGGACGCTCTTGATGTTTCCGCCGACGATGTTCGCCAGCTCCCGCAGGACGTCGCTGATGTCGTCGCTGGTCGTCTTGGCTGGATCGACGCTGAACACCGTGGCGGTGAAGCGCCGCGCGAGTTCCTTGCTGCAGTGGACGCCCACGAAGCCCGTCCAGCTGCCGTGGATGGTGACGAGCCCGGAGACGTACTGCAGGTCTGGTGACCACGCCTCGCGCGTCGACAGCGTGAGCGGCAGGCCGAAGGCGGTCGCGAGCACATCGCCTGTGAGCTGACGGATATCCTCGGCAACAGTCATTGTCATTTCCTCAGAACGACCGCCCGGGAGGGCCCTTGAGGGGGCCCCCGTCGGTCTTCGTGTAGGCGCCACCGCGCCCCGTCTTGGTTTCGATACGCCGGAAGCGATCATCGAGGTTCAGTGTCGTCTCGGCGCCGCCCAGGAACAGGACGCCGTCCTGCGGGAGCAGATCGTGCACCCGGCCGAGGATCTTCTTTTTCGTCGGCACGTCGAAGTAGATGAGGACGTTGCGGAGGAACACGATGTCGACCGGGCCGAGCGAGGGCCAGGAGGCCGTGAGGTTGAGCGATCGAAACTCGACCATGCGAGTGATCTCCGGCTTGAGCCTGAAGGAAGCGCCGGCTTTCTCGAAGTACTTGACCAGGAGAGGCGCGGGCAGCCCGCGGTTCACCTCCAGGTGGGAGTAGACGCCGGCCTTCGCCCGCTCGAGCACGGCGGTGCTGAGGTCGGTCGCCACGATGGAGATTCTCCAGTCGGCGAGTCCGGAGAAGTGCTCTCGGAGCAGCATCGCGATCGTGTACGGCTCCTGGCCCGTGGAGCTCGCGCCGCACCAGATGGTGATCCTCTTCGAGGCCTTGCGTGCTTCCAGGAGCCTCGGGAGCACTTCGGCCTTCAGCAGCTCGAAGGGATGAACGTCCCGGAAGAACGTGGTCTCGTTCGTCGTCATGGCTTCGACGACGCGCGCATGGAGGCCGTTCCTGACCGTCCCACGCAGGTGCGTCACGAGGTGACCCAGGCTCGCGAACCCTGCTTCCCTCGCCAGCGGGTCGAGCCGCGCCTCGACGAGGTACTCCTTCCCCGGCTCGATCACGATCGCGGAAGCGTCGTATACGAGCGTACGCACGTAGGAGAGATCTTGCTCACCGAGGGCCATGGACAACCCTGGGGTAGGTGGGTGAAATCGACTGCTCGTGCACGCGGAGCGAGATCTGCAGCGCGATCGACTCGAGCGGCGCGACCACCTGGGCGAGGTTCGCTCGAGCGACGAAGCCGGGCATGCCCCAGACCACCGAGGACGCTTCGTCCTGGGCGATGACCTGGCCGCCGGCGGCACGCACGAACTCGCACCCGCGGAGCCCGTCCTGCCCCATGCCCGTCAGGATGACGGAGAGGATTCGCGCGCCGTAGATCTGGACGATCGAGCGGAGCATCACGTCGACCGCCGGCCGGCAAGAGTTCTCGGGCGGTCCCTGGTTCAGCCTCACGACCGTGCGCGTTCCCTCGCGCCTGAACGCCATGTGGTAGTCCCCCGGCGCGATCAGGATGAGGCCGGCTTCGAGGACGTCGCCCTCGGTCGCCTCGCGCACGCGATGCGGACCCTGCGCGTTCAGGCGTTCCGCGAAGAGGCGCGTGAACATGGGCGGCATGTGTTGCGTGATGACGCCCGGGATCGGAAGCTGACGAAGGTGCAAGAGGACGTCGGCGATTGCGTTCGGGCCGCCCGTGGAGGCGCCGATGGCGAGCACCTCCGGCGTCGGGCTCTTCCCTTCCGAGCCCACCCATCTGGGGACGGGAGGTATCGAGCGCAGCACCGAACGGTTGGCGAGCGCCTTGATACGGCGACCGAGGTCGTCGCGCACGGCCTGCATCGCGGCGGCGACGCCGCCCTGCACGCTCGGCTTCGTCACGTAGTCCGTGGCTCCGTGTGCCAGGGCTTCCAGGGTCGCCGATGCAGCGCGTTCGGTCAGCGAGCTGAACATCAGCACCGGCAGCGTGGGGTGCGTCTTGCGGATCTCGACCAGCGTCGCGAGCCCATCCATCTCCGGCATCTCGACGTCGAGCGTCACGACGTCGGGGGGGGATTGAACGAGCTTCTGCAGGGCAATCCTGCCGTTGGCAGCGCTTCCAATGACCTCGATCTCGGGGTCGGCGGACAGCGCCTCCGACACGAGCTTTCGGATGGTCACCGAGTCGTCGACGACGAGAACTCGAATCTTCGGCGCTGCCATGATGATCAGGAGACCGCGCCGATGAGCTCGAGCTTGTCGCGCAGCCCGTCTTCGGTGAAGGGTTTCATGAGGTACTCGTTGGCCCCCGCTTCGAGAGCGTCGGAGACGGCCGTGAGCTCCGATTCGCTGGTGACCATGAGGATCGGGAGCCAGGCAAGCTCGGGGTCCTTTCGTATCTCCCGCAGGAGCTCGATCCCGCTCATCACGGGCATGTTCCAGTCGACCAGGGCGACGTTGATGGGCAGGTCTTGCGCCCGCAGGCGTTCGAGGGCCTCGGCCCCGTGAGCGGCCTCGACGGTCTCGAATCCGAGCTGGTGCAGCTGCTTCTTGATGAGGAGCCGCATGGCCCGTGAATCATCGACGACTAGAGCGCGCATCTGACATCTCCTCAGTACGTGAAGCGCGAGACGAGCTTCTTCAGCTCGAGCGCCATCGCGGAGAGCTCCGATGCGGCAGCTTGCGTGCTGCTCGCCCCGGAGCTCGTTTCGTGCGCCGCCTTCGCGACACCGGTGATGTTATGGGCGATCTCACCGCTTCCCCGGGCGGCCTCGGTGACGTTGCGGGAGATCTCGTTGGTCGTCGCGGTCTGTTCCTCGACCGCGCTGGCGATGGTGTTCTGGATGTCGTTGATCTGGTTGATGATGACGCCGATCTGGCCGATGGCGGCGACGGCGCCGCGAGTGTCGGACTGGATTGCTTCGATCTTCTGGCTGATGTCCTCGGTCGCCTTTGCCGTCTCCTTGGCGAGCTCCTTCACCTCGTTGGCCACGACGGCGAACCCCTTGCCCGCTTCGCCCGCGCGCGCGGCCTCGATGGTCGCGTTCAGCGCGAGCAGGTTCGTCTGCTGTGCGATGGAGGTGATCACCTTGATCACCTTCCCGATCTCGGCGCTGCTCTCCCCGAGCTTGGCGACCGTGGTGTTGGTCGTCTCGGCGACCCGCACGGCCTGCGTCGCCACCCGGGCGGCGTCGGTCGCGTTCTTCGCGATCTCGCGGATGCTAGCGCTCATCTCCTCGGCAGAGGTGGCCACGGTCTGGACGTTCCTGTTGACCTGCTCCGAGGCCGCGGAGACGACGCCTGCTTGCGCCGATGTCTCCTCGGCGTTGGCGCTCATGGCGTGGCTGACCCGGGTCATCTCGTCGGATGACGCCGCCAGCGACTCGGCGTTGTGGACGATCGCCTGGATGCTCCCTCGCAGGTCGACGAAGAACTTCTGGAGGCCCTCGCCCATCTTGCCGATGGCGTCCGTGCCCTTCACGGTCACGGCGCGTGTCAGGTCGCCCGCCGCCGCGGCGTTGACGACGTCCAGGATCTCCTGGACCTTGACCGCGAGCTGTTCGGCCGCCGCGCGCTCCCGGATCACCAGCTCTTCCTCGCGCTTCTTCATCGCGACCTTTTCGGTGATGATCTCCCACGTCAACATGGGGCCGATATACGCGCCCGTTCCGTCGAAGATCGCCGTGACGAAGAGCGAGAGCGTCTCCGGTCCCACGTGAATCTCCGCGCGATGCGGCAGGTTCTTGGGGTCCGCGAGGAGCTTGCGCTGATGCGCCGGGTTCTTGTGGAAGACATCGATGCTTGCGCCGACCATCTTGTTGACGTCGATCGGCAGGTACTGCTGCAGCCTCTGGAGCGTATGTCGCGACGTCTCGTTCATGTATTGAATGGTGAGATCCGTGTCGCACAGGAGGATATTGATGGGCGCGCCGTCGACCATCTGTCGCAGGCGCGTCTCCTCCATGGCCGCGCGGACCTTGTCCGTGATGACCTCCCAGGTGAGCATCGGCCCCAGGTAAGCGCCCGACTCGTCGAGAATCGCCGTGATCAAGAGAGACAGCGTCTCCGGGCCGAGTTTGATGTTCGCCTGATGTGGAAGATTTCTCGGATCGGCGAGCAGCTTGCGCTGGTGCGCGGGGTTCTTGTGGAAGACGTCGACGGATGAGCCCACGAGCTGGTCGGCCTTGATGGTCAGGTACTTCTCGAGCTTCGTGATGGTGGCGAGCGACGTGGCGTTCGCGTAGCGGATCACGAAGTCGCGGTCGCAGAACATGACGTTCGAGGGGGTCGCGTCGAGCATCTGCGAGAGGCGCTTCACCTCGCCGCTGTAGACGCCGCCGCCGAACTGAACGGAGTAACCATTCACCTTCGGCGCGCCGACGGCGCTGACCCGGACGTGCTCCTTCTTGCCGCCGATATCCGCGTCGAATTCGATGGGTTTGCCGGGCGAGGCTCGGAGCGCCTTGCGCTGCGGCAGCGGGAGCGAAAAGAGGGCGTCGAGGGACTCGCCTAGGAGCTCGTCCGCCGTCAGCTCGAGGCCGAAGGACGCGATCCTGTCCCTGGCGGAGGCATTCACCCACTTGACGGTGAACGTCGCATCACAGAACAAACAGGCCATCGCGGTCGATTCGAGAAGGGCCTGAAACGGAACGTCGCGTTCGCTCCCGGCTTGAGGAGGTGTCGAAATTCCGTTCGCGTGCTTGGTCAGATCGCTCATTGGTTCTCCGATTTCATGCTGGACTCGAACATCCAGCGCACGGTCGGGCGGTCATCGGTTGACTCCTTCCATGAACGGCTCGTTGGTCATGTCCTCTAGTCCTCGAACGCGACTTCTCGTGATCGCGAGCGCGACCATCCCCGAGAGCATGATCGCGAAAGCGGCGAGCTCGGGTGCCAACGCTCGCGGCGAGTGGGAGCGCGCGAGTCGTCAAGCTGCTCTCTTGCTCTTCCCGCCCACGAGCTTGTCGACGTCGAGCTCGAGCAGGAGACGATCTTTCAGCTTGTAGACACCCCGCAGGACGCCGCGAGTCGTGGCAGGAACCGTCTCGGGGACGACTTCCAGGAGATCGGCCGAGACCTCGATGACGTCGCCGATCTCGTCGACGAGCAGGCTCGCCACACCCTCGTCGGTGCGAATGACCACGTTCATCGGGAGCATGTCGGCGTCGGCAGCCGGCAGGCCGAGCCGCTTGCGCGTGTCGACCGCGGCGACGATCTGGCCGCGCAGGTTGATGAGGCCCCGCACGTCCGGCGGCGACAGAGGAACTCTCGTCATGTCCTGGTAGCGGATGACCTCCTGGACCCGGGTGACCTCGATGCCGTAGAGAAACCCGTTCAGGATGAAGGTGCAGATCTGTCGTGTTTCGTTCATGTTTTCTCTCCCGTCGGGTTGCGTCTTCACGAGAACACTTGGCTGTGAGCGCGAAGCGCCGCCTGGACGTCGAGGAGCTCCGTCACGCGTCCCTGGATCACTGCCGTGCCGCGCACGCCCTGGCGGGCGCCGGTGGGCTTGAGCGAGATCGTCTCGTGGACGATGTCGAGGATTCGCCCGACGACGAGCCCCACGTGGCGGCCGCTGTCGGAGAAGACCACGACCTGCAGGGTTCCGTCGTTCTGCGGTGTGCCGCCGCGGCTCCCCACGACGTCGTCGAGCGTGATCAGGGGCAGGATGTCGCCGCGGTACTGGACGACGCGCTCACCGCCCGATTCCTCGATCGAGGACACCGGGAACTCCTCCAGCCGGGCGACGAACGCGAGCGGTAGCGCCACCCGACCGCGAGTGCCGTGCTCGAGGAGCAGGAGCCCGTCGGCGGCGGCCCGATCACCGTCGAGCCCCGTGCCCTTGCTCGCGAGCCCGTGGTTGCGCTCACGGACCTGCGAGACGACGCCCGCGCGCTGCGCGAAGCCGACCACGTCCAGGATGAGCGCGACGCGGCCGTCTCCCATGATGGTCGCGCCGGCGAAGGCGGTGACGCCTTTCAGCTCGCGCCCGAGCGGCTTGACGACGATCTCCTCGGTGTCGCTCACCCCGTCCACGACCAGCCCGAAGGGTCGGTCGTCCGCCTGGACGACCACGATGTTGACGGCCTCCTGGTGCACGTCGTTGCCGTCGCTTCCGAGGACGTCTCGCAGGTTCACCAGCGGGAGCAGGTTTCCTCGGAGGCGCATGACGGGAGCACCGTGGATGTACTCGATGCGCGACGTTGCCTGTTCTCCTTCGAGCCGTACGAGCTCGAGCAGGTTGACCTGCGGAATGGCGTATCGCTCGTTGCCTAGGTGGACGATGAGCGCCGGGATGATGGCGAGCGTCAGCGGGATCTTCACCTTCAGCGTCGTGCTCTGCCCGACGCGGGTAGTTAGCTCCACGCTGCCGCCGATTCGCTCGATGTTCGTCTTCACGACGTCCATCCCCACGCCGCGGCCCGAGATGTTCGACACCTTTTCCGTCGTCGAGAAGCCGGGTTCGAACACCAGGTTCACGATCTCGTGCTCGCTCATCTGACCGGCCCGCTCGGCAGTGATCAGACCTCGCTCGATCGCCTTCGCGCGGACGCGCTCCGCATCGATGCCTCCGCCGTCGTCGCCGATCTCGATGTTCACCTTCCCGCCCTCGTGGAAGGCGCGCAGGGTCAGGAGGCCGGTGCTCGACTTCCCGTTCTTCTGACGGACGGCCGCGGTCTCGATGCCGTGATCCACGGCATTCCGGACGATGTGCGTCAGCGGATCCTTGATCGCTTCGAGGATGGTGCGATCGAGCTCGGTCTCCGTCCCGTTCATCTCGAGGCGGACCTCTTTTCCGCAGGCGATCGCCAGGTCCCGCACCACCCGCGGGAACTTGTTCCAGAGGCTGCCGATGGGGCGCATGCGCGTCTTCATCACGCCTTCCTGGAGCTCCGTCGTGATGATGTTGAGCCGCTGCGCGGCGCTGACGAAGACGGCGTCCTTGCCGGCGGCGCCCACCTGCAGGATCTGATTGCGGGCCAGGACGAGCTCTCCGACGAGGTTCATCAGCTTGTCGAGCAGTCCCACGTCGACCCGGACCGTCGCGTCCGCCGCCGCCGACTGATCGCCGCGCTCATGCTTGTCGCTCGTTCGGTCGTGCTTGAGGTGCTTCTCGTCGGACGCATGCGTCCGGGGATGGTCGTCTCGCTCCGCCGGATGAGGCGGGCGCGATTCGGAGGCAGGGCGCGCCGACGGCGCGCTCCTCTGCTGCGCCTCGGGCGCGGGCGGCGGCCCGGAGGGCTTGACGGCGGGCGCCGCCGCGCTCTTCCGGATGACGACGTCCGCCGGCGCGCTGTGATGGAGAAGCACCTCCGCCGGTGTGCTCGGGCGGACGAGAACGGAAGCCGCGTGACTTGGACGTGCCAGCGGCGCGGGAGGAGCCGCCGCGGAGATGCGCGCCGGGTCGCCCGCCCGGATCTGACGGAGTCTCACGATGACGTCCGCGAAGCTCTCGTCGCCTTCGCCGTTGGTCGTCTCTATGAGGTGCAGCGTCCGCCGGATGCCGTCCACCATCGCAAGCAGCTCGGTGGTGATTCCGGGCGTGAGTGGCAGCTTCCCGTCGCGGAGCAGCGACAGCACTTCCTCGCCGGCGTGGGCGAGAGATTCCAGCCGCGAGTAGCCGAGGAACCCCGACGTCCCCTTGATGGAATGAATCGTCCGGAAGATCGCCGCGATGCGTTCCCGATCGCCAGGGTTCGCCTCGAGAGCCACGAACGCGCGATCGAGCTCGTCGAGGTTCTCCGTGCTCTCGATGATGAACTCCTGAACGATCTCGTTGTCTTGGTCCAAAGGCGGTGTCTCCTGTGCGGTTGCGCGAATCGGGATCAGGCTGGCGGCGGCGCCGCGGTCTTTCGTTCACTCTCGGCGAGCAGCACGTTCTCGACCACGTAGGCCTCTTTCTTGAGCTTCTCGACCAGCGAGGGGAGGCCGCTCACGTTCGCGTCGTCGATGTGCTCGATCTCGCCGGCGAGCGTTGCCGCGTCCCGGGCGGCCACGTAGAGAAACGCGCCGCGCAATTGATGGGCGGCGCGGCGCGCGGCGGGGAGGTCGTTGGAACTCGTGCTCTGCTGCAGCGCGCCGATGCCGTTCTCGCAGCTCTCGCGGTACGCCTGGACGACTTCCCGGAGGAGGTCACGGTCGTTGTCGCAACGCTCACGCACGAGTGACAGATCGACGGAGGCCTCCTCTGGAGCAGCGAGCGGCGGCGGCACGCTCGCCGATCCGGGCTTGCTCCTCGGCGGCAGGCAGCTCCGCACGCGCGAGAGCATGGCGACGAGCCTTCCCTGCTCGAGCGGCTTGGAGAGGTGTCCGTCCATGTCGGCTGCCAGGCAGCGCTGCTCGTCGTCCTTCATCGCGCTCGCCGTCAGCGCCACGATGGGGATCCTCCGGGCGGCGTGCTGGTAGGTGCGGATCCTCCGTGTCGCCTCGAACCCGTCCATGATCGGCATCTGCAGATCCATGAGGATCAGGTCGAAGGGCTCCCTGGCCGCGATCTCCGTGGCGGCGAGGCCGTTCGGTGCCGTCGTGACGACGCAGCCGTTCTTGTTGAGCAGCCGTACGCCGAGCTTGGTGTTGACCAGGTTGTCCTCGACCAGGAGAACCTTGAGCGGCGCGAGGTCCGTCGGCTCCGCCGAAGGATGCGGCTGCAGCGTGGTGACGAGCGGTGCTTCCTTCGCTTCCGGCAGCGCTGCCGTGAAGTGAAACGTGCTTCCGCAGCCCGGCTCGCTGTCGACCCAGATGCGGCCCCCCATTAGCCGCGTGAGCTCGCGACAGATCGAGAGGCCGAGCCCCGTGCCGCCGTGCGTGCGGGTGGTGGACTCGTCTGCCTGACGGAAGGGTTCGAAGATCCTCGCGTGTTTCTCCGGCGGGATGCCCATGCCGGTGTCGGCCACCGCGACGTGCACGAGGCTTTCCGCCTTCGAATCCAGCCGGACGCTGACGGAGATGACCCCGGACTCCGTGAATTTCACCGCGTTTCCGACCAGGTTCGCCAGGATCTGGCGCAGCCTCCCCGGATCGCCCGCGACCAGCGCCGGAACCCGATCGTCGATGGATACGCGCGTGGTGAGCCCGTTGCGCTTCGCTCGAGCGAACTGCGGAGCGACCGCGGCGTTCACGACGTCGCGGATGCGGAAGGGCACGTTCTCGAGCTCCAGCTTTCCGGCCTCGATCTTCGAGATGTCGAGGATGTCGTTCAGGATGACGAGGAGCGCGTCCGCCGAGTCGTGTGCGTCCTGCAGGAACTCGCGCTGCGAGCCCGACAGGTCCGTCTCGAGCGCGGCCTCGAGCATCCCGAGGACGCCGTTCATCGGCGTGCGGACCTCGTGGCTCATGTTGGCGAGGAAGCGCGACTTGGTCCGAGAAGCTTCCTCGGCGTTCGCGCGTGCCTCCTCCGCGGAGCGCTCGGCTCTGCGCAGGTCCGTGATGTCGTGCGCGACCGCATAGCCGCGGCCCTTGGGGGCGTCGATGGCGACGCTCCACGAAAGCAGGACGTACGTCCCGTCCGCTGCACGGCAGCGCACCTCAGCGCCGTCGAGCGCGTCCAGGGCGCGCCTTCCGGTGCCGTCGAGGCAACGCGCGCGGTCGTCCGGGTGAAGCAGGTCCGACAGGGACGTCCCCGCCAGCGTGTACTCGGCATGTCCGAGCGCGACCAGCCACGCCCGGCTCGCGCTCAGGATGGTCCCGTTCAGGTCGGTCACGAGCCCGAGCGTCCGGGACATCTCGACCATGGCGCGATACTGCTCCGCGTTTGCCTCGGCCTTGCGGCGCGCGGTGATGTCCGTCGCGAGCGTCAGCACGCGACGCTCGCCGTCTTCGTCGTCGAACGCACAGCGGACACAGAGAAAGCGCAGACTCTCACCGTCGGGCTTGGTGAACGTGCACTCCGCGAATATCGGGACGCGGGCTCGGAGGGCGCGTTCCTCGGATTCTGCCGACCGCGCGACTTCCTCGGGATCGTCGTAGAGCGTCGACGCATCCGAGCCGAGGAGTTCCTCGGGGGTGCGGCCGTAGAGGGCCGCCAGCGCGGCGTTGACCAGCAGGAAGCGGCCCTCTGAATCCTTGACGAAGATCGGCCCGGGGCTGGCGTCGAGCACCTGGCGCAGCAGATCGTGCTGCCGGTGCAGAGCGGCCAGTGCGCCCGTCTCCTGCGTCACGTCCCAGCAGGTGCCGACGACGAGCTGCTCGCTGCGTGGTCCGGGCGCGAGAGAGATGCTGGTCCGGGCGATTCGTGGCCCACGTTGGCCCTGGACCCGGAGCTCGAAGTTCTGTCGCGTGCCGCTCGAGAGGAGGCGGGACTCGGCGCTGTCGATGGCCGCCCGCGCCTCTGCGCTCGGCTGCAGATCCACGGAGTACTTCCCCAAGATCTGAGCCCGGTCGACGCCGTACAGGGCAGCGAATGAATCATTGACCAACGCGAATTGCCCGGCGCGTGTCTTGGCGTAGAGAAGCGCCGGACTCCCGTCGAGGACCGCACGGCAGAGATCCAGCTCGGCTTTCCACGCGAGCGCTTCTGCCAGATTGCGGACACGAGACGGAAGCGCGTCGCGATCGCGCGGCCAGATGGCAACGTCCGAAACACCGTGCGCGAAGAGCGGAGCAACTGGCGAGTCGTCACAGACGATGGCCAGCGTCGGACACGATGCGCCGATGTTCTCCAGCTGCTCTTCGCCCGTTGCGGCGATCAACCCGAACGGCGTGGGTTCACAGTCGAACCCCGAGCCCCGCAGCAACGAAAGAACCTCGTCCCTCACGGACAAGCTCGCCGAATCCATTCGAATGAACACACTCATTGCGTCGCTTCGGTGAACGGCGCTGAAGATGGCGCGTTAACATGAATGTTTTGCGCCGGACTCACGCACCATCTGCGCCGCGAGAAATGCTGTGCGGTGCGGGTGTTTGCGGCTTCCGACGCACTTCTTGCGTGTCGCCGTCTCCGCATGCTCCGCGCATAAATGTCGCCGGCGCTCGACCTATCGGGTTCGTTCCAAGTGCCGTTCTGTTCGATCGATCAGAGACACGATGGCGCAACTCTCGCATACCGACTCGAACACCGGCATCGATCTCGAGGGGTCATCGCGCGTTCTGCTGGTCGACGACGACGCGCCGCTCCTCAACGCCATGGCGAGAGCTCTTCGAAGGTCGGGCCTTCACGTGACCATGGCCTCCAGCGGACGCGAAGCGCTCGAGATGCTGCGGGCGGTCCGCTTCGACGCCGTCGTCACCGACATCGCCATGCCGGAGATGAATGGCATCGCGCTGGTGCGCGCGGTTCGCGCCGCGGATCCCACCCTCCATGTGATCCTGATCACGGGTGCTCCCACGCTCCAGACGGCCATCGCGGCCATCGACGAGGGGGCGTTCAAGTACGTCAACAAGCCGTTCGAAGTGAAGGCGCTGACGACGCTCATCGAGCGCGCGTCCGCGCTGTCACGCCTCGCGCGCGCCGAAAGCCGCACGACCAAGGCGGCCCCCGTGAGCGGTCTACTCGAAGGCGACGATGCGCGCTCCGAGGCGTTCGCCGAGGCGCTCGCCGGCGCGTCCGTCGTGTATCAGCCCCTCCTCGCCGCGCGAACCGGTGAGGTCGTGGGGTTCGAGGCCCTGCTCCGCAGCGGGCATCCTCGACTGGCGGATCCCAGGTCGTTCCTGTTCACCGCCGAGCGACTCGGGCGCCTCACGGATCTGGCGCGCTTCGTGCGGGCTCGGGCGGAGGTCGACTTCCGTGGCATCCCGGAGCCCGGGTGGCTCTTCCTCAACGTTCACCCGAAGGATCTGCTCGATCCGGCGCTGGTCGACTGGGGGGGCGGGCTCTTGCCGATCGCCAGTCGAGTCGTGCTCGAGATCTCCGAGCACGCGGACTTCACGGGCGTTCCGAACGCCAGCCTCCGCGTGGCGAGCCTGCGCAAGATGGGATTTCGCATCGCGCTGGACGACATCGGCGCCGCGGACGCCGGCATCGCTCGCTTCTCCCGCTTCGAGCCGGATTTCCTGAAGCTCGACATGTCTCTCGTGCGCGACATCGACGAGGACGACGCGAAGCGGCGAGTCGCATCGGCAATCGTGGGCTTCGCTCGCGATCTGGGGATGTCCATCGTCGCCGAGGGCGTCGAGACGGAGGCCGAGAGCCGGACGCTCATCGATCTCGAGTGCGATCTCGTGCAGGGGTACCTCTTCGCCCGGCCCGGGCCGGCCTTTCCGGCGGCAGTCTGGCCGCACGAACCACCGAAGCCATGACGCCCGCGTCGCCGAGAAGAGCAACCGACAGAGCCTTCGGGCGAGCACCGCTCGTCGACTGGAGCCGAGCCAATGCGTGACAAGTCAGGACCCAGCGGTCACGAACGGACGTTCGGCACAGAGGAAATCATCGTTTCCAAGACCGATCTGAGCGGCCGCATCACCTACGCCAACGACGTCTTCGTGCGCATCTCCGGGTACACCGAGGCGGAGCTCCTCGGAAGGGCGCACAGCATCATCCGTCATCCGGACATGCCGCGGTGCGTGTTCGAGCTTCTGTGGAAGACCATCCAGGGGGGCGAGGAGATCTTCGCGTACGTGGTCAACATGGCGAAGAACGGCGATCACTACTGGGTCTTCGCGCACGTCACGCCCACCTTCGGTCCAGATGGCGCGATCATCGGCTATCACTCGAACCGGAGAACGCCGGACGCGTCCGCCGTCGACAAGGTGCGCCCTCTGTACGCCGCGCTGGTGGCAGAGGAGCAAAAGGCCGCCAGCAAGGCCGAGGCCGTGGCGCGGTCGTCGCGCGTCGTGGAAGAGCTCTTGCGCAGCAAGAACGTTCGCTACGACGAGTTCGTCTTCTCCCTGTGAGTGGAACATGACCGAAGCCAGACCCTCATCGTCTCCAGTGAAGCTCCGCTCCGTGCCGCCGCTCGACGCCCAGGAGCGGGCCGAGCTCGAGAGCTATCGCCGGTGGTGTCAGGAAGTAGCGGATGTCTCCGAACGCGTGGCAGCGGGCGACCTGGAGCCTCGCGTCCTTCGCTGCGACGTGGACGGCAACCTGGGACGGATGGTGCACGGCATCAATCACCTGCTCGACGTCACCGACGCCTTCGTGCGCGAGTCGAAGGCCGCCCTCGACGGCGCCAGCCGCGGTCGTTTCCTCCGGCGCGTGCTGCTCAGGGGGTTGCCGGGGACGTTCCGTCACGCAGCGGCGCTGAGCAACGAGGCGACCGACCGGATGCGCGTGCAGGACGAGGCGCTCAAGGCCGCCGAACAGCGGCGCGTCGCCCTGGCCACGGAGTTCGAGTCGACCATCCAGAGCGTCGTCTCGGCCGTCGCCGCGTCGGCCACGGAGGTGCAGGCGACGGCGCAATCGCTGGCGCGGATGGCCGCGGACAACACGGCACAGTCGAACGTCGTCTCCGCGGCGGCGTCGGGTACGTCGCAGAGCGTGCTGGCCATCGCGTCGGCCACCGAAGAGCTCGCCTCGAGCGCTCAGGAGATCGGGCGGAGGACCAATGAATCCGTTCAGCTGACGCGTGGGGCGGTGAAACAGAGCGAGCATACGAACGGCGTCATGGCCGAGCTGTCGAGGGCGTCGGGCAAGATCGGCAAGGTCGTGAAGCTGATATCCGAGATCGCGAAGCAGACGAACCTGCTCGCCCTGAACGCGACGATCGAGGCGGCGCGCGCCGGTGAAGTGGGCAAGGGCTTCGCGGTGGTCGCAGCGGAGGTGAAGAACCTCGCTCGCCAGACGCACGGAGCGACCGATGAGATCGAGAACATCATCTCGGAGATCCAGACCACGACGCAGCGAGGCGTGGACGCGATCGGCGCGGTGACGAGGACCATCACACAGCTGGATGAGATCGCGGAGACCACCTCGACGAGCGTTCAGCACCAGCAGCTCGCGACTCGCGAGATCGGCGGGAACGTCGCCAAGGCGGCCGTCGGCACGCGCGAAGTCTCCGAGAGCATCACCCTCGTGAGCCAGACGGCGCGTGAGGCGAGCGAGGCCGCCTCCGCGATGCTCGGCTCCTCCGGTGAACTCTCGCATCAGGCTGAAGACCTGCTCGCATCGACGAAGCGATTCGTGAACGTGGTGAGAGGATGAGGGACACGCGAATGCTGGACTGTGCGGCGGAGCCAGCCATGCCCATGCGGATCCTGGTTGCGGAGGACGATCCTGCATCGCGGATCCTGCTCCGGTCCGTGCTCGAGAAGTGGGGGTACTCGGTCCTGGTGGTGGAGGACGGCGAGGCGGCGTGGGACGCGCTCTGCCGCGAGGACGCTCCGGACATCGCCATCGTCGACTGGATGATGCCTCGCCTCTCGGGCGTCGACGTCTGCAAGCGGCTCCGAGCGCTCACGCGCGAGCCGGTCCCCTATGTCGTGCTGCTCACGGCGAAGGGGTTGAAATCCGACGTCGTGGAGGCGCTGGACGCCGGTGCGGACGACTACCTGGTGAAGCCGTTCGACTTCGGAGAGCTCGCTGCCCGCGTCAGGGTCGCAAAGCGCTCGTTGACCACCCAGCGCGAGCTGATCGCGGCACGGGAGCTCATCCGGCGACAGGCCACGACGGATCTCGAGACCGGTGCGCTCAATCGCTCCACCGCGGTCGCGGCGCTCGCTCGCGAGACCGGGAGGGGCACCGCGGCGGTGGCGCTGATCGCCGTGGATCGTTACGAGCTACTCGAGCAGCAGCTCGGCATCGTGCGGATGGAGGAAGCGCTGCGCGCGGTGGTGACGCGGCTCCGCGCGCTGTTATCCGGGCGTCGCGCTCGGCCGGTACGGGACGAGCGTGTTCATGCTGGTCATGCCCGGGATTGCGCTCGAAGAGGCGATGAATCGGGCAGAGCAGGCGCGCCGGGAAGTCTTCCGGACGCCGTTCGAGGTCGGCGAGCAGAGTATCGATCTGACCGTGAGCGTGGGCGTCACTGCCTCGGAGCCTCGCGAGGCGAGCACTGCAGAATGGCTCCTGTATTCGGCGGACACGGCTCTGTACGTGGCCAAGGCAGAAGGCAACCGGGTCGAGTCGTTCGGCATCGGCGCAGGCCCGGATGCTGCCCAGAACGTGAAGGAAGCAAACTGATGTACGGGATGGTGAACCGAGCCATCGTAGACCTCGTCGTCGAGCTCGTCGTGGCGGTGGCCTGAGTTGTCGCGCGAGGTCTGCCTCAGCGGCACGGAGCTCGGTCGCATCTTTCCGTTCCACGTGATGCTCGATTCGAGCTTCGCGATCATCGGAGCCGGCCCATCCATTCGCAAGATCTCCGGGGGCGACCTGACCGGGAAGGCCTTCACGGACGTGTTTTCAATGGTGCGACCGGCCGAGGTGCGCTCCTTCGGGGATCTCGCGCCGCTACAGGATGCGCTCTTCGTCTGCGACGTGCGGGGGCGAGCGCTCCGTTTGCGCGGACAGGTCGTGGTGCTCGCGCAAGGCAACGCGCTGTTGCTGTGGTCGCCGTGGGTCGCGGAGCTCCGTGAGCTCGGACAGGTCGGGCTCGCTCTCGGTGATTTTCCGCTGCACGACGCCATCAGCGATTTCTTGCTCCTGCTGCAGAACCAGGCGACGGTGATCGCCGACGCGACCGAGCTCGCGGCGAAGCTCGAGGGGCAGCGCGCCGCGCTGCGAAACGCGAACCGCGAGCTGATCGTCGCTCGCGAGGCCGCCGAGGCCGCGAACCGCGACAAGAGCGAGTTCCTGGCGAACATGAGCCACGAGATCCGCACGCCGATGAACGGCGTTCTCGGCATGCTCGCGCTGCTCGCCGATACGTCGCTCTCCACCGAGCAGCAGCGCTTCACGGACGTCGCCAGGTCGTCGGCGTCCGCGCTGCTCACGGTGATCAACGACGTCCTCGACTTCTCGAAGATCGAGGCAGGCGCCATGTCGCTCGAAGCGCGGCACGTGAGCCTCGAATCGAGCATCGAAGCAGCCGTGGCAGCCGTCGCCGGCACTGCCACCGCCAAGGGGCTCGACCTGGGCTACACGCTCGACCCGCGCATCCCGCCCGTCGTCGGCGATCCGGTGAGGGTCCAGCAGGTGCTGGTGAACCTGCTCGGGAACGCGGTGAAGTTCACCGAGAAGGGCGCGGTTCGAGTGGACGTGCGCCTTCAGAGGATTCACGACGACTCGGTGGTCGTGAACATGGTGGTATCGGACACCGGCATCGGCATTGCCCGGAGCGTGCTTCCGACGCTTTTCATTCCCTTCAAGCAAGGCGACGGGTCCACCACGCGCAGGTACGGGGGCACGGGCCTTGGCTTGACCATCGTCCGGAAGCTCGCGACCCTGATGAACGGGGAGGTAGGGGTGGACAGCGTGGAGGGGGCCGGGAGCGTCTTCTGGATGACCGCGACGCTCGCGCGGGATCCCGAACCGCCGGCGCCCGAACCGGTGCCGCAGGCGCTGAGGGACGCGCATGCGCTGGTCATCGCCGACGGAGAGACGAACAGGATCGTCATCGTCGGCCATCTCGCAAGGCTCGGCGTCCGGAGCGTCGCGCCGGCGACGCGCGCGGAGGGGCTCGAGCTGCTCGCCACGTGTCTCGAGAATGATCCCTTCGACGTCGTCGTCCTCGGCAACCGGATGCCGTCCGAGGACGGCGCTCCCGTCGCGCGGAGGATCAAGGCGATGGTGCGGGTCCCCGTCGTCATGCTGAACGCCATCGGTGCGACCTCGAGCGAGAACGCCGCCGCGGACGCCCTGGTGACGACCCCCATTTCACGGCGTGAGCTGTCGAGCGTCCTCGGCGACGTCCTCGGTGCTCCGTCGGCGCCGCTCGTGGCAAAGCCCTCGGAGCGAAGGCTCGAGAGCGAGCCGCGCGGCACGGTGCTGGTGGTCGAGGACAACCCGGTGAATCAGGTGGTCGCCCAGGGGATGCTGAACAAGCTGGGCTTCGTCGTTCACGTCGTCGAGAATGGTCGCGCGGCGTGCGATGCGGTCGCGGAGCGGCTGTACGACGTCGTGCTCATGGATTGCCAGATGCCGGAGCTCGATGGATTCGCCGCGACCCGTGAGATCCGGGCTCGAGAAAACGGGGCGCGGCATGTGCCCATCGTCGCGATGACCGCGAACGCGCTGCAGAAGGATCGCGACGCCTGCATCGCCGCCGGCATGGACGGCTACGTTTCCAAGCCGTTCAGCGCCGAGGAGCTTTCACTGGCGCTCGGGCCTTACACTGCGCCGAGCGCCCCTCCAGCCAGTCGGACGTCCGGCGAGCACGCGGGCGGGGTCGAGGAGCGAGAGATCGCGTCCCGCCTCGAGACGCTCACGCGCGAGCTCGGAACACGGGTGGTCGGCGCGATGACGCACGCCTATTGCGTGGAGGTGAGGAGGGTCGTCCCCGAGCTTCGACGCGCGTTCGACGCGCGCGATCCATCTGCCGTCGAGCGCCTCGTGCACTCGCTCCGCTCGGGGTCCGCAACCGTCGGCGCGCGGAGCTTCGCCGACTCCTGCGACCGCATCGAAGAGACGGCGCGAGCCGGTGGCGTCGTGGATGCCGTCCAGCAGAGCGCGCTCGAGTCGAGCGCGCGTCACGTTGCGGATATCGTGGAGCGTCTTTCCCCGCGTCCGTGAACGAACGGCCCCCGCGAACCGCGGTGGCCGTTCGACGCCCGCGCGGTTCTCAATCCGTGAGCTGACGGACGCGCTCGCGCGAGAGCCCGAGGAGCGAGCTTGCGTCGCGCAGGCTGATACCGAACTTGCCGGTCAGGGTCGACACCACGCTGCGGGTGGCCTTCCGGAGATTCGCGACCTCCGCCGTGGCGCGCTCGCGGGCGTCCGCGTAACGCTCGAGCTCCTTCTTGGCGTTGCCGGGGAGGCGCACGTCCTCGACCAGCTCGGCCTTCTTGCCAGCGGTGCCGAGCGACTTCTTGATGCGCCGCCGCGCCTCCGAGAGGCTTCTCCCCCAGGCGTCGGTGTCTCCGGTAGAGGCGCGCCAGCCTGTGCCCTCTTGCTCGAAGACCACCTTCAACCGTGCTCCTGTCTTGCTCCTCGCCATTGCTTTCTTCCTCTTTGGGCTCAGTCTTCGGTTCGCCTTCGGCTCGGCGTCAGAGCTCCGCTGTAAAAATTACGGCGAAGCGGTCGATCGGTCAACCTGACTGGACGGATTTCGGATCTGGCCGGCCGCCTGGAAGCCGGATGGCCGACTCCTCCGTCCTGACAACCGGCTTGCGACAGACGAACAGAGCGTCGTCGAGCACGTAGAGTGGGCGCTCGGCGTCACCGCGGCACAGGTAGGGAGCACGAGAAATGGCCTCCACTTCGAGCCCGAGCGGCTCGAGAACCGTAGTAGCCAGACGCGCTACGGACGGCTCCCAGGAATCACGTGGCAGGTCGAGGCGCTCCACCGGATCCCTAGACGTCGCGCCGTCATAGAAGAAGGCGTCGAAGGGGATGGGTGTGGCAATGACGAGGCGCCCGCCCGGCGCGAGCGCCCGCGCGAGGTTCGATAACAGCGAGCGAGGGCGCTCGCACCGGTCGAGAACGTTCAGGCAGGTGATGAGGTCGTAGGGGGGATCCGGCACTTCTTCCCGAGCGAGGTCGCTCCGGAGGCAGCGAAAGCCGGCGCGCCGGAGGTTTCGCGCCATCATTTTCGACACTTCCGTAGTGACCGTCTCGCTTGCCAGGGGCGAGAGGGTGCGGGTGATCTCTCCGGAGCCCGCGCCGACGTCGAGGTGGCGCGCACCCGGGGTCTCGCCGAGGAGCTCCTTCCATTGTGACGTGCCGAGCAGGTGCATCGGGTACATGTCGAGGAGCCCGTTTGCGTCGAAGTCGGACATCCAGCTGCGAAGAACCCGATGGAGAGCCGTCTTCGCGCGCCCCGGGCGAGTCGTCAGCGCGCGCTCGAGGTAGTCCCGGCCCTCCTCGCCCAGACCGAGCCGCACGAACCGGCGAGCGAGGGTCGAGGGGAGGGCGGTGCGCTCGCAGCCGTACTCGAGCTCTAGCTCCCGGATCCTGGACGTGTCATCCGTCATGCGAGGTGGTCGCTATAGCGCGCTCGCTCCTCGCCGCCAAATCCCGAGTTCTCGTGGGACCGCTCGGGGAAGGTCAGGCGTTCCGGAAAGGGCCACGCACCGCGAGCGTGAGGCCGTCTCCATAGATGTTCAAGAAGAGCGTCCCGCCGTCGGGCGAGAAGCACACTCCGGCGAGCTCGCTGCGGCTCAGGGCATTGCGCCCGAAATCGGACACCTTCCCGTCTTTCGCCAGCACTCGGATGCGCTGCTCGCCGAGGACCGAGTCCTCCGCGAGAAAGAGCTCGCCCCAGGGCGCCATCGTGATGTTGTCCGGCATGTTCAGGACATCGGTGTCCGTCGACTCGGCGAGGAGGGTCAGCTGGTCGGGCTTCCTTCCGCGTCCCAGCGTGAGACGGAAGATCTGGCCGGCGGAGCGAGGCCCGCCGCTCGTCGAGCAAATGAACACATCGTCACCCTCGAGCCAGATCCCTTCTCCGCGCTTCAGGATGGCGGCACCCTTCGCGTGTCCCTGGTGTCGGACGGTGTCCTTCTTCGGGTCGGGCTCGTCGATGCCGACCCAGGTGACGTCGATGGGAGCGCCCACCCGGAGCTCGCGGCTCGTGTCTACCCGAGCTCGACCGCCGAGCAACATTGCCTCGAGCCGGCCGTCGAATGGAGTGTCCATCGAGCTCGGCACGAAGCGATAGACGCAGCTGTCGTCTTGATCTTCCGTCAGGTAAGCGACGAAGGTCGTCGGGTCGACGCACGCGGCCTCGTGACGGTACCTGCCGTAGCCCTTGATGGGTTCGGCCTGCGACACGCGACGCGCATCCGTGGGGCAGCGGAAGACGTAACCGTGCCCGGCATCCGTGGTCTCCTCGCAGCTGAGCCAGCCCCAGGGACTGCGCCCGCCGGCACAATTGCGTACCGTGCCCGCGAGTACGAGGTTCGTGGAGAGTACTTCCAGGTTGTCCGCCTTGAGCACCACGCGGGTCACCGAGCCGTGGGCGGCCTTGTCGAAGGCCTCCGGTGCCGGCGGCTGGCCCATGCGATAGGGCCCGGTCATCGGCAGCCAGAGGCACTCGTGGTTACGCATCAGCGTGAGCGTGCCGTCGGGTCCTTCGAAGCACCCCATGCCGTCGAAGCTCCCGGGGATGCGATAGCCGTCGTCGGTGGCGCCGCCCGTTCGCTGGACGACCTGGTAGGTGAACCCCGCGGGAAGATCGAAGATGCCCGCCGGGTCTCGCACCAGCGGCCCGAAACGCCCCGCGTTGCCGGCTCGAGAGCGCCCGAAGAGCTTCGTCAGGGGGAGCGCCGCGCCGACGAGAGCGGCGCCTCCGATCAGCATCGACCGTCGGCTCAGTGCCATCGAGCGCCTACCCTAGCGTGGCGAGCGGGGTCGCGCTCGCGCAGCCCGAACGCGATGCGCGTCGCCATCGCCATGATGGTTTCCTGCGGATTTACCCCCAGGCTCGTCGGCATCACGCTGCCGTCGGCCACGAAGAGGTTCTCGAGCTCCCAGCATTCGCCCGACGGGTCGACCACGGCGTGCTCGGCCGAGACGCCCATCCGGGCCGTGCCGAGCGGGTGCTGGGAGCTGCACTCGAGCTTTCTGCGCGGGACGCGCTCGAAGTCGAGGGCGCGGAAGGCATCCGCGTCGCACGGCTCGAGCCCGAGGACGGGAAGGAACAGCTCGCGCGCCCCCGCTGCGAGGAAGGTCTCGCCGAGGAGCGTGAGCGTGCGCGACACGGCTCTGCTGTCGGCGCGTGAGAGCCGGTACGTGATGAAGCGACGGCCGAGCACCTGGTGCACGCGGCCGCCGCCCTCGTCGTGAATCATCCCCCCGAACACGGCAAGGTGAGGGATCAGCGCCGCGCGCTCTCGGTGGCGTTCACCGATCCCCGTCATGGTGCCCGCGAGGATCCCGGGCGGGACGAAGAGGCCGTTCAGGTGGATCCGTTCGTGCTCGAAGGCGCGACAGTACGCGCTCTGCAGCGCGCCCTTCCACCCGTCGATCCGCTCGTCGAAGCGCGCCATCATGCGAAAGCTCGGATGCAGGGTGAGGTTCTTGCCGACCTGCCCCGATTGACGTCCGACCCCCGAGCGGAAGAGGAGCAGCGGCGTGCAGTACGCCCCCGCGGCCAGCACGACGCGCGGCGCATGGACGACGAACTCCGGGGCAGCCGCGCGCTCCGTCCGTCGCAGGTGCCCGGTGACGCCCGCGGCGCGCGCCCCGTTCGTGACGACGCGCTCCACGTGCGCGTCCGAGAAGATCCGCGCCCCGGCGGCGACGGCGCGGCGTAGATAGGTGCGATCGACGCTGAGCTTCGCGTCCTCCGGGCAGCCGAAGTTGCAACGCCCGCAGCCCTTGCAGCCGCGCGTGTTGCGGCGCATGGGCGAGAGGGGGTGGCCGAGCCGCTCTGCCCCGCGAGCGAAGGCGTCCGTCGAGCGCGAACGCAGCGCGATCGGCACTTCCTCGACGTGCACCGCGCGCTCCACGTCCTCGAAGTACGGCTCCATGGCCGCTTCCGACAACCCACGTAGCCGGAGGGAATCCGCCCAGTGCGACAGCACCGACCCCGGAGCCCGGAAGCACACGCCGCCGGTGAGCACCGACGACCCGCCGACGCACTCGCCCATCATCACGTTGATGACCGGGGTGTCGCCGAGCCCGACGGCGACGGTCGAGCCGCCGTCGCGCCACAGATGACGGAGCGACTCGCTCGGCCTCATCGCCCCGTAGCGCTCGTGCGGGACGTGAGGACCCTCCTCGACCACCACGACGCGCTGCCCCGCCTCGGCCAGATGCGCCGCGACCACGGCGCCACCGGCGCCGGACCCCACCACGACGACGTCCGCAGAGTCCTCGAGCGTCGTGAGCGTGCGGCCCTCGACGATCACGTGGTGCTCCGGGGCTCATGGCACTCGCCGTCGAACCCCACTTCCCGCGCCGCATCCGGGTGCTCGTAGTAGATGAGGCAGAGGATCGCCTTCACGGCGATCAGCGGGTCGCCGAAGCGGCGCTCGAGCCGCGTGAGGGCGCGGACGCGCTCCGGCTGAGAGAGCGCGAAGAGCGGTGCGAACCTGCCGACGAAGAGGGGGGCGAGGAGGGCCACGACCCAGATCAGCAGCGAGAGCATGCCGCGCGCGCGCGGCCCGGAGCGGGCCAGGAAGTCTTCCACTTCGCGCTCGAGGTAGGCGAGGCGCTCGGGGGGCGGCGCTTCTTCGCCGCGCGCGAAGAGCGCCGAGCCGATCGCGACGGCCGCACGGACCGTACCCGCTCCGACGAGACGCGCGCCGCCCAGGCCGCGCAGCGGCACCGTGTCGTGGGCGGACAGGTCGCCCGGGGGTTCGGCCATGCGCGGGCGACACTGCCGCGCCGTCGGCTCGCCGACAAGGCTCGAGCCTTTCTGTATGCTGGACGAAGCCGGCGATCATGGTACCGAATGCCCCCGTCCATTCGATGACGTCCCGGGTTCTTTCGTGCATCACGCCACGCCTGTTCTCGCTCGCACTGATCCTTCTTGCCACGCTGGCTGCAACCCCCACGCGGGATGACCAGAACACGGGGCTGCCGCCGCTCGAGAGCGACGAGCTCACGGCTCGCGCCGCCCAGCTCTTCGACGCGATCAAGACGGGTCGTCCGGAGCTCGGGCTCCCCTTCTTCTTCCCGCGCGAGCCCTTCCTGGCGCTGAAGGACGTCGACGATCCGGGGAAATATCACGCGGAGCTGGTCCGGGCGTACCGTCAAAACATCCGTGACCTCCACGTGGCGCGCCGGGGCTGGGACGACGCCGTGTTTCGCGGTTTCGAGCTCGCGGTCAAGCCGAAGCCGAAGCGAGTGCCGCCGGGTCGTGAATGGAACAAGATTGGTTACTTTCGCACCATCGGCGCGAAGCTGAAGTACGAGGTCGGCGGACGGCAGAGGTTCATCGAAGTCCACACCCTCATCTCGTGGGACGGTCGCTGGTACGTGACACACCTTGCGCAACTCCGGCGCTGACTGCTGGCCGACCCGTTCCATCGAGCAGCGCCGGGCGACATTTCCTGCTGAAGGCAGTCCGCGCCGGCCCCGCCGGGCGCCCCACTCGCCTCACTTCGGCGGATCGTGATCTGGTCTGCCACGACCGAAACCTCGTGGCGTCGCCCGGGCCGACTGGCCTGAGCGCTTGCATCGAGCTTGAATTTGGCTGCGATCTGAGAGGGATGCGTGAGTCGAGATCTCTCTCGATTGTTGCGAATGGGCGTGCTTTCTATGTTCCCCGGCGTTACAGCTCAACGCGGTTGAGCTGTATCGAGAAAGTTCCTGGCGGTGACCACACCACCAGCAACGAGCAAGCCCGATTCGGCTCTCACTCGCTGCGAGCCGAATCGGGCGACGGCTCCCGAAGGGGAACCGCCAGTGCTAAAGACGAGAGGACAAGGAGACAATCCAATGAATTTCGAAGTTGCCCCGCTTCCCTACGCGAAGGACGCCCTTTCGCCCGTCATGTCTCCCGAGACATTCGACTACCACTACGAGAAGCACCACAAGACGTACATGACGAAGCTGAAGGGCCTCATCGAAGGCAAGCCGGAAGCTTCGAAGACCCTCGAGGAGGTCGTGAAGAGCTCGTCGGGTGGCGTGTTCAACAACGCGGCGCAGGTGTGGAACCACACCTTCTTCTGGGAGAGCATGAAGCCGAGCGGCGGCGGCGCTCCGAAGGGGGAGCTCGCGGATCTGCTTCAGCGCGACTTCGGCGGCTTCGACAAGTTCCGCGAGGCCTGGAAGACGGAGGGCATGGCCCGCTTCGGCTCCGGCTGGGTGTGGCTCGTCGTCGACGGCGGCAAGGGGAAGATCGTGACGACCCCGAACGCCGAGACGCCGCTCACCACGAGCGCAAAGCCCCTCATCACGTGCGACGTCTGGGAGCACGCCTACTACATCGACTACCGCAACAAGCGCGACGGCTTCCTGGAAGCATTCACCGACAAGCTCGTGAACTGGGACTATGCCGCGAAGAACTTGAAGGGCTGAAGCGGTTAAATTTTCCACCGAGCCATCCAGACTCGTCTCGCGACGTTCGCGATCTGAAAACAGTCCGTTTGATTTTCCACCGCTCCATCCAGACGCGTCTCGCGACGTTCTCGATCTGAAAACAATCCGTTTGATTTTCCACCGCTCCATCCAGACGCGTCTCGCGACGTTCTCGATCTG
>CAYUAW010000046.1:0-20865 GCA_964442485.1 uncultured Polyangiaceae bacterium
CGAGGACCATCACGACGGAGCGCTGTCGGGCTTTGCCCGACAGGCTCCTAGGCGTCCGAGGCGCAGGGAGCGCACGGCATTCCAAGCATCCGATTGACAAGCGCACCGGTCAAAAGTGCCACGGCGAACAGGTAGAGAGCGGTCAGCGTAAGACCGATGACCGCGAGTCCTGCGGTATAAGCAGCGCCGTCCCCCACGCGCGTCAGGTAGTATCCGTATCCGAATCGCAGCGCGATCTGCATCGCGACCGCGACGGCCGCGCCGGGAACGATCGGCAAGCGTCCACGCGTCTGCGGGGGAACGCCGACCCAGTAGAGCGCGCAGACGTAGCCGAAACCCAGGCCGAAGCTGAGCACCACCCGCACCGGCAGCTGCCACCACGTGTCCCGGAAGTCGAACTCGTGCAGCCCCGGAAAGAGACGGACGAGCCAGTCGATCGCCGTCTCGAGCCCGGGCCCGAGGAGCGCGAGCAGGGCGACCGTCAGCGATAGCCCGATGCAGGTCGCTAGCGACAGGGCGCGTTTCTTCCACCAGGGCCGAGCTTCCCCCATCTCGAGCTCGAGCGCGTCGAACAGCGCGTGAACGCCGGTCGACCCGAGCCATACGAAGACGACTGCGCTCGTGATGCTCACAGTGCCGCCGTTCCACGAAGAAACCTTCAGGAGCTCGGACTGGATGAGCGCCCGCGCGTCTCCCGGCAGCGAGCCGAGGAGCGGATTGAGACGGTCCCAGTGATCCGAAGAGAGCCGTGCCGCCGCGAGCCCTGCGACCGCTGCGAGCGGAATCAACGAGAAGAAGAGCCAGAACGCCGTCTGCGAGGCGAGACCGAACATGTGTGTCCGGTCCATGCAGACGTAGAGATCCTTTCCCCACTGGAACGCCCGAGCGGCCATCGAGCGTCCTTGCTCCGCGGCACCGGATGGCGCCGCACGGCGGAGTCGAGCTGTCGAGGAGCCGCTATGCGTTGATGCCATGGGAGCCGTTCAGGAAAACTTCGGGTCCAGGGCCGGCCACGCGCCGCAGCCGACCACTTTCCAGATCACGACGGTGCAGCGATCGTGCCGACGCTTCCGCCGGGGGACGCTCCCGGGTGTGATGCCTCCCGGACGCCGATAGATGAGACTACACGCCCCAGTGCAGTCTGTTCGCGCGCGCTGCATTTCGCTGTAATGTCGGCCGCGGTGGTCGCGCGACATCGTCCGCTCCATCTACCAGGAACGGTATTCTCGCCAATCCTTCGGAGGTCTCCATGCGCTACCGCGCGTTCGCGAAAACGGGGCTGTACGTCTCAGAGGTTTGCCTGGGTTGTATGACCTTCGGGGGGAAGGGATTCTGGCAAGCGATCGGTTCTCTGGGTTCGAAGGAGGTCGAGGCCATCGTCGGCACGGCGCTCGACTCGGGCGTGAACTTCATCGACACCGCCGACGTCTACTCGGAGGGTGAATCCGAACGGCTGCTCGGCGGTGCACTCGCGACCCTGTCGCGGCCCAGGGAGCAGCTCGTGATCGCGACGAAGGTACGGGGTCGCACCGGCAAGGGCATCAACGACGTCGGTCTGTCGCGAGGTCACATCCTTTCCGGCATCGACGCGAGCCTTCGCCGTTTGAAGCTCGACTACATCGACCTCTACCAGATCCACGGGCTCGACCGCGAGACACCCATCGAGGAGACGAGCCGCGCGCTCGACGACGTCGTGCGGTCGGGGAAGGTTCGCTACGTCGGCTACTGCAATCTCTCCGCGTGGTACGCCATGAAGGCGCTCGGTCACGCCGACGTCAAAGGCTACGCGCGGTTCGTCAGCGCGCAGATGTACTACTCCATCGCCGGCCGCGACATCGAGCGAGACGTCGTACCGCTCGCGCTCGACCAGGGGCTCGCCGTCCTGCCGTGGAGCCCGCTCGCGGGCGGTCTTCTCTCCGGCAAGTTCGACGCGGACAAGAAGGGCCCGGACGGCGCGCGGCGTGCACAGTTCGATTTTCCCCCCGTCGACCCCGAACGTCTGCCGCGTGTCCTTTCGGCGCTCAGGAAGGTATCGACGGAGACGGGGCTCTCGGTGGCGCGCGTCGCGCTTGCCTGGGTGCTCACGAGGCCGTTCGTCACCAGCGTGATCATCGGCGCGCGGACGGTCGAGCAGCTCGCGGACAATATCGCCGCGAGCGACGCGAAGCTCTCGCCCGAGCACGTCACGGCGCTCGACGCCGCGAGCGCCCTTCCGGTCGAGTATCCGGGGTGGATGCTGGAATTCCAGAACAGCGAGCCGCGGGCGCCGAAGAGCTGAACGTTCGCGCGGCCTACGCCCCGTTGCCTTTGTCGTCTGCCGGCTTTACGAGGCGCAGGTAAAAATGAAGCTAGGGTTCCCCGTTCTCCTGTTGCTCGGCTCGGCGGGCACCCTCACCGCGTGTCATCAGTCACCGCCAGCGGCCAGCGCGGAAGCACCTGGCGCGGAGCGCGAACAGCGCATCGTCGACGAGGCCGCCGCGGCCATCACTCGCATGCGCGGAAACGCGAAGTTTTCGGCGTTGGCCGGGTTCCTGAAGGACGCACGCGGCGTGCTTGTATTTCCGCGTCTCATCCGGGCGGGGTTCATCGTCGGGGGGGAGGGCGGCACCGGCGTCCTGGTCGCCCGGGGCAAGGACGGCACCTTCAGCGCGCCGGCCTTCTACGGGATCGGCTCCGGTAGCTTCGGCCCGCAGATCGGGTATCGGGAGGCCGCCGCCGTACTCCTCCTCATGAACGACAATGCGTTGCAGGCAGTGCTCCGGTCGGGGCTCACCCTCGGCGCGAACGCAAGCGTCGCTGCAGGCAACGATTCGGGCGAGGCGCGCGCGGCGACGGTGACGAAGGACGTCATCGCGTTCGTCGACGTCGACGGCGTCTTCGCGGGGGCGTCGATCGATGGCACCGTGGTCGAGCCCCGCTCGAAGTTGAGCAGCACCTACTACGGCGCGAACGTCGTCCCGAGCGAGATCGTCGTCGACCGGCGTTACGATCATCCCGGAGCAGCAGGGCTCCGGAAGGCACTCGCTTCGCTGGATGTCGCGACCGCGCCCGCCGCATCCACCGCGGCTCGGGCTCCCTCGACTCAGCCGTCGGTGTCGCCCCCTCCCGCGAGCTCGTCGCAAGCATCGGGTTCCGAGGGACTCCTGCCGCCGCCGGGCGAGCAGCGTGAGTGCAGCCCGGAGTCGCGCCAGGCACAGATGTGCACGATGATCTACGCTCCCGTGTGCGCGGTGGTCGACACCGGCATCCGCTGCGTCAAGGCACCCTGTCCGTCGTCCAGGCTCGTTCAGTTCGGCAACGCCTGCAGCGCGTGCAAGGACAAGAAGACGATAGGTTACTACTCGGGCGCCTGCGTCGCCGCGGCGCACTGACCGCACCGCGTTCCCGCGAGGCCGCGGCTCGCTCTATAATCCGGGGCGCGTGGAACCAGCCCGGATCGACCAGTACCTGACCGCGACTCGAATCTACAAGTCGCGCACCGCCGCGCGCGAAGCGTGCGACGCGGGCCACGTGAAGCTCAACGGCGTGACGGTGAAGCCGAGCCACCTCGTCGTGGTCGGCGACGAGGTGCGCTGCGTCGCTCCGCGCGGCGCGGTCGTGCTGAAGGTGCTCGCGACCGCGACGAAGCGCCTCTCGCCGCTGATGGCGCGCGCCCTCTACGAAGATCATTCCCCGCCGCCCCCGCCGCGCGAAGAGCGGATGCCGCAGCGGGATCGCGGAGCAGGTCGACCGACGAAGGCGGAAGCGCGGGCAATGCGGCGGCTGCGGGGGGACGAGGAGTTCTAGTAAACTACCCGCCGTCGACCATCATCTCTTCCACCGGTGGCGTCGCATCTTCGAGGTTGTCGAGGTAGCCGTCGGGGAGGCTGACGTCTTGCGTTCCGGCGCTCTTGCCGCGGGGGACGCGCATCGCGGAGGGCGGGAAGGGTTCGTCGCGATTCAGGCCGAAGACGATGCGCCCGAGCTCTTCGAGCGTCGTCACGCGCATCATCTCCGTGCGGAGGCGCGCGCTGTTGCGAAAGCCCTTGGTGTACCACGTCGTGTGCCGGCGAAATGCCCGCATCGCAGGGCGCTCGCCCATCCACTCGGCGAGCAGCGTGGCGTGGTCGAGCATGATGTCACTGACGGCGCCGAGCGACGGCGGATCCTCGGGCTCGCGTCCGGCGAACACGTCGGCGAGATCACGGAAGAGCCATGGACGGCCAAGGCATCCGCGGCCGACGACGACCCCGTCGCAGCCGGTCTCGCGCATCATGCGCAAGGCGTCGCCCGCTTCCCAGATGTCGCCGTTGCCGAGCACCGGGATACGCAGCGCGGCCTTGAGCTCGCCGATATGCGCCCAGCGCGCCTCGCCGTCGTAGAGCTGCGCGGCGGTGCGTGCGTGGAGCGCGACGGCCGCGCACCCCTCGGCTTCCCCGATGCGCCCCGCCGCGAGGAACGTCATCAGCTCGTCGTCGATGCCGAGGCGGAACTTGATCGTCACCGGGACGTGCGCCGCGTTCGAGACGGCGGCGCGCACGATCGCCGCCAGCAGGCGCGGCTTCACGGGAATGGCGGCGCCGCCGCCCTTGCGCGTGACCTTGCGCACCGGGCACCCGAAGTTCATGTCGATGTGATCGACGCGTCCCTCCCCGACGAGGCGCTTCACGGCCTCCCCGACGTAGAAGGGATCCACGCCGTAGAGCTGGAGGCTACGAGGCGACTCCTCCGGTCCGAAGTCGGCGAGCTTCAGCGTCTTGTCCCGTCCCTCGACGAGCGGGCGCGCCGTGATCATCTCGCTGACGTAGAGCCCCGCGCCGAAGCGACGGCAGATCTTGCGGAAGGGATAGTTCGTGACGCCCGCCATGGGGGCGAGCACGACGGGCGGAAAGACGCGTATTGGCCCGATCGGAATGGGGCGGAACTCGTCGGGGCGCGGCAGGGGAACGGCGAGGTTGACGTCGCTCTTGTAGACGGGGTGCACGGGCGGCGCGTACTTTAGCCGCTAACGCCCCGAGAGCAATCCGAGCCTTGCCCGGATGCTGAAACGAGTCGCCATGCCCACGGTGTGGCCGCCGACGCGGCCGTCCGCGTCCACGTAGTAAGTCGTGGGAAACGCGTTGACGTGATAGGCCGCGAGCACGTCGCTCGTTCCGAGCAGCACGGGGTACTCGATGTGCTCGCTCGCGACGAAGTGGCGGACCTTCTCCACGTCATCCGAGTCCGCGACGACGGCGTAGACCGCCTCGTCCTTTCCCAGGCCCTTCGCGACCGCGTTCAGCGCGCCCTGCTCACGCCGGCACACCGCGCACCACGTCGCCCAGAAGTGCAGCGCGACGCGCTTGCCTCGCAGCGAATCCAGGGAAACGCGCTCGCCGTTCAAGCCTTCGAGGACGAAGGGCGGCGCGGCCGAGTCCTTCCGGAGGAGGTGGCGCTCCTGGAAGGCGGTGAGCGCGAGGTACAGCCCGACGAGGAGCGTGACCTCGAGCGCGCCGCGGCGAAACCGCGCGAAGCGTGACGAGGCCGGCGCGTCCTTCGCGGCGTCCACGGCCTCCGACGGCTCCGGGCGCGCTTCACCTGTTTTCATCGTCGCCCGGCTTCCGCCCCGCCGCGCGTCCGTCGAGGATCGCCCGGACGGCGGCCTTCGCCAGGAAGGGCGTCGCGAACATCGTCTTCGCGAGCGACGCGGCGAGCTGTGCCGGCGTGGTCCCGCGCGCTTCCACCGCGACCTTCTCGCCGCTCGCCATCTCTTCGATGGCGCCCCGCGCGATCGTCTGAGTGCCGTCCGATCGAATTTCGACCATGAGCCTTGCCACTACGGGTGGCTCTTCACCGGGAACCGTGGGAATGCGAGGGCCGACCCGCACCAGCGCTTCGCTCTGGGCCTTCTCCAGGGATTCCTTCACGCGCGTCCGGAGCTGCGAGAGCCGGTCTTTGAGCACGACGGGAGTATAGCGCCGGCCTCAGCTCCGCGAGTCCCCGGGTAGCGTCTTTCTCGGTTGCTTGCCCTTCCACGGCTTCCAAGGCAGCCCATCCTGGCCGAGCGCAGCGTCGCAAGCGGGCGGCCGGTCCGCTCCAAGGTACGGCGCCGCCGCGCCGCGCGGCGGGTCGAGCACGAGAATGCGCTCGTGCTCGTCCGCGAAGAAAGCGGTCGTCATGCCCTTCGCGGCCTCCGACGGCCACGCATAGGCCAGAAAGCGCCGCTCGGCCTGCTCCTCGTCGACCGGTTCATCCGGCTTCGCCGTGAAGCCGCCGCCCTGTTTCGGCAGGCACACGATCAGGAGGTATCCCTCCACGCGCGCGGCAGGGCCGAGGGCGGTCGTCGCCTCCACGCGGAAGGCGTAATTCAGGAGAGGCGCGTCGAGGCGCGTCTTGCCCCGCAGCGGCGCGATGCCCGCGAGCCCGCCGATGAGCGCCGCCGAGCCAATGTGATCGCCGTCGGGATCCCACGGAGCTGTCTCGCGCATTCCGTCCTCCGCGAGGACGACCTCGCGGAGCTTCCAGAGCGCGCCATAGGCGGCCGCGCTCTGGCCGCCCTCCACGATGCCGAGCATCGCGTTCGACGCGGCGAAGCGAACGAGCCCGAACGCCGTGCAGAGCGCCGCGAGCGAGACGGCAGCGACGCGCACCCTCCGCGCGCCTCCGGGAGATGGCCATCGCATGGTCAGACCGAGCACGAGCGTCAGCACGACGCCGGGCACGGCGAGTGGCGGGTAGGCGGCGGAGGAAACCGCGATCGCGACGAACGCTGCGAGCCACGGGGTCGCGGCATCGCTCGCCGGAAGACGGGAATCGGAGTCCAAGGCGGGCGGAGCGTAGCGGCCCAGCGAGGGCGGCGCTATGTGTCGGTGAACATGGTCGCCCCTTCAATCGAAACACTCGGGCCCTCCGCGGGGCCGTTGGACGTCCGCTCCTTCGCCGCGAAGCCTCCGACCGAGCAGCCTCGCCTCGATGCGCTATTGTCTCGCCTCGGCGAGTCCGCGACACCCTTCGCGAGGCTCGCCATCGGCCAGAAGGTCGCGCTCCTCCGCGAGGTGCAAAGCCGCATGCACGCCGTGAGCGAGGAGTGGGTTGCGGCTGCGTGCCGCGCGAAGGGCATCTCCGTGGAAGAGCCGCTCTCCGGCGAGGAATGGATCGCCGGCCCGGCCGTCACGCTGCGCAATATCCGCTTCCTGCTTCGCTCGCTCGGCGAGATCGAACAGCAGGGCGTTCCCTCGATCGAGCCGAAACGCACGCGGGATCTCCCTCATGGCGCGGTCGGGATCCGCGTCACTCCCTTCGACGCCTACGACGCCGCGCTCTACGGCGGCCTATCGGCAGAGACCTGGCTCCTGCCCGGCATCCGGCGCGGCGACGTGGCCGGACATCAGGCGTCCTTCTACAAGCAGAAGGCGCCCGAAGGATGCGTCTCGCTGGTGCTCGGCGCGGGGAACGTCGCGTCCATTCCGCCGATGGACGTGGTCTACAAGATGTTCGTCGACGGGCACGTGTGCATTCTGAAGATGAACCCGGTCAACGAGTACCTCGGGGCGCTCTTCGAGCGGGTGTTCGAACCGTTGATCGCGAAGGGGTACCTGGCAATCGTTTACGGCGGCGCGGACGTTGGCGCTTACCTGTGCGAGCACCCCGCGGTAGGCGACGTGCACATCACCGGTTCGGACAAGACGCACGATCTCATCGTGTGGGGGCCCCCAGGTCCGGAGCGCGACGACCGCAAGCGCCGCAACGATCCCTTGCTGAAGAAGCCGATCACCAGCGAGCTCGGGAACGTCAGCCCCGTGATCGTGGTGCCCGGGCCGTACACGGACGCCGAGCTCGCGAGCATGGCGGCGAACGTCGCGGGGATGATCTGCAACAACGCCTCGTTCAACTGCAACGCCGCGAAGATGCTCGTCGTCCCGAAGGGGTGGGCGAAGCGGGAGCTCTTCGTGCGGATGCTTTCCAGCGTGCTCGCTGGTGTGCCACCCCGGAAGGCGTACTACCCCGGCGCTCGTCAGCGCTATGACGCGCTCACGGGCGGCCACGCGGATGTCCGCAAGATCGGCGCGGGCTCCGAGCACGTCCTCCCGTGGACGCTCGTGCTCGGCCTCGACCCCGAAAGCCAGACGGAGACGAACTTCACGACCGAGCCGTTCTGCGCGATCCTGAGCGAGGTGGCGATAGGAAGCACCGACCCCGTGGGCTTTCTGGGCGAGGCGGTCTCGTTCGCCAACGACCACCTGTGGGGCACGTTGAATGCCACGCTCTTCGTGCACCCGGCGTTCGAGGCAGATGCCGCGGGCAAGCGCGCCCTGGATACGGCCCTCGCGGGGCTCAAGTACGGCACCGTGGGCATCAACGTGTGGCCGGCTCTGGGGTATGCCCTGTGCACCACGCCCTGGGGCGGGCACCCGAGTGCGACGCTTACCGACATCCAGAGCGGTCTCGGCTGGGTTCACGACACCCTCATGCTGGAGGACATCGAGAAGTGCGTCGTCCGGGGCCCGCTGCGCCCCGTGCCGAAGCACGTCTATTTCCCCGGCCACCGCTCGCTGCACCGGCTCGGTCGTCGGCTCGTCGACTTCGAGGCCGCGCCGAGCTGGCTGAAGGTACCCGGCCTGGCCGCCGCGGCGCTGAGAGGCTGAAGCAAGCCTGCGCGGCCTCCCCCGCGAGTCCGTCGTTCCTGATAGGATGAAGGGATGCGCTTTGCTCGGATGCTTGCCCCTGCGGGCATTCGTCGGCGCGACCGGATGCGAGGATAGGGAAGCGGCTTGCCGAAGATTCTGGTTGTCGAGGACTCGTTCAGCATGCGCGCCTTCGTGCGCTCCGCGCTCGAGTCGGGGAGCGATCTCGGCGAGGTCGACGTGGTGGAGGCATCGGGCGGCTTCGACGCCCTCCGCCTCTTGCCCCGCGGCCCGTACGATCTCGTCATCACCGACATCAACATGCCCGACATCAACGGGCTCGAGCTCATCCAGTTCATCCGGACGAACGAGCATCACCGCTCGACGCCCATCCTGCTGATCTCCACGCAGTCCTCCGAGCGCGACCGCAAGCGGGCGCTGTCCCTCGGCGCGGACGGGTACGTCGCGAAGCCCTTCACGCCCGAAGACCTGCGCTCGCGCGTGAAGGCGCAGCTCGAGAAGGGGCGGACGTCCGCGCGCGGAAATGGCTGAGGGAGTCGACAAAGCGCGAGAAGAGTTCTTCTCCGAGGCGCAAGAGCTCGTCGAATCGCTGTCGCGCAATCTGCTCGCGCTCGACGCGGCGGTGCGCGCCAAGACCGAGGACCCCGGCCTGGTCAACGAGGCGTTCCGCGCCGTGCACACGCTGAAGGGGCTCGCGGGGTTGTTCGGCGCCAAGCGCGTCGGCACGCTGTCGCACCGTCTGGAGGACGTCCTCGATAGCCTGCGTCTCGGGCGGCTGCCGCTCACCGAGAGCGTCCTCGATCTGCTGTTTCGCGCCGTCGAGCTTTACGGCGACGCGCTGTCCGTCGAGCGTGCTCGCTCGGACGATCCGCTGCCGGCGATCGACGCGCTGATCGACGAGTTCGCGCATCTTGGCAGCGAAGGGCCGAGCGGCACGAGCCCCCTCGCGAAATTCGAGCTCGATCAGGCGATGCTCGCGGTCCTCACGGAGTACGAGGAGCACCGGCTGAAGACGTGCGTCCAGCAGGGGCTCCTCCTCTACAGGGTGCGCGTGGATTTCGCGCTCGCGACCATCGACCGGGCCCTGGAGGACATCAAGGCCCGCGCCAAGACGCACGGGGAGGTCATCACCTATCTTCCGACCGGCGCGTCGACGGGCATCGACACCATCGAGCTCGATCTGCTGCTCGCGTCGGCGTCGTCGCTCGCTGATCTCGAGGCGTCGCTCGCGAGCAACGGCGCGATCATCGAACCGATCCGTCTCCGGCGCGTGGAGGCCACTTCCGCCCGTTCAGCGCCGAGCCTCGGACCGTCTGCGCCCCCGACACCGTCACCCCCCGCGCCGCTGCCGGCGCATTCGCTTTCCGAGCGGGCTCCGGACGCAGTGGAGCCGAACGCTGCTGCCCACCGCGCCATTGCCCAGACGGTGAGGGTGGACATCCGCAAGCTCGATGCTCTGATGAACGTCGTGGGCGAGCTCGCCATCGTGAAGAACGCGCTCGCGCGCATGAGCGAGCGCATCCGCGCCGAGGGGGGCCGGCAGCTCGGCTCCGAGCTCCACAGCATCCAGCGCAGCTTCGAGCGCCGCCTCGGGGAGATGCAGAACGGCATCCTGGAGGTGCGGATGGTGCCGCTCGGGCAGGTGTTCGATCGCCTCGCGCGGGTGGTCCGGCAGATTGGCCGGGAGATGGGCAAGGACATCCGTCTCGTCATCACCGGCGCCGAGACGGAGATCGACAAGCTCATCGTCGAGGAGCTCAGCGACCCGCTGATGCACGTGGTGCGCAACGCCATCGATCACGGTATCGAGGTCGCCGAGGAACGGCTCCGGGTCGGCAAGCCGCTGGCGGGCACCATCGCGCTGAACGCCTTCCAGAAGGGCAACCACGTCGTCATCGAAGTGGAGGACGACGGCCATGGCATCGACGAGACGGCTCTCGTCGATCGTGCGGTCGTCCTCGGGATGGTGGACCCGGAGGAAGTCGCGCAGCTCGCCCGCTCGGAGATCTTCAACCTCGTCTTCTTGCCGGGTCTGAGCACGAAGAAAGAAGCGAGCGACTACAGCGGTCGCGGCGTCGGCATGGACGTCGTGAAGACGAACATCTCGAAGCTCGGCGGGGTCATCGATCTGCACAGCGAGGCGGAGATCGGGACGAAGCTCACGATCACGCTGCCCGTCACTCTCGCCATCGTGAGCGCGCTTCTCGTGCGTATCGTCGGGCGCGTCTTCGCGATGCCGCTGACCAGCGTCGCCGAGGCGATCACGCTCGACGAGAAGCAGGTGCGAATGCTCGACGGCCGCGAGGTCATGACCCTTCGCGGTGTGACTCTGCCCATCTGCCGCCTTGGCCGGATCTTCGGGCTCGCGCCGCTGCCCGGGGTGGTGCCGCCGAAGCGGCAGTACGTGGTCGTGGCGACGCTCGGCTCGCGGCGGCTCGGCTTCGCCGTCGACGATCTCCAGGGTCAACAGGACATCGTCATCAAGCCTCTCGGCAAGTCCCTGAGCGGCGTGCGCGGCTTCTCAGGGGCGACGGAGCTCGGCGACCAGCGTGTCGCGTTGGTGCTCGATCCTGCGGCGCTCATCGAAGAGATGCTGCGCGGCTCCGAGACGGCACGCGAAAGGCGGCTCGGCTATGGCTGATGTCGCGAAGGCCGGACACTCGCTCCTCGCACGCCGGATGCCCGGCTCGCAGCAATCAGGGTTGCGCGAATTCCTGTCGTTTCGCCTCGGCGCCGACGTCTACGCGGTGGAGCTCGCTCGCATCCGCGAGATCGTCAGCTCGCCGCCGGTCACCGAGGTGCCCCGCTCGCCGTCCGACATCGTGGGCATCTGCAGCGTGCGCGGGTTGCTGGTGACGGTCGTGGATCTGCGTCAGCGGCTCGGCCTGCTGGTGAGCCCACCGACGAAGCTGTCGCGCATCCTGCTCGCCAACACCGACTCCGGAGAGGTGGTCGGGCTCCTGGTCGACGAGGTCCGCCACGTCGTGCGGCTCGCGAGCACAGAGATAGAGGTCACGGGAAGCGTGCTCGGCGCAGACCTGTCCGACCACGTGCTCGGAGTGGGGCGACCGGAGGGGGATTTCGTGGTGCTACTCGATCTCGCTTCCATGGTGGAGACCTGAGGTAAAAGCGTGCCGCGCAGGAAAGAACGTCCAGACCCCAACAAGAGCCTCGTCGGCTTCGTCGTCGGCGACGTCTCTTATGCGGTGCCCATCGCGTCCGTGAAGGAGATCGTGAACCCGGCTCCGCTCACGGCACTTCCGTATCTGACCGCAGCCGTTGCCGGGGTGGCCGATCATCGTGGGGACGTCATCGTGGTCGTCGACCTGCGCGCGCGCTTCGGGCTGATGCCTTCCATGGATCAGGCAAGGGCGAAGTGGGTGCTGCTAGCGGTCGGGGGAAGGACCGTCGGGCTGATCGTGGATCACGTCACCGACGTGTTCGGTACTGGCCGCGATCACATCCGGCCCGCGCCGTCGCTCGGCGGTGGGGAAGACGTGCGCGGCATCGCCGGCGTTATCACGCACGGCGGCGTGCTCACCTTCGTGCTCGACGTCGAGCGGCTCGAAGCCCTCACCGCGGAGGTGCCGGACGACGTACTGAAGCTCAACTCCGCCGGAGCCGGGAGTCAGATATGACGGCCGCCCAGGAAGCGCTCGGTTCGTCGGATCCCGAGAAGCGCCGTCGCGGCGTCTCGGAGATCCTCCACGCCTCGGAGAAGGATCAGGCCGCGCTGCTGGTCCGGGCTCTGGGGGATTCCGACTGGCGCGTGCGCAAGGAGGCGGCGATGGTCGCGCGCTCCCTGGGCTCGCGCGACGTGCTCGACGCCCTGGTGCGGATCCTCGGCCCGGGCGACAACGTCGGGCTCCGCAACGCGGCCGTGGAGGCGCTGGCCGGGTTCGGCGGGCGCGCCGTGGAAGCGCTCGGCCAGGCCGCCCTGGAGCTCGACGCGGACGGCCGCAAGCTCGTGGCCGAGGCGCTCGCCGCCTCAGGTGATGCGGGCGCACTCGACGTGCTCGAGCCGATGCTCGACGACGCCGATCCGAACGTCCGTGCGGCCGCCATCGAGGCCATCGCGGGAGTCGGCGCACTGGACGTCGATCACGCGACTGCCTTGCTCGAGCGGTGCCTCGTCGGCAAGGACGACCTCGCCGTGCTCGGCGCGCTCGAGGGTCTGAACCGCCTCGGGGTGGCCGTCGCGTGGCCAATGCTAAGACCCCACCTCGGCAACCCCGTCCTCGGCGACGCGCTCCTCGTCGCGGCGGGGCTCTCCGGGCACTCGGACGCCGCTCCACACCTCGCGCGTGCGCTCGCGGCGCGGCAGGGACGTCCCTTCCGCGCGGCGCTCGGCGCTCTGGCGACGTACATCGCGAACGAGCCGGTCGCCCGCAAGTTCGCCCGCGCGGCGCTCGGCGTACTCGGCGAAGCGGCGCGCCGTCGCCTCATCGACGCGGCCCGTGACACCTCCGACGACACGGAGACGCGCCGCTGCGCGCTGCTCGTCGTCGGCGTGCTCGGCACCGCCGACGCGGCGGACGCCGTCATCGAGGCGCTCCACGACGATCGCATCGCGTCGGAAGCCGAGGAAGCGCTGGCCATGCTCGGCCCGGCGGCGATCCTCGCGCTGTCACGGCGTGCGCGGACCGGGCTGCCGCACGAGCGCGCGGCCTGCGTCGAACAGCTCGGTCACATCGCGGACGAGTCCTCACGCGTGATCGCCTGCCAGGCGATCCTCGACGCGACCGACGACGGCGCGCCCGAGGTCGCACGGGCGGCTCTGGTGGCGCTGGCGCGGATAGGAGACGAAGGGACCTTCGGGCTCGCGGCACGCTGGCTCGATCCCGAGGCTCCGCCGGCGACACGGCAGGCCGCGGTGCTCGCTCTCTCGGAGTGCGCGCTCAGGTTCCCGGAAGCCGCGAGGTCTCTCGCGAGACAGGCCCGGCCGGACGGGACCGACGCTGCCGCCGCGGCGATCATCATCGGAGCGCTGGCCCGATCCGACGCGACCGCCGTGTCCGAGGACGTTGCGTTTCTCTCTGACGCCGCTTCGAACGAGAGCGCCGTCGCGCGACGCGCGGCGGTGGAGGCGCTCTCGTCCTTCGACGGGCCGCTCGCCGTCGAGGCCGTCTCGTTCGCCCTCGCCGACGAAGCCCCGGAAGTACAGATCGCCGCCATCCGTGCCCTCGGCAAGATGCGAGACGGCGAGGGTCACCCCATCGGAGCCGAGCACCTGCTCGAGGTCGTGCGGAGGTTCGACGACGACACGCTCGGCGTCGCGGCCATCGAGGCGCTTGGAAGCGCCAACGACGCTTCGGCGATCGACGTCCTCCGCGGTGTCGCGCGCGAGGGCGGCGCGCGGCGCGCCGTCGCGGCGGTGGAGGCCATCGGGCGCATCGACGCGCCGGGTCGCGTCGATGCACTGGTGCACGCGCTGTCGCATCCCGAGCCGGAGGTGGTGAAGGCGGCGCTCCGCGCGCTATCGAGCGAGGAACGCGACCCGCGTGCCGCCGCGCACGTGGGGGCCTGCCTCGATCACGACGTCTGGGACGTGCGAAGGCTCGCCGCCGAGCTGCTCGGCCGGCGCTCCGATCAGGCGAGCAAGCAGCTCCTCCGGCAGCGCCTCGTCGACGAGCGCGAGCCGCTCGTCCGCGAGGAGATCCAGCGCAGCCTCGCCGAGGCGGAAGGTGTTCCGATGCGACGCACGATGCCCCCGCTGCCGGGAGGCATGGGATAGTGGCTCCCGCCGACCGCAGAAGCGCGCGGTTGCGCATCCGTCCCGAGGAGTTCCGGCTTCTCAGGGACATGGTGAACGAGCACGCGGGCCTGCATTTCGACGACTCGTCAGCGTACCTGTTCGATCGCAGGCTCGGTGAACGCGTGCAGGCGCTCGATCTGCTCGGCTTCGACGAGTACTACAAGTACCTGCGCTTCAACGTGCGGGGGAAGAGCGAGCTCGAGGAAGCCATCGAGGCGCTGACCACGACCGAGACCTATTTCCTGAGGCAGGAATACCAGCTTCGCGCATTTCGCGACGAGCTCTTACCGAGGATCGCTCGAGCCAATGCCGACAAGAGGCGGCTCGTGGTGTGGAGCGCCGGCTGCTCGACCGGCGAGGAGGCGTACTCGCTCGCCGCGATGATTCACCAGTCCGGGCTCTTCATCGACTGGGACGTACGTGTAATCGGCAGCGACATCTCGAAGACCAATATCGCCGCTGCGCGGCGCGGGGTGTACCGGGGCAGCGCCTTTCGCTGCACCCCGGACGATTTCCATGCGACCTATTTCGTGGAGCGGAGCGACGGTGACCACGTGGTCGACTGGCTGCGGAAGTACTGCTACTTCGGGCACCTGAACCTGCTGGACGGCACCAAGGCGACCACGCTCGGGCGCGTGGACGCCGTCTTCTGCCGGAACGTGCTCATCTACTTCGATGCGGGCTCCCGGCGTCGCGTGATCGACAATCTGTACGACCGGTTGAACCCAGGAGGCTATCTGCTACTCGGCCACTCGGAATCATTGCTCAATCTCTCGACGGCATTCGAGCTCGTCCACCTCTCGTCGGACCTCGTGTATCGTCGACCCTTGCCCCCTGGCCGAGAAGGGAGGGAGCGGTGAGCACGCCGCCCAAGAGAAGAGTCCGCGTCCTCGTCGTCGACGACTCCGTCTTGAACCGGCGCGCGATCACCACTCGCCTCCAGGCGACGGGAGAAGTGGACGTCGTGGCGCGGGCGGCCGACGGCGCCGAGGCCCTGAAGCTCGTGCACGACGTTCGCCCCGACGTCATCACGCTCGACCTCGAGATGCCGAAGATGGACGGCTTCAGCTTCCTCCGGCTGCTGATGGCGACCCGTCCGACACCGGTCATCGTCGTCTCGAGCTACAGCCAGAAGGAGAACGTGTTCCGCGCGCTGGAGCTCGGCGCCGTCGACTTCGTCGCGAAGCCCGACGCGGGCGGCGTCGACGCCGTCGAGGTGCTCGACGGCCTCTGCCAGAAGGTGCTCGGGTTCGGTGCAGAGCGCGCCGTCAACGTCCGTCCGAGCGTGCTGCCGCCAGCGCCGAAGCCGCGCGGAGGCGCCGTCGCGACCGAGTCGCGCTCGCCGCCCCGGTGGCTCGTGGCCATCGCCGCGTCGACCGGAGGCCCCTCCGCGCTGAGCGAGCTCTTCGCGAGGTTGAGTGAGCGGGGCAGCTACGCGGTCGTGCTCGCGCAGCACATGCCGGAACGCTTCACACGCACCTTCGCCGAGCGCCTCGACCGCAAGAGCTCGCTGCGGGTCTCTGAGGCGATCGACGGCGATCTCGTGACGGCGCACACTGGTTTCGTGTGCCCCGGCCGTCAGTGCATGGAAGTGCACGCGCAGTCCGGCGGTCAGCTTCGCATCAAGCTCATGCCGCAAGGGCTGGAGGATCGCTACGCTCCGAGCGGAAATCGACTGCTCACCAGCGTGGCCGTCGCCGCGAAGACGCGGGCGATCGGCGTCATCCTGACCGGGATGGGCGACGACGGCACGGAGGGTGCGCGCGCGATCATCGAGGCCGGAGGCATCGTCATCGCCGAGAGTGAGGACACCGCGGTCATCTACGGGATGCCGGGGTCCGCCGTCCGCGCTGGTTGGGTAACCCGGTCCCTCCCGCTTTCGCAGATAGCCGACCAGCTGGATGAGCTGATTCGGTAATCAAGTCGGATGGTTCCGGGGCTCGCGCGTGCCGTCGTCGGAACGCGTGTCGGCTGGAATGAAACCGGTACGGTCCACGTTTGCGCGGAGGTCCCTCAGACCTTCGAGACCCTACTGGGAGAAGATTGATGAAGCGCAAACTGCTCGGTCCAAAGCTCACGTTTCTCGCGGCGACGACTGCTGCCCTGGCCTACTGGCCCGCAGCGTGCGCGGGCCACGGCGCCGACCGACCGATCTCGTCGTCGGGTGCGGCCGCTGCGTCGTCGCCCGCGGCGATTGCCCCCGCTCGCAACATGACGTTCCTTCCGCACCCCGCCTTTGCCTACGCGGACACCGGCGGCTCCCAGGCGTCCATCGCCGACATCGCCGAGAAGGCGGCGCCCAGCGTCGTGAACGTGGCCTCGTCGCGGACCATCAAGAGGGTCCGGAACGACGGGATGCCGTTCTTCGAAGATCCGTTTTTCCGTCGCTTCTTCGGGCCGGGCTTCGGCAATGGACAGGAGCCGGAAGAGCACCAAAAAGAGCATGGCCTCGGCTCCGGCGTCGTCGTCTCGAACGACGGCATCGTGCTCACGAACAATCACGTCGTCGACGGCGCCGACGAGATCAAGGTCACGACCTCCGACAAGCGCGAGTTCGCGGCGAAGGTGCTCGGCACGGACGCGAAGAGCGACGTTGCGGTGCTGAAGCTCCAGGGTGACACGAAGGGGCTCGTGCCCATCGCCCTCGGCGACTCGTCGCGGCTCCGCCTCGGAGACGTCGTGCTCGCGATCGGCAACCCGTTCGGCGTGGGGCAGACGATCACCATGGGCATCGTCAGCGCCAAGGGCCGCGCGAACGTCGGCATCGCCGCCTACGAAGATTTCATCCAGACCGACGCCGCCATCAACCCCGGTAACTCCGGCGGTGCCCTCGTCGACATGGAGGGACACCTCGTCGGGATCAACACCGCGATCCTGTCGCGGACGGGGGGCAACCAGGGCATCGGCTTCGCGATCCCGACGAACATGGCACAGCCCATCATGAAGTCGCTCATCGACCACGGGAAGGTCGTGCGCGGCTGGCTCGGTGTCGGCATCCAGGACGTCGATCAGGAGCTGGCATCGGCGATGAAGCTCCACGACGTGAAGGGCATCGTCGTCTCCGACGTGATGGACGGGAGCCCCGGCGCTCGAGCAGGCCTCAAGAGCGGCGACGTCGTGCTGAAGCTCGACGGTGTACCGGTCGACTCGACCGGCGCTTTCCGCAACGCGATCGCCGCAGCGGGGACGGGTACCAGCGTGAAGCTCGAGCTCCTTCGAGATGGCAAGCCGCTGACGCTCGACGCGAAGCTCGGCGAGCTGCCGCCGGACAAGGCGCAGGGCGCCTCGGGTGGGGCCGACAACGGCGCGACCGGGGTCCTCGATGGATTGTCCTTGAACGACCTGACTCCCGCGATGCGGCGCAAGCTCGACCTGCCGTCGGGCGTGAAGGGGGGCGTGGTCGTCGAACAGCTCGATCCGGGGAGCAACGCGGCTGGCTCGGGGCTCCGCCCGGGCGACGTCATCGTCGAGGTCGATCGGCAGGCGGTGACCGATGTGGGCAAGTTCAAGGAGCTGTATTCCAGGGCGAAGGATCGTGCGCTACTCCGCATCATCCGCGAGGGCAGGAGCCTCTTCGTCGTGGTGCGTCGATGAGACGGCGGCCGCGGGGATGGCGAGTCGAAGTTCGCTGGGGAAACTCAGCGGCGCCCGGTTGGGCGAGCGCCGCTGAATTTCTGGCGAAAGCACCGATCTGACTCGCCAACTGGACTGTCTGGTGGGTGCGCCGAGTCGGGCTCGGCATCAGCGGTGAGGGCTCGGAATTTGACCGAACCGTGTTCCCTCGTTACGGATCAAAGATGCGTCCGCCCGGAGCCTGCGCGGTCCTTCGAGCGGCAGTCTGCGTCCTCGTCCTCGGGGCAACGGCTGTTGCCCGTCCCGAGGGCGCGGCCGACGACGGCTCCTTAGCGAAGCCCAGGGCGGACGCGCCGCGGCCCGTTCGCAAGAAGGCGGCGGCGCCACCGGCCGCCGAACCCGCTGACGTCCCTGCGGGCGAGCCCGCCGGGAGCCCGGAGTTCGACGCAGCGCTCGACGAGCTCTCGGGCGGCAAGGCCGCCTCGGAGCCCGGCGTCGGAGCGCTCGGGCCCGGCGACGGCTCGGGCGATCGTAGAATCCGACCAGCGGAGCGGTCGGAAGGGTCGCCTTCCGAGGAGCCGCCATCGAAGGGCGCGCCTCCCGCGCCGCCTACCGTCACGAAGCCGCACAAGGTCGGGCGCGCTCCCGCGGCGCCGCGGCCGACGCTTCCCGAAGGCGCCCTTCCGCCCACTCCCGACAAGGACGCACGCCGGCAGATCGCCGGTGGCCCCACTGTGGACGACGTGAGCTCCGGCAAGAACGATCCCGAGCTGCGCGAGCTCGGCCTCGCCGAACGCATCCTCTTTCCGAAGCCGCTTCCCGGTCTGCACCCGGGCTTCACCTGGGACCTGCCGGGCTCGGACGACGGCTCGGTAGACGTGGAAGCCTCCGGCTTGCCGTCGGGCCTGTCGCGCACGCCCGGCAAGTCGCGCGACGCCGCGAGGCAGCCGGACTGGATGCGCTCGCTCACCATGCCGAACTTGCCGACGCGGCTCGACGCGCGTGTGGTGAAGTATCTCGGCTTCTATCGCGACGATCCGCGCGGCAAGAACGTTCTCCGCATCTGGGCGAAGAAGTGCGGACGCCTCGCCCCGGCTCTGCGCGCCGAGCTCGCACGCGCGGGGCTCCCGACGGATCTCGTGTGGCTGTCGCTCATCGAGAGTGGACACAATCCGACCATCGTTTCGTCGGCGGGTGCGGCGGGGCTGTGGCAGTTCGTGCCGGAGTCGGCTCGCATGTACGGCCTGACCGTGGATCGCTGGGTGGACGAGCGGCTCGACCCCGAGCGGTCCACCGAGGCGGCGGTGCGCTACCTGAGCGATCTGCGCACGCGCTTCGGCAGCTGGGAGCTCGCCATGGCAGCGTACAACATGGGTCACGGGGGGCTCCTCCGCGCGGTACGCAAGTTCAACAACAACGACTTCTGGGCGCTGTCCCGCTACGAGGCGGGGCTTCCCTGGGAGACGACGCTCTACGTTCCGAAGATCCTCGCGACCGCGATCGCCATGGCCAACAAGCGTGCGTTCGGCATCGACGACGTCGAACAGGACGCGCCCATCAGCTTCGACACCGTATCGGTCGGTCCCAACGTGGATTTGGGTGACGTCGCGCGCGCCGCCGACGTTCCGCCCGAGGACGTGCGCGCGCTGAACGCCGAATACCTCTCGTCTCGGACGCCCCCCGCGGCGGGCGCTTCGGCGCGCTTCCCCGTCCGCGTGCCCGCCGGCCGCGGCCTGATCGCCGAGCAGCGGCTCGCCGGCGCGTCCCACGCGCTCGGCGCCGCGGTCGAGCCCCACACGGTACGCTTCGGCGACAGTCTCGACGCGATCGCCGCCGACTTCGGGACCAGCGTGAAGGACCTCGCGCAGCTGAACCACTTCGGTCCCGACGATCGGCTGCGCCCCGGCAGCGTCATCCTGGTGCCCCACGCCACGTCGAGCGGCCTCGCCGACCCGAAGGACCCGGAGGTGGTCGTGGTGCCAGGCCGGCGCTTCGCCGAACCGGGCAAGAAGCGCATCTTCTACAAGGTGCTGCAAGGCGATCGACGCGAAGACATCGCGACGGCGTTCGGCGTGGGCACGTCGGAGCTCTCCCTGTGGAACGGCCTCGATCCCTCGGCGGCCCTGCAGCAGGGCATGGCGCTCGAGATCTTCGTGAAGGAGAACGCCGAGCTTTCGCGGGCGCGCTTTCTCTCCGAGCACGAAGTGCGGGTGCTCGTCGCCGGGACTCGCGAGTTCTACGACTACTTCGAGCAGCAGAACGGACGAAAGCGCATCACGGTCGTCGCGAAGAAGGGGGACACGCTGTCCTCGATCGGCAAGCGCTACGGTATGAGCACGGCGATGATGGAGCGCATCAATCGCATCCCGTCGTCGAGCACGATCTCCATCGGTGACAAGCTGGTCGTCTATTCGAAGGGCGACACGACGGGCGCGTCCACGGATCGCGCGGACGATTTCCGCGAGCTCGCGACGATCGTCGCACCCCAGCCCGCCGCGCTGCCTGAGCTCCCGGTGGCCCAGCAGCCGACGGCGAACGGCGCGCGCTCGGTGACGCGGTAGGGTCTCTTGTCGGCCGGCAAGGTGAAGGTCTTCGCGCCATCGCGAGCTTCGAGCGCTCCGCGCACTCGCTCAGTCGAGGCCGCCGGCGAGCCAGGCGCGCGCCGCGGCGTTCGCCGGGAACAGCGTCTCGATGCGCAGCTCCTGGAGCGTGATGTCGAGCGGCGTCCCCACCGTAGTGATCGTCGTGAAGAGCTCGATGGCGACACCGTCGTGGCTGAGCCCGACGGGGACCAGGATGGAGCGCGCTGGGTCGCTCGTCCCCTCGGCGGAGCGCAGGTCCCGCTCCGCGGCGATGGCGAGCTCGAGGAGCTTCGCGTCGTCGCGGTCGCGGGTCCGGAGGGCCGCGAGCTCGGTGCGCAGGCGATGGACCATG
>CAYUAW010000046.1:20965-32374 GCA_964442485.1 uncultured Polyangiaceae bacterium
GTCGCGGTCGCGGGTCCGGAGGGCCGCGAGCTCGGTGCGCAGGCGATGGACCATGTGCTCTGCGACCACCTCGTAGTTCACGAGGGACGGGCGTAGTCCGTCCTCCGCGAGGATCAGCCGCGCGATGTTCGCCGGGCCACGCCACCTCGGGGCGAAGAAGGCGATGAGCCGCTGGGCCGCGCGATTGGCGAGCAGAAGATCGTAGCGACGGTTGACGATCAGCGAGGGGTTCGGCTCGCTCGCGCCGAGGATGTGCTCGAGCGCGCCGCGCACATCGGCCATGGCCGGCGCCTCGAGCGGGGTCTCCTGGTGAACGCCCGCGAAGCCCGCAGCCTCGAGCAGCGTGTTCTGCTCGCGCAGCGGCACTTCCAGGTGCCTGGCGAGGTTCAGGACCATGTCGCGGCTCGGGTTCGAGCGGCCGGTCTCGATGAAGCTCAGATGCCGCGCGGAAATGCCCGGCTCGAGGGACAGCGAGAGCTGACTGAGTCCGCGCGCCTGACGCCAGGCGCGGACCAGCCTGCCGACCTCGGCGGACCGTGCAGTCGAGTCCATGCGCCGATTCTACCTCTCGAGCGAGCGCGCTCCATTACCTCGGACGTCATCAGGACATGACGTCCGAGGTAATCGCGCACGGGTCGGTCGTTCACGAGGATAGCGGAGACGGTGCCGGAACCCGGCCCGAAAGAAAGGACCCGAACGATGTCTAACGTGAACCTGCTGGTCGTGAGCTACATCGGAGCATGGAACGAGCGCAATCCGGAGCAGCGCCGCGCGCTCGTCGCGCGGACGTGGACGGAGCGCGGCAGCTACGTCGACGCGCACCGGCAAGCGACCGGACACGAGGCGATAGACAGGATGATCGCGACGGCCCAGGAGTCGCATCCCGGGTACACGCTCCGGCTCGTGAGCGGCATCGAGGCGCATGGCACGTATCTGCGCTTCAGCTGGGAGGGCGGGGGTACGCGTGAAGCTCCGCTCTATCTCGGTGGAACGGACTTCGTGTCGGTGGCGAAGGACGGCCGCTTCGGCGAGGTGGTGGGCTTCACCGACGCTGCGCCCGCCGCGAGCTGACGCGAGTCGAACCGCGCCCGGCCTGCGATTGGACGCGGGCCGGGCGGGGCTACGGCGGAATGCCGACCTTCACGCACAGGAAGTACGTGAGCGCGCTGATCAGGGCGGCGCCCGGGACCGTCAGGACCCACGCCCAGACGATCCGGCTGGCCACGCCCCAGCGCACTGCGGAGAGCTTGTTCACCGAGCCGACGCCGACGATGCTGCCGGTGATGGTGTGCGTCGTCGAGACGGGCACGCCGAGCTGCGTCGCGATGAAGAGCGTGATCGCGCCGCTCGTCTCCGCGCAGAAGCCGCCGACCGGCGCGAGCTTCGTGATGCGCATGCCCATGGTGCGCACGATGCGCCAGCCACCCGAGAGCGTACCGAGCCCCATCGCCGCGAAGCAGGAGAGCACGACCCACGCCGGCACGTGCGGACGCTGACCGGTCTCGACGGTGATGTGACCCGACGCGACGAGGGCGGCCACGATGATGCCGGCGGTCTTCTGTGCGTCGTTGCCGCCGTGTCCCATCGAGTACGCTGCGGCCGACAGCAGCTGTAGCCGCCGGAAGGTGCGGTCGATGACGCTCGGAGCGAAGCGCCCGAGAGTTGCCATCAGTGTTCGCATCAGAAGCGCCCCGAGCACCAGCCCGAGCGCGGGAGACAGCACGATGAAGAGCCCCGTCTTCAGGAAGAGCCCCGAGTCGAGCGACGAGGGGCCCGCCTTCACGATGGCGGCCCCGGCGAGGCCGCCGAGCAGTGCGTGCGACGACGACGTAGGAAGAGCCCACAACCAGGTGAGAAGATCCCAGATGATGGCGCCCACGAGCCCCGCAGCGACCAGCGTCAGGGTGACCACGTGTGGGTCGACGCCCTTGGCGATGTTGCCTGCCACCTTGGTCTCGAAGAACAGGAAGGCGATGAAGTTGAAACCCGCCGCCCACAGGACCGCCCAGCGCGGGCTGAGCACGCGTGTCGACACGACGGTCGCGATGGAGTTTGCCGCGTCGTGAAAGCCGTTGATGAAGTCGAACACGAGCGCGAGACAGATGATCGCGACGAGGGCGTGCATCGAGGCGTCTTTCCCGGACTCTGAGCGCGCGACGACGAGCCGCTCTAGGCGTACTCGAGGACGATCCCTTCGAGGATGTTCGCGACGTCCTCGCAGCGATCCGTGGCGGATTCGAGGTTGTCGATGATGTCCCGCCATTTCAGCACGGTGAGCGCATCGAACCCGCCCTTGAAGAGCTCCGCGAGGCCGCGTCGATATTCTTCGTCGGCCTCGTTCTCCAGCCGGTTGATCTCGACGCACAGGTCGAGCATCTCCTTCGGCTGCTTCACCTTCGGCAGGAGGCGCACTGCCCGCTCCATGTCGACGGTGGCCCGGACCAGGACGTCTGCGAGCTGCACGACGAAGTTCGGCGAGCTCGTCATCCCGTACAGAAGAAAGCGCTCCGACACGGCTTCGGTCAGATCCAGCACGTCGTCCAGGGAAGTGATGAGCGAGTGGATGTCGGCTCGGTCGATGGGCGTGAGCCAGGTCTTGTGCAGGCGGGCTATCGTCTCGTGGGTGATCTTGTCCCCCGCCGACTCGGCCTCCTGCACGGCCTTCGCCAGCTCCACGATGTTCTGCGGTGCGGCGACCATCCTGGCGACGATACGCGACGCCTCCACACTGCGCGCCGCGTGGGCCGAGAACGCCTCGTAGAAGGCCAAGTCACTCTTCTTCTGACCGATGCCGAACATGCTCGTAAACGCGCGGGAGACTAGTGCACCGTTGGGGAGATAGCACCAACTTCCGTGACTTCTCGCCACACCGCCGGAGGTACTCGTCCGACGGATCCGGCATCCCCGACTCCGAGGTTCGGCGTAAGCTTGGAGACCCCGCACGAAAGGGCGGTACTGGCGCATTTCGCCGCAAGGGACGAAAAATGGAGCGAGTCGCTGCGATCGTACTGGCAGGTGGGCAGGGCAAGCGGATGAAGAGCCGATTGCCAAAGGTGCTGCACCCCGTGGCTGGCCGGCCTCTCGTGCACTACCCCATCGCAGCGGCGCTCGCCGCCGGCGCGACGCGGGTCGTGGTGGTCGTCAGCGCCGAGACGGAGGCGCCTATCCTGCTGCATGTGAAGGCGGCATTCCCGGACGCCGATGTGGTCACGGCCGTGCAGGCGGTGCCGCGCGGAACCGGTGACGCGGCGCACATCGGGCTAAGCGCGGCGGGGGACGCCGACCGCGTGCTCATACTGATCGGCGACGCGCCGCTGATCCGCCCTTCGGATCTCACGGAGCTGCTGGTCCCGCTCGGGAACGCGACCACGACGATCGCTCTCCTCACGGCGCACCTGGAGAACCCTTCCGGGTACGGCCGCGTCATCCGTGACGTCGAGGGACAGGTGCTCGCCGTTCGAGAGGATCGCGACATCAATGCCGCCGAGCGGAAGGCCCTGAAGGAGGTCAACTCCGGGTTCTACGCCGCGCGGACCGAGGTCTTGCGCGCCGGCCTGGCCAACCTCGAACCGAACAACGTGCAGGGCGAGCTGTACCTGACGGACATCATCGCCTTCGCGGCGAAGGACGGCGGTGCCGCCGCCGTGACGGGCAACGCCGACGCGCTCGTCGGCGTGAACGATCGCTCGCAGCTCGCTCACGCAGAGGAGGCGTTGTTCCATCGCATCGCCGAGCGGCACCGGATCGCTGGCGTCACCGTGCGTGGCGGGGCGCGCATCGACGAGACGGTCGTCATCGGCGAGGACGCCCGCATCGAGGACGGCGCGGAACTGCGCGGGAACACCCGCGTCGCGTCCGGCGCGGTGGTGGACGCCGGGTGCGTGGTCACGGACTCCGAGCTCGGCGAGCGCGCCAACGTCAAACCGTACAGCGTCATCGTCGAGAGCAAGGTCGGCGCCGGCGCGCAGATCGGCCCCTTCGCCCATCTCAGGCCGGGCAGCGTCATCGAGGACGACGCTCACATCGGAAACTTCGTCGAGACGAAGAAGACGCGCGTCGGCCGCGGCGCGAAGGCAAACCACCTGTCTTACCTGGGCGACGGCGACGTCGGCGCCGGGGCGAACATCGGCGCGGGTACCATCTTCTGCAACTACGACGGGTACCAGAAGCACAGGACGGTCATCGGAGAGAACGCCTTCATCGGCAGCGACTCGCAGCTCGTCGCGCCCTTGACGATCGGCAAGGGCGCCTACGTCGCGACAGGTACCACGGTCACGAAGGACGTCCCTGACGACGCGCTCGCCATCGGTCGCGCCAAGCAGGAGACGAAGCTCGGCTACGCGTCGCGGTTGAAGAAGCGGCTCGCGATGGCGAAGAAGGGCTGACGCGAGATTTCGTTCGGCGGTGTGCCGAGCCTCTGACTCGGCACACGAATGAGACAGTCCAGTTGGCGAGTCAGAACGGTGCCTTCGCCGGAACTTCAGAGGGGCTCTGCCGACCGGCCCCGGCGAGCCATGGACTCACCACACTAGTCGCCCGACGCCTTGCGCGGCTCGAGCTGAGGGAGAACGTCGCTCTCGCTCGGCATCGCGTGCCCGACGTTGCTCGGCAGCTCGTGCTGCATGTGGCGTCGCTTCACGTCGAGGTACCCTGCCGAGTAGCGGTTCGGCTCCACGAGCACGGGCAGACGATCCTCGATCTGGACGCCGAGGCCCTTCAGCGCCTCGATCTTCTTCGGGTTGTTGGTCATCAGCTCGACCGACTCGATGCCGAGCGAGCGAATCATCGCGGCGGCCACGTCGTACTGGCGCGCATCGACCGGGAGATGCAGAAGGCGGTTCGCTTCTATCGTGTCGGCCCCCAGCTCCTGTAGCGCGTACGCGCGGATCTTGTTCGCGAGGCCGATGCCGCGGCCCTCCTGGCGCAGGTAGAGCACGGCGCCTTGCCCGCGGCGGGCGACCTCCTCCATGGCCTGCTCGAGCTGCTGGCGGCAATCGCACTTCAGCGAGCCGAACACCTCGCTCGTGAGGCACTCGGAATGCACGCGCACCGCGACGCCGCGCGCGCCGCGCACGTCGCCCATGACCAGCGCGAGGTGCTCGTTCGACAGCCCCGGATGCGCCTCCGGATCGTCCCACCGGAAGACGTGCAACTGAAAGACCCCGTGTCGGGTCGGCAGCGGCGCCTTCGCGAGAGCCTCGAGTCGCTGCATGGAGACGTGGGGACGACTAGCTGGTGTGGGGGTGCCGCTTCGCATCGTTCCGTTTTGGCTGGAGGGCACCGGCTTCCACATTATTAGCCTACAACCTGAGGCCTGCCCACAATGGGTCAAGCCCCGGCATGCGCGTCGTCGCCGCGCGCCCGCCGGCAAAGGGTTACAAGAGACGCCTCCAGAATCGCCCGTGCCGGACGCTTGGAGCCGCCTTTCAGTGCGAGATCCATGTCGGCCAGCACGAGGAGAAAGCGCTCCAGATCGCGCGCGCCGAGCTGTCTGACCTGCGCCGCGAGCTCTCCTGCCTTGAAGGGGGGGGCTCCTGCATGGCGCGCCGCATCCGGAGGCGAGAGCCCCCGCGCGGTGGCCCCCTGGAATTTGATGAGCTGCCGCGCCGACCAGGCGAGCGTGCCGAGCAGCGGGAGGCCGCGATCCTTGGGGTCGTAGATCCGGGTGAGCGCGGCGAGGGCGGCGCCAAGATCCCTCCTCCCCACGGCGCCGACCAGCTCCCAGACGCTCGAGGGCTTCACGCCGACGATCGCGTCCGCGACCGCGTCTTCGCCGATGTCCGGTTCCGCGCCCACGTAGAGGGAAAGCCGTTCGACTGCGTCGTCGAGACGCGAGAGCTCGGGGCCGGCGATATCGGCGAGGAGCTCGGCGACGGCGGGCGACAGATTCTTCCCGCGCTCCTTCGCGCGTCGCACGATCCAAGACGGCAACGCGCCGCGCGACGGCGCTTCGCAGTCGACCAGGAAGCCCTCCTTCTTGGCGGCGAGCACCAGCCGCCGACGCGCGTCGAGCTTGCCCGCCACGAGCACGAGCGTCGTCGTCGGTGACGGCGCGGCCGCGTACTCGGCGATGCGGTCGAGCGCGGCGCCGCGCCCCGTGGCGGCGGCCTTGCCTTCGCCCTTGGGTTCCCATCGCTCCACGGAACGGACCACGACGAGGCGTCGCTTCGCCATCATCGGGAGCGTGCGTGCGGCGGAGAGGACGGCGTCCGCGTCCACATCGCCGGCGTCGAACTGGTCGTCGTTGAGTCCGAGGTCCATCCCGCCGAGGACCGCCCGGCGGAGCTCGCCGAGGACGAGCGAAGACAGGTAGCGCTCTTCCCCTGCGAGCAGGTAGACGGGGCGAAGCTCGGCCTTGCGCGCCTCGGCGACCGCTTGCTCGGGGGTCATGCTCGGTGCCGTCCTTACGCCCGGCGTCGCGGCAAGGCAAGGTGCGCTTGGCCGGCGGCGAGCCGGCGTAGTAGAAACCGCCGTGCTCCAGCCACGGCGTATCGACGGCGCGCGCGCGCTCGCCCGGGGCGACGCGCCGACCCTCGTCGCGATCGGCAATTTCGACGGCGTGCACGTAGGGCACCGCGCCGTGCTCGCCCTCGCCGAGCAGGCCGCCCGCGAGAAGGGGCTCGCTCTGGTGGTCCTCACGTTCCATCCCCATCCGTCAGTCGTGCTCGGAAAGGGTGGGCAGCCGGTGCTCACGCCGCTTCCGCGCAAGGTCGAGCTCCTCTGCCGTTGCGCGCCGGAGCTGACCGTCGTCGTGGAGCCCTTCACGATGGAGCTTGCCGCCACCAGCCCGACCGCGTTCGCCGAGGAGCTCCTCGCGCGCGACCTCTCGGCGCGCGTGGTGGTCGTCGGTCAGAACTTCCGCTTCGGAAAGAATCGCGCAGGTGATCTGAAGATGCTCGAGGAGCTCGGCAAGACGTTCGGCTTCGAGGCGCGCGCCGAGCCGCTCGCGGGCGATGCGGAGGGTACCTTCTCGTCGAGCCGCATCCGCGCGTGCATCGCCGAGGGCGATTTGCTCGCGGCGCGTCGTCTGCTCGGTCGCCCGCACGCGCTGTCGGGCGTCGTGGTGCGCGGGGACGGCCGGGGCCGGCAGATCGGCGTCCCCACGGCGAACCTCGGCCGCGTCGTGGAAGCCTTGCCACCCTACGGCGTCTACTCGTGCCTCGTCGATCGCGTCGACGCTCCCGGAGGCGCCGTGCGTCTCTCGACGGGCGTCGCGAACATCGGCAACCGGCCGACCTTCGGCGCCGGGTTCAGCGTCGAGGTACATCTGCACGACTTCGACGCCGATCTGTACGGAGCGGAGCTCCGCGTGCACCTCGTCGGGCGCATCCGGCCGGAGATGAAGTTCTCCGGGGTCGAGGAGCTCGTCGCTCGCATCCGCGCGGACATCGAGACGGCGCGTCACGCGACCGAGCAAGAAATTCCGGACCCGGCCGCTCTCGGCGCCTGGTCCTGAAGGTGCTAATGTCGCCGCCGTGAACGGCGAACCAGCGATCAGTGCGTTCCGGACGGTGCCCCGGACCGGCGTCATCTTCGTGACGACGGAAGCCGTTCGGCGCGGCTACAAGGGCGAGGATCCGGACTGGTGCAACCTCGGTCAAGGGCAGCCCGAGACGGGCGAGCTTCCGGGAGCGCCGGCGCGCGTGAACGCGCTCGAGATCGATCCGGGCGATCAGGACTACGCTCCCATCGCCGGGGTGTGGGAGCTGCGAGAAGCGGTGGCGTCGCTCTACAATCGCCTGTACCGCCGCGGGTTGCCGTCGCAGTACTCGGCAGAGAACGTCAGCGTGTCGGGCGGCGGGCGCGCGGCGCTCACTCGCGTGGCGGCGAGCATCGGCACGGTGAACCTCGGGCACTTCCTGCCCGACTACACGGCGTACGAGGAGCTACTCTCCATCTTCCGCGCGTTCACCGCGATCCCCATCCTGCTCGAGGGAGAGCGTGGCTACGCCTTCTCTCCGGAGGATCTCCGTCGCGAGGTCCTCGGGCGCGGGCTGTCGGCGATCCTCGCGTCGAATCCGTGCAACCCGACCGGGCGCCACGTGCGGGGCGAGGAGCTCCGCGGCTGGGTCTCCGTCGCGCGCGATCTCGACTGCACGCTGATCCTCGACGAGTTCTACTCGCACTACGTGTGGACGGCGACGGGCGATGCCCTCCCCGTCGAGAGCGCGGCGCGCTACGTGGAGGACGTCGATCGCGATCCCGTCGTGCTCATCGACGGGCTCACGAAGAACTGGCGATACCCCGGCTGGCGCGTCTCGTGGACCATCGGCCCGCGGAAGGTCGTGGATGCCGTCGCGAGCGCAGGCTCGTTCCTCGACGGCGGCGGTAGCAAGCCGCTCCAGCGTGTCGCGGTGCCACTGCTCGCGGAGGAGCCGACCATCCGGGAGACGCGCGCCATCGTTCAGAGCTTCCGTCCGAAGCGGGACTACCTGGTGAGCCGTCTTCAGAAGATGGGCGTCACCGTGGATCTGATGCCGGAGGGGACGTTCTACGTGTGGGGCAAGCTGTCGGGATTGCCGCCTCCGCTCACGGACGGGATGGAGCTCTTCAGGGCAGGGCTCGAGCAGAAGGTGATCACCGTTCCCGGTCAGTTCTTCGACGTGAATCCGGGCAAGCGCCGCGGCGCGCAGAGCTCCCGCTTTCGCGACTACACGCGCTTCTCCTTCGGTCCGTCGAAGCAGGTGCTGGAGAAGGCGTGCGATCGGCTGGAAGATCTCATCGAGAAGGCTGGCAGGTAAAATGGCGGAGGGGTTGGACCGCGATGCGCTCGAAGCGCTCGGTCGCGAAGAGCTGGTGGTGGAGGCGCGACGCTTCGGCGTGAAGCGTCCAGAGGTGATGACGCGCGTCGAGCTCGTCGACGAGGTGCTGCGGCTCGGCACGCCGAACCCGGTCGAGCGCAAGAAGGTGCGCGGCTGGCTCGGCGTCGCGCGCGACCTCATCGCGAGCGCCGTCGAGCTCGGGCTGAATCTGCCGGACGCCGCGGCGATGATTCGCGGAGAAATCCGCTTCGAGCCGCGCGGGCCCGAGCATCCGCCGGTGGCCACCGTGACCCTCGCCGAGATCTACGGCGCGCAGGGGCATTTCGATCGGGCCATCGGGATGCTCGACGAGGTCGTCGAGAGCGAGTCGGACCATGAGGTGGCGCGACGGCTGCGCGCGCGCCTCGTGGCCGAGCGCGACGCGAAGCGCGCGAAGCAGGGCTCGAACCTGCCGAGCGAAGACGGGCTCGAGCCTGTCACGCCGGAGGCGCGCACGCTTTCCGAAGACGAATCGGAGCAGGCGACGCTCGTGCCGAACGTCCCGGCGTGGAGCGAGGCAGCGGACGACGATCCTGATCCCGTCACGCTGCCCCCGGCCGCGCAGGCCGCAGGCGAACCCGCGGACGACGAGCCGGAGCACGCGACGCTGATGCCGGCGCGGCCGGCGGCCAGTGCGCTCGCGGAGGACGAGCCGGACCACGCTACATTGATGCCGGCGCGGCCGGCGGCAAGCGAGTTGACGGAGGACGAGCCCGATCACGTAACGTTGATGCCGGCATCGCCACCAACGGGAGAGCTCGCAGACGACGAACCGGATCGCGCGACGTTGATGCCGGCGAAGCCGTCGACGAGCGAGCTCGTCGACGACGGTCCGGATCTGATGACTCTGATCCCGGCGCCGAGGACCGTCGACGCGAACGACGAACCCGACGCGCTGACACTGTTCCCCGCGGCGCCTCCGGCGAGCTCCTCGGCCGGACTCGAGCCCGCGCCGGAAGCGAACACGGCCGAGGCCGCAGCGACGGCGGAGAGCCCGACGGCGGGGAGTGCCGACCTACCCGACGAGCCGAGAGAGGACGCTGTGGTCCTGCTGCGAACGGGCGCTGCGAGCGCGTCGGTTTACTTCGAGGTCGGGGACGCCGCCACGAACGGCCACGTTCCGGTGCTGCGCGTCGTGGAGTATCGCGCGCGCGCCGGGGGCGTCGAGCGTGTCGAACGAGATCATTCCCTGAACGGGCGGCGCGGCACCCTTTCGCTCCTCGATCTCGAGTGCGGTTCCGTGGTCCGAGCTGCGCTCGGTCGCAAGTGGGATGGCCACTTCCGTGCCACCTCCGTCGCCGGAGAGGTGCGCCCCGTTCCGGGCAGCCATGACGTCCTGTGGGCGCCGCGCAAGGGTACGAGCTTCGACGGAGTCGTCGCTCGCTCCGCGGTGGCCGGCTCCGTGCCGTTGCAGGGCTGACGCGGGCGATCTCGCGCAACCAGGCGCGTGCGCGTCCGATGGAGCCGCATGCGCTCCGGGGCGTCGTTTCTGTCGCTCGTCACGCTCTCGTTCGTCGCTGCGCCGAGCGCGCGCGCCGACCCACCCTCGCCGCAGCCGTCCGCGACCGCACCCGCCATGGAAGCGGTTCCGCGCTTGCGTCCTGCGCTCGTCACCCCCGGCCTTGCCCGGGCAGCGGTCGCTGCGGCGATGCGCGCAGCAGGGAGCCCAGCCGTGCTTGCTCACCTCTCCAGCATGGCGGCGCGCACGCACACGGCGGCGATCTTGCCGGAGCTGTTTCTTCGTGCGGCGCGCTCGACGGACGACTCGCTGAGGCTCTCCCCGACGGTCGACGACCCGTATCACTACACGGCCCTCGGCGGCGCCGGCATCTGGCTGGAGGCGCGTCTGATCTGGCACCTCGATCGCCTCGTCTTCGATCGTGAAGAGGTCGCCGTGGAGCGCCTCCGGCGCGAGCACGCCGACGCCATGGCGAAGCTGCGCGGCAGAGTGCTGGAAGCGCTGTTCGCCTGGCAGCGCGCGGTCCTGCGCGCCACCGACGCGAAGGCGAGCGCCGACGACCTGGAACAAGCCGCCCTATCCCGAGCAGAGCAAGAAGCCACCCTCGACGCCCTGACCGCCGGCTGGTTCACCCTGCACGCCCCATCCCCCGAGCCCTGAGCTGGGGTTTTCTGGGTTGATTTTCCATCCTCTTGATTTTCCACCGCGCCAGCCAGAAACCTCGCGCGACCCTCGCGAGCTGAGAACAGTCCGCGCCGGCTTCGCCGGTAGTCTCACTGGAGTTTGATTTTCCACCGCGCCTTTCAGAATCGTCGCGCGACCTTCGCTTGCTGAAAGCAGTCCGCGCCGGCTCCGCCCGTAGTCTCACTCGCCTTTCAGTGGCGGATCGTGATCTGTTCTTCCATGCCTTGCAGGTCGTGGCGGCCCGCGTGGCGGAGCCACGCGGGCTGACGACTGACGTCGCGCTGCGGAATGACGTCGCTTTCGTCCGTCTCCCGCTTCCGCTCCCTCCTCTCGCTCTCCCACCTCCTCTCGCCCTCCCACTTCCTCTCGCCCTCGCCCTCCCACTTCCTCTCGCCCTCGCCCTCCTACTTCCTCTCGCCCTCCCTCCGGCCCGTTCCCCCGCCGCGCCTGCGCGGCCGCCCCGTC
>CAYUAW010000047.1:0-1537 GCA_964442485.1 uncultured Polyangiaceae bacterium
GGTCGCGCTGAGCGTCGCCGCGTTCCCTTTCAGCGCCTACACGAGCGTCGGCTCAATGGCCATCAACCAGGTGACGCCGAACCAGCTCCGGGCGCAGGTCTCCGCCATCTACCTGTTCGTCATCAACGTGCTCGGACTCGGAGTCGGGCCTGCGCTCATCCCGTTCATCAACGACAAGGTGTTCCACGATCCGGCCAAGATGCGCTACAGCCTCTCGCTGGTCGTGATCGTCGGATGCCTGCTCGCCGCCGTCCTGCTCGGGCTCGTGAGGCCGATTTATCGCGAGAAACACGCCGCCGCTGCCGAATGGCAGTGAGCGTTTTGCGGCGAGCGTCGCCGTTTCGGTGCTAGCGTCCGGCCCTCCATGCGAACGCTCGTCACTGGCAGCACCGGCCTCATCGGCAACGCGGTCACCAAGCGGCTCGTGCGCGACGGTCACTCGGTCCGCGCCCTGGTACGCGATCCCGAGCGGGCACGGGCGCTCGTTCCGGCGAGCGTCGAGCTCGTCCGCGGCGACATCGAAGACCCCGCTTCGCTCTCCGGGCCGCTCTCGGGCATCGAGTGGGTGTTCCACACCGCCGGCATGCCCGAGCAGTGGCAGCGCGACGAGACGGCGTTCGACCGAACGAACACGAAGGGCACCGCGAACGTCGCGAGCGCCGCCCTCGCAGCCGGCGTGAAGCGCCTCGTCTACACGTCGACCATGGACGTGTTCGCCGCGCCGCCGGGCGGCACCCTCGTTGAGACACATCTCGACCCGGATCCGAAGCCCACCGCCTACGAGCGCTCCAAGCAGGCCGCGGAGCGCGAGGCTGAGGCCGTGCGCGCGCGCGGGCTCGACCTCGTCTACGTGAATCCCGGTGCGGTCTACGGGCCAAGCCCCGTGCACGTCGGCGTCAACTCGCTCTTCATTCAGCTCCTGACGGGGCAGATGCCCATGGTGCCACCGGGCGGCATGTCGCTCGCCTACGTGGAAGGCGTCGCGTCCGGACACGTCGCAGCCGCGGAGCGAGGTCAGAACGGCGAACGCTATCTGCTCGCCGACGCGCACGCGTCGAATCACGAACTCGTGACGCTCATCGCGCGCGAAGCGGGCTACACGAAGGTCCCCAACGTCGCGCCGCGCTGGCTCATGCAAGCCGTCGCGCACGGCACTGCCCCGCTTGCCCGCGCGTTCGGCTTCCGACCGCTCATCGCCCCCGGCCAGCTCTCGTTCCTGCTCTGGAACCCACGCATCGACACCACGAAGGCGGAGCGCGAGCTCGCCTTCACCCCGACGCCGCTCGAGGTCGGCGTCCGGCAGACCGTCGAGTTCCTGCGCGAAGAGGGGCTGGTACCGAAGCGGGTCGGCTAGGGCCTGTCTCTGAATCCAAGTGTCCTCTCTCTACTGCATGCTCACGTCGAGCGAGTAGGGACGGGTTGCAAAAGTCGGGATGGTCGCTCCCCCTCCTAGTATGGCGGACTGCTCGTACGGCGAGACGTGGATGAAGTAGTCGCCGGCGCTCACCATGGCCGAGAGCGACACGGCGCCGCCGGC
>CAYUAW010000047.1:1637-32208 GCA_964442485.1 uncultured Polyangiaceae bacterium
ACCACGCCGCCTTGAGCCGGACTCGCCGGGACGGTGAATTCGTAGAAGTCCTGGTCGCCGTACTGCTGCAGACAGGCGTGCACCGTGGCGCCCAGCGTGAAGGGGGTCGCCGTCTCTCGAGTGTCGTTCGGGTGCAACTCCGTGTGGCCACAGACGTCGCCATCTGTCGCGTCGCTGCCGGCGTCTGCGCCCTGCACCCCAGGCGCCGTACCGGCTGCGCCCGTCGAAGCGTCCTCCCGTGATGCCGACGTTCCGCCGGCGCTCGACGAGGCTCCGGCAGCGCTCGACGTTCCACCGCCGCTCGACGAAGTTCCGCCGCTCGACGTTCCGCCGGCGTTCGACGAAGTTCCGCCCGTCCCTGCCGGAGTGCCCCCCGACGCAGGCTGCGCACCTCCGTCGGCATCGGAGCCGTTCACCTTGAGCGTGCAGCCCGTGAAAGCGAGGGAGAGAGCGGCGATCAGTACCGAGCTATTTTGAAGAATGAGCATGCGAGGGGCCTTTCGCCCCGCCGCCAGTGCAACCCTCGTGCGCAGTCCCATCCGACAACGTCGATTGCCGAATGGGGCAGAAATGCGAGCAGATCCCACTTCGCTCCGGACGCTGCACGGGGCACGACGGTCGGCCGACCATCGGTCGACGATCGGCGCCTCAACATCCTCGAATTGCAGCGGGCGCGCGCACCGAGTGTCGCGTGAAGCCGCAGCTGTAGACATTCGCCCCCGCAGAACACGCCGGCACACATGACCGCACACGCCGGGGTCCGTGCGCTATATCGCGCACGATTTCAGGGACCTGGAAGCATTCGCGACGACGGTGCGGCGAGCGCGCGCCAGACAAGGCCGTGGCACGAACACTGCTCTTCCTTCGGTCATGGCAACCGTCGCAGACATCATCTCCGAAAAAGGCAGCATTGCGCACAGCGTTGAACCCGAGGCCACGGTGTACGAAGCCATCGAGAAGATGGTGCACAACAACGTGGGCGCGCTCCTCGTCGTGAAGGACGGCGCGCTCGTCGGCATCGTGACGGAGCGCGACTACCTGAGGCGCATCGCCGTCGAAGGTCGCACGTCCAAGGGCACGCGCGTGTTCGAGATCATGACGAGCCGTCCGTACACGGTCACCCTGTCGACCGACGTCGAGCGGTGCATGCAGACCATGACCGAACGACGCATCCGACACCTACCGGTGCTCTCCGGGAGCCGCATCGCCGGCGTCGTGTCCATCGGTGACATCGTCAAGAACCTCATCCAGGAGCAGGCGACTCACATCGAACATCTGACGGAGTACATCCAGGGCCGCGCCTGACTCGCTGGCGGCGCGACGTCCTCGGCCGGCACACGGCGCGTCGCTTCTCGATCGTCTGGGAGCCCGCTTTCGGACTTGAACCGAAGACCTGCGCTTTACGAAAGCGCTGCTCTACCACTGAGCTAAGCGGGCGATTCTGATGATTCGTTCGTGAGGACTCCGAAGTCTGGTACCTTCGCTCGCGCTAAGGTGGCGATTCGGAAGGCCCGGGAGCATACGCAGCGGGAGAATCGAGTCAAGGTGCGCTGGGGCCTTCGAAGGGTGGGCGTTTCCCTCGCGATTGCCGGTGGTTTGGTGGGGGCGCTCGGGTGCAGTCCGGAGATGGGGACCATTGGAGCGCTGCTCGGCCAGAGGCCGGATGGGCGGCTGTTCGTCCGTGACGCACCGCCCGGGCTCGCCGCGGCCAAACAGGGTCTCGAGCCGGGCGACGAGATCTTGCTCGTGGATGGAAGAGACGTGCGGCAGATGGGTGAGCGGGAACTCTATCGCTCGCTTTCCGGGGACGTGGGCACGACGGTGAAGCTCACGCTCGTGCGACGCGACAGCGTGATTCGAGTGACGCTGGCGCGCACTCCCGCGCCTCGCAAAGTAACCCCCGGGGCCCACTGACCCGAGCGCGCGGGCGGAAGCGAGACAAAAGACGAACGCCGGGTCCTTCTGCTGTGCAAGGCGGCCGGGCATGGTAATGTCCGCGCCCGAAATGAGCCGCTACCTCTTCACATCCGAGTCCGTCACCGAAGGTCACCCCGACAAGCTCTGCGACGCCATCAGCGATTCAGTGCTCGACGCCTGCCTCGCGCAAGATCCGCTCTCGCGCGTCGCGTGCGAGACGTTCTGCAAGACGGGCTTCGTCATCGTGGGCGGCGAGATCACGACCCGCGCGACGGTCGACTTCGGGCGGCTCGCCCGCCAGGCCATCAAGGAGATCGGCTACGTCGGCTCCGACATGGGCTTCGACTGGGAGACGTGCGCCGTCATGACGGCCATCGAGCCGCAGTCGCCCGACATCTCGCAGGGCGTGACGGAGGGTGAAGGCCTGTTCAAGGAGCAGGGCGCCGGAGATCAGGGCCTGATGTTCGGCTTCGCGTGCGACGAGACGCCGGAGCTGATGCCGGCCCCCATCATGTACGCGCACCGGCTCACCGAGCGGCTCGCGCTGGTGCGGAAGAAGGAAGAGGTGGATTTCCTCCGCCCCGACGGAAAGAGCCAGGTCACGGTCGAGTACGACGGGGACAAGCCCGTGCGCATCGACGCGGTGGTCGTCTCCACGCAGCACTCACCCGACGTGTCCTACGAGACGCTCAAGGACGCCGTGATGGAGCTTGTCGTACGCAAGGCCATCCCGTCGAAGCTCATCGACAAGCAGACGAAGTTCTTCATCAACCCCACGGGTCGGTTCGTGATCGGCGGGCCTTTCGGCGATGCCGGCCTCACCGGCCGCAAGATCATCGTCGACACCTACGGCGGCATGGGCCGTCACGGCGGCGGCGCGTTCAGCGGCAAGGATCCGTCGAAGGTGGACCGCTCGGCCGCGTACTACGCGCGCTACGTCGCGAAGAACGTGGTCGCCTCGGGCCTGGCTCGGAAATGCGAGCTCCAGGTCGCCTACGCGATCGGCGTCGCGAAGCCCGTCGGCGTGCACGTGAACACGTTCGGCACGGGGAAGGTCGACGACGAGACGCTCGGCGACTACATCGCGAACACGTTCGACATGCGGCCGCGCTCGATCATCGAGCAGCTCGACCTGCTGCGCCCCATCTACCGCGAGACGGCGGCGTACGGGCACTTCGGCCGCAAGGGCTTCCCCTGGGAGAAGACGAACCGCGCCAAGCAGATGGCGAAGGAGCTCCTCTCTTCGCGCGGCGGCCCAAAGAAGGCCACGAAGGCCCCTGCCGAGCCGGCGCCTGCGAAGGGCCGACGCAAGCAGAAGGAAGCGGCGGCGGCGGTGGTAGTGGAACCGCCGGCAGCGACCGCGAAGAGCCGTCGAGGCGCCAAGGGCAAGGCCGCTCGCGGTCGCAAGGCGCGTGACCCGAGCGACGACGCTCCCAAGTCGACGAAGCGAGTGCGCACGGGGGCTCCGCCGGCGACGGTCGCGGCGCGCGTCGCGCGGCCTGCGCCGAAGAAGAAGCGCGGTAGCAGGCGCTGAGGGGCTCACTGATGACATCCTTCGACGATCGACTCCGCCGAGGGCTTCTCGGCGCCGCGTGCGTCCTCTCCGCGCTCGGCGCGGCTGCCGGCTGCGTGGACAAGGAAAAATGCGACGAGGCCATCCGGGTCACCCGCGACGCCCTGTCGAAGGATCAGCCGGATCTCGCGCGTCAGTGGCGCGATCGTGCGTGGAAGATCTGCAACGACTCCACGCAGACCTCGCCGCTCGACAAGGAGATCACGGACAAGGAAGCGGAGCTCGCCAAGCGCGTGACTGACGCGGCCAAGCAGACGGCTGACGCCGCCCAGCAGCGGCTGAATCAGGCCACGTCCGTGTGGAAGACCTATGACTCGCTCGACGAGAAGGACCGCACTGCGGCGAAGCTCGACCAGTTCAAGGCGAGCGCGGAGCGGATGACCCAGGGTTTGCCGCCCGAGTACGCGAAGCAGATCGAAGAGTACAACGCGCAGCAGTACGGGCGCCGGGCGGCCGCTGCGAAGAAATGACGCTCTAGCCCGTCTGCCCGAGCACCGGGTGCAGCGCCAGCGACACGGCCTGCAGCGCTTCCGGGCGCGGCTCGCGGTGACCGGGCGCGCGTAGCCAGAAGCGGTCCGCGGCACGGCCCGCGGTCGTCGAGACCGCGATCTCCACCGGATACAGCGCCACCTGCGCGAGCCGGTTCAGCACGCTGGCGAGGAAGCCGATCTGATCTTCGCCCTCGACGATGACGAGCAGCGAGCCTCCGTGATCCGGTACGCGCGATGCAGAGCCGGTCGAGAGCTGCACACGTGCCGCCGAGTAGTCGCGAACGTCACGATCGGCGAAGCGAACGAAATCGGCCAGGCCCGGCCAGGTTCCGTCTGGGCTCCGCTCGATCTCGAGCTCCGCCTCCCATTCACCGAAGACGTTCGCCTCGGCGAACCCCTTCACGATACTGACGCCGTGCGCGGCGAGACCCGCCGCGAGGCTCCCGACGAAGCCTGCCATGAATACCCCATCGAGCCGCAGCGTCGCGCGACTCGGTCCGTGTTCCTCCAGCGTGACGTGTGGTGCTCCCTTGATGAGCCTTCGCGCTTTCAACGCTGCTGCATGTGCGACCCGGATGCCGGACGGTGTTGAACCGCGGCTTTCCGCCTTTTCCATTACTCCTCGAGTTTGCAAGGACACGCGTATCGCGACGGTTTCCAGCGCGTTCGAAACGCGTTGCAGGCTGGCTGGGTCCCGTTGCTTCGCGGCGGCGTACTAGCGCTTTCTGCGCAGTCCGCCAGCGCTCAGCGCCGCTTCGCGCCGGAACGCCTCCGGAGGCCGAACGTCGCGACCAGCAGGCCGAGGAAGGCCGCGGGAGGGACCGAAGGCTCACGGTGAACCATTCGACACGAGCAGCCACCGGTGGCCGACACGCGCGGGCCGACGCCGCTATCCACCGTGGCGTCGGCGACATTGCCGCCGTCATCATGAACAGCCTTCGAACCGGCGTCGCTCACAGGCTTGGGCTTGCCTGCACCGCACGACATGCCCGGCGTCAGGCCGTCGAACGTCAGCTTCGGCACGCAGGCGCCGGCGCGCCCCGCGTTCTTGCCGGCGTTCGGGCTGCAGATGAAACCGGGGTTCTTGCAGTCTGAATCGCAGTCGCAGAGCTGCCCGCACTCCCCGACGTCGCCGTCCCCCTCGCTCGAGTCGAAGCTGAAGATACACCCCGCCGTGGGAGGGCCCGACGCATTCGGATCTTGCCCGCACGCTGCCGGGCGGCCGAGTGCGCAGGTCATCGTGCAGAACGAGTTGCCCGTGCTCGGAGCGCTCGTGCCGAGCGTCCCGCACGTGCCGATGCAGTCCGTCGTCTGCGCCGAGCCATCGCACGCACTGCCGAACGGCAGCGATCCCGAGACGCTCTTCGAGCACAGCCCGGTGCCCGGGTCGCAGACGCGGCCCACGCAGTCGTAGTCGCCGCGGCACGTCGGTGCGCAGAGTCCGCGGTTGGTCGACTGCGAGGGCGAGCACGCCATGTCGTTGCGCTCGTGGCACTTCGGGAAGCCGCCGTCGGGCGGCCCGAAGTCACAGAGCTCGTGGCAGAAACGCAAAGCGCCGGTCCTGTCGGCGGCGCAGAACGAGTTGGTGTCGACGCGATCGCAGTCTTGCTGGCCGTTCGCGGCGCACGAAACGCTACAGAGACCGTTCGGCGGACCCCCGCTGCCGAGCGAGTCCGTGGTCGACGTCAGACAGGTGAGCCCCTTCGCGCAGTCGGCGTCCTTCTGGCAGGTTGCGCCGACGGCGTGGGTGGGTGGCGGGAGCGTGGCGTCGCTCGTGGATACCGCGTCACCGGTCGCCGTCGCGTCGAGGAGCGGCCCCGCATCCCGAACGCTGCCGTCGGTCTTCGTCGGAGCCGCGTCGGCGCCGGCGTCAGCGCTCGCCGCTGGACCGATGGATGAAACGAACACGAGGCTCGCGACCGCTGCGAGCGAACGAAAACTCTTCACGTCGGCGAGACCCTTCTGCTCGGACACTCGCGCCCTGCCGGGGCGCCAGCGGACAGTGGTCTCGGAGCGTTTCCGCTTCAAGCTCGGATTCGGCCGCCGGTCACGAGCTCGACACGCTCGCTGCCCTGACTGCCCGCGTCAAATGTCGTAATAGAGGTGAAACGGCCAAAACGATCGTAGAAATCGCAAAGGGTCTGGAAAACAGCTCGATCGTCGATCCGGCCAGCGACGGTGTCGGATCTGTAAGTACTCGATCGCAGGTGGGAACGACTGAATACCTGCTAGGGGGGGAACAGAAAAGAATGACGCACCCCACGGACGGCCTTGCCGCAGCGCTCAGGAGGTCCGTAGAGCGCGCTGCAGCTGACGGCCATTGGGACGACGTGCTCGTGCTCACATCGTACGTGAAAGCCATCGAAGAAGCCAAGGCAGGCCCGACGGTCGTGTCGCTGGACGCCCGTCGGAAGCGGGGCGAGATGTCGTCCTCTGATGCCCCCCCGAAGAAGAACCAGCCGTAGCCTCGCCGACACGTTCGCACGCATCGTCAAGGTCGACCCTCGGGCTGTCCCCCCAGAGCAGCAAGACCGGTTCAGTGCGGCGTTGAGTCTGTTCGTCGCGATAGTCCGAGCATACGAGGAACCGACGGCACGATCCGATCGATGGCTGCAGAGAGCCGCCGTCAGCTCTCATCTCTGGCAAACGGACACCGAGGCTCGGAAGCTCGCGATGCGCGTGTTGTCGCGCTTTCTCGCGAGCGCAGACCGGTCACCGGCGGCACTCCGGAGCGAGCTCGCGAACGCCGACCCCGGGTTCGCGCGCCTGACCGACGCTGACATCGCGAACGCCGTGCGGCGAGCGGGCAACGGCTCTCGCAAGCTCGCTTCGACGCTCGCGTTTCTCTCACTACGCGTGGGAGCGTTCGGCGCGCACCGCAAGACAGACGAAAGCCTCGAACCCGCAATCAAACGAGTGGCGAAGTCGTTCCGTAAAGCGACGCGCTGAAAACACACCGGGGGGGTGTGTCATTTCACGGGAGCACACCAGGGGGGTGTGTCGCCGGTCTGCTCTAATCGTCTGATCTCGTCGCGTACGAGGTCACGGGGACGGTCGTGTGGCCGCCCGTCGAGCAGAGGGCCGCACCATGGTAGCAAAAATCCGTTCGCCGCGAGAGATCCGCACCGACGCAGGAGTGTCGATGCTCTCGACGGCTGCAGAGGCCGGCGTCGCCCTGCAGACAAACTCCAGGTACGAGCTGGATCCGAGCAGCGTCCGCCCTGATAAGCGCCGTCGACTTGATGCGGTGTACGCGCGTCTCGCGACCGTGAGGGCCGCGTGAACGTCGCGACGTCCTCCGAGCTCGCTGCCCTCGAGAAGCGCGTCAGGCTTCTCGAGGCCCGAGCAGGCCGCACCGGCTCGGAGTGGATGCGGCTCTCCGCGTCGCCGCTCGGCTCCCTCAAGCTCCGCCGACTCATCGCCGCGGGGAAAATCAACGCATCACGGGTCGGTCGTCTCCTCTACGTGCGGATCGACGAGCACGATCGGTTCCTGGAGGCGCGTCCCGTGGCGACGCCGAAGCCGAAGCCGGTGACCGTCGCGATCGACGACGCAGCGGCGTACGCAGCGGCGAACATTCACATGCTGAGGAGAGGAGCGCGGGTTGGCTGACCGCGACGGCCCTGGTGCACAGCTCACCTTGCCGTTGCCCGGCGTCGCGGTGAACCCCCTGATGCCTCCGAGCGCTCGCCGCATTCGCTGCCGGTACGAGGCTCGATGTTATTGGTGCGCGTACCCCGTCTCGTACGGGGCGGACGTCATCTTCTACGCCGACGAGCACCATGTCGCTCATCTCGCCTGCCATCGAGAGGCGGCAGCGTGACCGGGCGGGCGGTCCCGGGTGGCGACGCCGCTGCAGAGCGGCAAGACGAGGAGGTGCTCTATGCCGTGCGGAAATATAACGGCGATGAGTTGAGGGTCACGATCTCCGAGTATCAGGGGCGGCCGACGGTTCAGATTCGTGACTGGTTCATCGTCGATGGTCGCATGCGCCCCTCGAGGAAGGGAACCTCCATCCCCGTCCGTGAGCTCGGCGCCGTCGCTCGAGCCCTGGACACGGCAAGGGAGCGGATCGAGCAGGCTGCCGCCGGCCCGGAGGCGACCCCGTGATCGCCGTCCCCGTCGTCATCGCCGATACACGCGAGCAATTAGTGCTGCGGTTCTCGGGTGGCGTAATGGTCGAGCGCGCGACGCTTCCCACGGGTGATTACAGCCTCCGGGGTTTCACCGATTTCGTCGCCATCGAGCGCAAGACCATCCACGACCTTGTTCGCTGCGTCGGGCCGGAGCGGCCGAGGTTTATGGATTGCTGCCGCAGGCTGCAAGCCTATGAGCTCCGAGCCATCGTGGTCGAGGCGTCATTGGACGATGTGCTTGCCCACGCTTACGGGAGCGCCACACATCCGCAAAGTGTGATCGGAACCGTGCTCGCGCTGCATGTGGATTACGCGGTGCCGACGATATGGGCGGGCAATGCGAACAACGCCGCGAACATCGTCGAGCGGATGCTGGTCCGGGTATGGCGCAAGCGACTCGAGCGGCGAGAGGAATTGACCTGATGGCGCACCTCTCTCGCAACCATCGCGCCGCCCGGCTCTATACCGAGATGGCGATACCGCTCTTCCGGCTACGGAATAAGGTCCCATTCAAGGGGAGTCACGGGGAGCTCGACGGCACGACGGACGCCTCCATCATCGATGCATGGTGGCACGAGACGCCGGACGCTGATATCGGGGTCGCTCTCCGGTTCACGGATTTGTTCGTCGTCGACAGCGACCGCCGACACTTCGGAGACGAGACACTACGCGCGCTCGAAGTGCAGCACGGCGATCTACCTCATACCCCTGCCGTCATCTCGGGGAGCGGTGGAGGCTCCATGCATCTCTACTTCCGCAGGGTGCCGGCGCTCGACGGATATAAAGGGACGACACTGCCATGCGCTGGCATCGATGCGAGCGGCGTCGACCTGAAGGGGTTGCCCTACGGGTATACCGTCCTCCCGCCGTCGTCGCATCCATCGGGTCGCGAGTACCAATGGGAAGCGTCATCCCGTCTCGGTGATGTTGCTGTAGCTGATCCTCCTGAATGGCTCATCAACACGATCCTGGGTCGCGCGCGAAAGCGGAACCAACAGCACCACGAACCGCACGAGCATGACGTCGACCCCGAGTCATTCTATCTCGGCGTTGCGTTCAAAGCGGCCGGCCTGCTCGGGAAGCAGATCAAACCCGGTGTGTTCGCTGTCATCTGCCCGCGGCATGAGCATCATACTACCGGCGAGCGCGGCGACGGCTCGAGTGTTCTCTTCGCGCCCGAGACGCCTGGCGAGCGGGGCGTGTTCTATTGCCATCATTCGTCTCGATGTGGGGGGCTCCGATAATGGAAGACGTAATGAATGACCTGCCCGCGGACGCTGTCGCGGCTGCGAACGCTGCATTTCCTGAAGTCGCAATGATCGGATTCCGGTGCACGGATTACGGAAATTCTGAGAGGCTCGTCGCGCGAAACCGTGATCGCATTCGGTATTGTCCCCCGCGCAAGTGTTGGTATGTGTGGGATGGTCGTCGTTGGGCTCGCGATGAAACGGGCGAGATTATCCGGCTGGCAAAGCGGACGGTTCGAGCGATTTACGGCGAGGCCGAGAAGTGCACGGAGCCAGCCATCCGTGCGGCTATTGCTACCCACGCTCGCAACTCAGAGAAGGGCCCACGGTTGCGCGAGATGGTCACGCTGGCCCAATCGGAGCCGGGCATCCCCGTGTTGCCGGACGAGCTCGACGCAGATCCATGGCTGCTCAACGTGCAGAACGGCACCGTCGATCTCCGCACCGGGAAGGTTCATGCGCACCGACGTGGCGACTTGATCACGAAGCTCGTTCCAGCGAAGTACGACCCCGCCGCGGAGTCTGAGCTCTGGTTCCGCTTCGTGGTCGACGTCACCGGCGGCGATACGGAGCTTGCAGCGTATCTCCGACGGTCGGTCGGCTACGCGCTGCAGGGCACCGTCACGGAGAAGGCGTTCTGGTTTCTGTACGGACCGCCCGACGGGATGAAGAGCACCTTCATCGCGACGATCGCGAGTGCCATCGGTGACTACGCTGCAACGGCGTCGTTCACCACCTGGCTCGTGCAGACCAGCACCGGGGGCAACCGTGGGGACCTCGTGTCGCTCTTCGGGGCCCGGCTCGTGACGTCGGTGGAGTGCCGCAAGGGTGCTCGCTTCGACGAGGAAATCCTCAAGCGAGTCACAGGCGGCGACGAGCTGAAGGCCGCAGCGAAGTACGAGGCCGAGGTGACGTTCAAGCCCACGTTCGCGCTGTGGCTCGCCGGCAATGACGCCCCCGTCATCCGCGACGACGACGAGGGAGCATGGAGCCGGGTACGGCGCGTGCCCTTCCTGAACGCGCTGCCGAAGAAGCGACAAGACAGGAAAATGCCTGCGAAGCTCCGAGCGGCCGAGGTGCAATCCGCGATCCTTGCCTGGGCGGTGGGGGGCTGTCTGGAGTGGCAAAGCGAAGGCCTCGGGACATGCCCAGCGATCGAACAGTCCACGGCCGAGTACCGGGCCGAGATGGATCGCGCCGCCGGCTTCTTCGGTGAGCGGTGTGTGTTCGGCGCGGTCGAGAGGGTCGTGGCACGAACGCTGCGGGCCGAGTACGAGGCGTGGTGTTCGGAGCAGGGTGTCCCGCACCCGCTTGCGGGGAAAGAATTCGGGAAGCGGCTCGGAGAACGAGGGTGCAGGGCCATCAAGTCGAACGGCGTTCGGTGCTGGGATGGCGTCCGTCTGCTGGCAAATGATGAAGAGCCACAGGGCAGCAGGGTCGGCAGGGTCGCCTGGGGCACACAATCCCAGGAAACCCCTCTTATGAGGGGAATAGTAGAGGGTTTACCTGAAAAGCATGCCCTAGCCGACCCTGCCGACCCTGCCTCCTCCGAGGCCCGAGAAAACCCCCCTGAAAACGGGGAGACGTTAGTCAGCGGCGGCGCCGACAGCGACGTGAAGGACGCCACCGAGCCCGGCCCCAAGGCCGCCGTCGGGTGGAAGCGGAGGATTTCCCCTCCATGATGAACCCCGGCACCCTTCTCCACGCGCTTCGCAAGGGGGGCTACGCGCTCTCCATGGAGGGCGACGATCTCGTGATCGAGCGCGACACGCCCCCACCTGACGAGGTGAAGACGATGGAGATGCTTGCCCAGGCTCGCGGCGCTCTCGCTGCCCTCCTGGCGGCAGAGCAGACCCGAACCGTCCAGGAGGCCATGAAGTGGTTCCCCAACGCCAGGGTGACGGCCGTGTTGGCGCCTGGGGAGGTATTGGAGGCGCCGTTCACCCCAGGGCCGGCGTTGAAGGGCGAGCCGATGGGGTGGACCAGCGTGAAAGACTGGAAGCTGACTCCCGAGAGGCGCGAGGCGGCTGCTGCTCGCCGGTACATCGAGTACCTGAAGAGCATCGGGGCCACGGTGTTCGAGGATCCGATCGGGCTGGTGCTCATCGCGCCGCGAGAATTGTTCAGCACCTACCTTGCTGCTGGGCTTCGGATCTACCGCAAGCAGGTGGCTGCAGTGGCGTGGGGTGAGCCGAGGGACGAGCGCGCGGACGAAGGGTGGCTGAGAGTATGAGGGGGAATCAACCTTCGGACCGAAGCTTGAATCAAGCTTACAACGTAAACTTGAATTCGAGGGGTGCTGTCGCTGTAGAGCGAAGCGCTGGCCCCCTGGTCGAGTGTGGCCGAAAACCAAAAGCGCATTTCTCCCGGATTCTAATCCGCGCGCGAAGGTCGTCTCCGTGCACGCATGCAGGCCCGCTCGCGCTCCCGCCCGCGCGCCTGCGCATAGCATCGAGCGTGCCAATGACTGGCAACGGGTTTGACCGAGTCGTACCCGCGAACGTAAGTGGGCGAAGCGTGGTGCGAGAGGTGATGAATACCTGTCGCCTCGTGCCGGTCGATTGCGAAAGAGTCTATTTCTATGCTTGATTGGAGATCAAGTCATAGTCTGGCGTGTACTCGCGCGTCGGCGTCCTGTTGGGATAACGGTCCTTTCGTTTACGGGAGCGTGTAGGTGATGCGCGCCACCCGCCCCCTTCAGACTCTGGAGACGTCGCACGGCAAGCTCCGCCCTCGACGTCCTCGGAACGACCGGACCAGCGGCCCGAAGACCCCATCAGCGGCGGCAGCGGCCCCGTACCAGGACCCGGCGACCGGACGCTTTACCGCCGGCAACCCGGGCGGACGGCTCCGTCAGCTGGCGAAGGTGGGTCGCATGGAGGCCGAGTCGCTCTTGCGGCTGCCGGTGATGTCGGTGGCGCCGTGGCTTCGCCCTCACCTCCATGCCGCGCAACACCACGCACAGGCGCTAGTTGACTCGCTGCCGAGCCTTTCGGCTGAACTGGTAGAGCTCGCAGGTGACGAGGCAAAGGCCCGCCTCATGGCCAGCGCGGCGCTTACAGAGGGCGCTCGAGAAGACTGCCCGCCCGACGTCGCGAAGGAATGGCGAGCAGAGGCGCGAGCGTGGTTCAGGGAAGTGCGGCAGACCGTCCTGACTCGTCGAGGTGTCGCTCGTGACGTTCCGTTCCGCGCCGTCTCGTCGAGCATCACGGCGGCCATCGAGGCATCGGCAGACAGAGCGGCACTACAGGCCGACGACGACGACCTGATAGACCCCCCCCGGTCGGATATTGCGGAGCCTCCCCCTTCCGACCGCCCGGGCCCACCCTCCCGAGAAATTTCCCACCCCCCCGAGGCCAACAAGTGACCATCCCACTGGTCGCTTTCATTCACGGCGGTGAACTGACACCTGTGTCAGGCGCACCGCGTCATCTCCATACCTTCGTTGCCCCTGGGCAACAGCATGCTGTCCCCCCCGCTTCCCTCCCTCGATGGAGACCGTGCCGCGACGCGCTATCTCTTTCTCTGAAAGAGATGACCGGCCCCGAAGCATCCGCGCACCCTGGAAAACAAGTAAGGGTCGACCCTTACTTAAATTCCGCCACGGCTCGCATCTTCTCATTCGCACCGTCGCTGATGACCGCGCCGTTCTCGGAGGTGAAGGAGCGGATCACGCTCACGGAGAACGGCGGCGACCACGGCCGGTCACGGGCAGAAGACGGGACGTTCCAAAAACCTGCCGAAACATCCCAGTCTGATAATTATCAGACTGGGATAGACCCGCCGGTCAGCAAGGTAGGCGGCACCTCCCGCGCGTACACGGTCGCCCGCCTGAACCGGGACCGACCTGACCTGGCCCTTTGTCCAATTGGACAAATGCGAGGGCAGCCATGACGGCCCCCTTCGACCCCGAGCTTTTCTTGCGCCGCCTGTGGGCGATGGACAGCGTGCTGGTGGCCAGCGGCTTCCATGCATTCAGCCCATGGTGGCGAAAGGATATCAGCAGATTCATCCGGGCCCTTGCGGCGAGCAAGACGGGTCCCGGTCCTGCCACCCTTCGGCGATGGGTCATCCGGGCAGGACGACGGGCAGGCAAGAGTTCCGCATTCTGCCGGCTCGCGGTCGCCTGGAGTTTGTGGGGCTCGTGGAGTGTCCCCCGAGGCGACACCGGCGTGATTAGCTTCGTGAGCGTATCGAGGGGAGAGGCCAGCGCGCGAATCAAGACAATCAGGGAAATCCTGACCGCCCTCGGCGAGAGCTTCGAGGAACGTGGGGACGAGCTATTACTTGTTGCCGCCCGTCCAGCGCTCTTCAAAGTCTTCCCATGTAATATAAAGAGCGTCGGCCATTCATCCGCCGCAATCTTCGGTGACGAGGTAGCGAAGTGGGAATCGAGGGAGACCCTCAAGAACCCCGCCCAGGAAGTTTTTTCATCCCTGATGCCGACCTTGGCGTCCATGGAATACGGCTTCGCCGTCGTCGGATCGTCTGTCTGGGGCGAGGACGACTATCACGCTCAACTATTCGCACAGGGCGATTCCGCTCATCAGATTGTATCCAGTGCGACGACGTGGCAGGCAAATCCGTCATTGAGCGAAGCTGATACCCATGCGCTCGAACCGGACGAGCGGGTCTGGTCGCGCGAATATAGCAACGAAGTATCGGCGAGCATATCCGATGCATTCGATCGGGTCGATGTATTGGCGGCATTCAAGCCTCGCGATCACAAGGGTCTGCTGCGCGGCGGATTCGTGGCCATCGATGCGTCGAGCCTCGTGGGTCAGGACGGCTTTGTATATATGTGCGGCAGGACGACGGACATAGGTGAAATCCGGGTGATGGAGATCGGGGGATGGGAAGGCACACGCCTTCGAACGATGACCCTCGGTGACATAGTGGTTCATCTCATGGCCAGGGCCCGGGCATATCGCGCAAGGGTGGTATACGGCGATCAAAGAGAATCGGCCGGCCTGCATTCTCACTTCGCAGCAGAGAATGCGAAACATCCCGAGCTAGCGCCCATCGGGTTCCGCCCATACGCATGGACGGAGGCCTCGAAAGAGAACTCGGTTCAATACCTGCGCCGGGTATTCCGTGAAGGGCAGCTGTTTATTCCCGAGCACCCGGTCACGCAACGGCAATGCACGGGGTTGAAGGCGCATCTCATGCCTTCGGGCAAGACGAGGTACGTCACCGGCGGGGCCGACTACGTATCATGTTTGATAACTTTGGCGCACGCTGCCCTTGCAAAGGAATTGATGCGGGGGGCGGTGGATTGGTCCGTGGGCGGTGTGAGCCATGGAGGCAGAGGTTGGGGCGGGACTGCAGGCGAACGAGCGGGCTGGTGATGAAAAGGAAAACACAAATGACATTCGCATTACGAGGTCCGTATAACCGCGCACAATGCGCCGTCGATGAGATCGGCGTCACTCGAAGCAGAGCCGAGGCGCTACAGGTTGATATTTGCCGAGCCCGGGACGCAGGCGACCACCGTCTTGTTGGGCTCTTGATTGAGTCGCTCGGCCGGGTCGAGCGCGAGCTGACCGAGATGGAAGCGACGGTGACGCCATGAGCCGGTCAGGCTTCGCACGGTCGGCAGGGAACGACGGATACATTTCGGTCGACGCGATGACGGTGGCGGTTCAGCCGCCCGACGTCGTCATGGTCCACGAGCCCGCACGGGTCTACAGCGCGGTTCCGAGCGAGTCAGAGGTGACAGCCGCGGTTGCCGCTGCCGACGCAGCACGAGCCGCCCTGGCGAAGCTGGACACCGATCTCACCGAGATGGAGAAGAAGGTGGGCGCCGCGTCGAAGGGTCTCACCAGCGCGAGCAGCGACACGGCGATCAACGCGAGCGAAGCCGCTGCAAGACGACTCGCGATGGCGAAAACCGAACGTGAAGCCGCTGCAGAGCGTCACGGCCCGACGTTCGCAGCGGAAGAGCGGGCGTTGGCCTTCGGCCGCTACGACAAGGCGATCGAAACGCTGGTCGGCCCTGCGGCCCTCGTGCCGGCAGCCGAGGCGACGTTCACGAACATGCTGCTCAGGCACCGAGCAGAGCTCGTCGCAGCTGTCGACGCGCTTGCAGACGCTGTGCGACGTCACAACCTGCAGCGCGGCAAGGCGAACACGCACGCGCGCTTGATCGGTAGGCCGGAGATCGAAGAGAGAGCGGTGCCGGCGATCTTGCAAGCGACCAGCGCGCTGCTTTCAGATCCAAACGGTCGCCGACCCGAGAACGACGGAGTAAGCTCGATCGACTCCGTCGTTCTTTCAACGCAAAATTGGAAGAACCCTGTTTTGGTTCACCTCACACATACCCCGGTATCACCGGAGATTGTTAGATAATGGCATCCACCACAATCACGCTGCTCCCCCGAGCCGTATACACGGGAACGCTGGTTTCCGAGCCGCTCGACGTCTCGTCATTCACGACGCTGGCGTTGAACCTATACGCGGCCCCTGTCAGGGCAGATCAGACAACAGCCACGGTCAGAACATCGCTCGAGGCCTCGCGAGACGGGTCCCTTTGGTATCCCGTCGCATCGAGGGACTTGTCCAAGTCTTTCGTTGTCGGGGTCAACACCTGGAATCTGAGTCTATACCCGTATCCCATGCTTCTAGCGGACGCCTGGATTCGCGTTCGAGTTTCCGTGGATAACGCCACCCCCAATACCCCAACACCGATCACGCTTTGCGTTGATGGCGCGGCAATCTAACGGAGGCATGAAATCAATGTCACAACGAGAAGTAGAACCGCTGCTCGCCGGCTACACGCCTTCGCAGCTTCGAGAGATCGAAGAAGAAGGCGACTTCCCGCGCGCTGCGAAAATCAGATCGACGTTCGAGGTGATGAATACCCCGGGCGGCCGGAATCTCCATGCACTCCTGTGCGGGGCGGCATGGAAGTCCAGGGGGTGTGATGGTGTTCCCATCACCGCAGCCGAGAAGAAGGTCGCGCTGGGGACGACGCCCGATCAAATCCGTAACATCAAGTGGGCGAGGAAGGCCGACGAGATTGCCGGCGAGCTTCGAAAGATGGGTTGGTATCCAGAGGAAGAATTGGGACCGACCCAGACGGGGCCGTCGGCAGCGTGAAGGTGTAACCCATGTCCTGGACCAGACTTCGCACAATTGGGGGATGGGCGTCATTGACGACGGTCGCGCCGGGTGAATTCGAGGCGATCGATACTCGCATCGCCTCGACCATCGACGTGGTCGGGGGCGGCTCGTACGCGCCGAGCGCCCCGGTCACCATCGGCGGGAGCGGCGTCAGGCTGACGTCTCTCTTCTATTCCGACGGCGGCGCACAGTTCTCGCAGGCCGCTGCGTTCTACTTGCCCGGTTTGACCATCGACGATACCGGCACCTACGCGGGGGGCGACAGCGATGTGAAATTCTCGTGCACGCTGCCGGCGTGGTTCACGGGAGCGGTCGATATCAATGCCGCCCTGACCGGCGTTGGGGCCACGTTCGTCTCGTACACCGCTTCGCACAAGGGTGTGGCCATCGGGAGCACGACCACGACCATCGGGACGAACGTGGCGACCGTCACGTCAGCGTTGCCGGTGACCATCACGGCGGACCTGACAGCACAGAACGTCACCGGGACGAATGCCAGTTTTTCCGGAACGCTCACAGCCGTCGGCACGACGACGCTGGGGGACATAGCTTCGCCTGGCGGGACCGCCAACCTGGGGACGGTGACGCTCCACGCTCGAGAGAACGCGATGGACGGCATCGACGTGACCGGCGGTGACGTGAACATCCTGGCCGGCGCTCTCATCGCCCACCAGCGAATCCAGACGGTCGGCGAGGCGCGAATCACACCGCGGCTCGTGTACCTGACAGATGGCGATCAGACCGTCGACATTGTTGCCGGCTCGCTGTTCACGATGAAAGGCACCTCGACGGGCGACCACAGCGTCAAGGTGAACACGACCGGTGCGGTGGTCGGAGACGTCATCGAATTTCAGAACTACAGCACCGCGCACGTTATCGCGTTGCAGGACTTCGCGGGCTCACAATTCGGCAGCGTGCCCGCGGGCAGCGCGAGCGGGTATGGAGGCGGCTTCCTCGCGAAGCCTGGCACCGCGACCGTCCAGTATGTGGATGACGGCGTTACCGCTGGCCCCAGGTGGCAATGGGTCGGCGCATGACCGCCGCACAAAAAGATTCCGGGTCGCTGCTGTTGGAATCGGCGGCGCAAGCAATAGTGCTTGCACGGCTGGCTGAGTCTCATCCTAAAAGATTCGCCGGCCCGACCCGGGCGTTTTTCACTTGGCCGCTCTCGCCATTGTCGCCAATTGGCGACACGGGGGTGTTGGCGGGAGCGGCCGAGACATTCTTTTCGGAGTCTGGTCTGGTAAGCCATTGCGAGCACATTGCCGCTCGCGACCCTGCCGCAGTTGTATTCCCTCCTGCGGCAGGGGGCTCCGGGGCTTTGACCAATTGGACAAAAGTCTCGAATGTGAACCAGGGTACACAGGACCGACGCGATGAGCTTTGCTGACGACGTCATGGAACCCGAGGCCGTGTGCGTCGACTTCGACTTGACGCCGACGGCCCTGCAGCGGCTCGCCCGTGCCGTCGCTCGACTCGAGGCCATTGACCTGCTCGCGCTGGCCATGGTGGCGGAGCGGCTCATCGAGGACACGGACAGCGACAAGACGAACGACCACGGCACGAACCAGCACAGCGAGCCAGACCCGCCAGCCGAGCCGGAGCCCGAACCTGCAGGAGTCGGGGGGAAAGGAGGAGGTGATGTAATCACGTCCTCGGCGGTCCGGGGCAGCACCTCCGCCACCTACCTGACGGCCCGCATCGCGCGGGACGGCTCGCTCGAGTAGCCGTTTCGCCTTCTCCGAGAAGTCGTGACGTCGCTGGCCCCACGATGCCGTTGCCTCCGGCGGTACGTGCGGGCGGGCGGGAGCGTTAACGGCAACTGTCATCCGATGACAGTTCAGCCCCCCGCACCGGCAAGGCCACGCTACGGCGCCGACGATGGCCGCAGGGCCCGCCTTCGTTCTTCATTGATGCGAAGGCGCCGCACCTCGAAGAGAGCGAGCACGGTGCCGAGGAAGGCCTTCCAGAGCGCATCGAGCAACCAGATCGCGGCGGTCGTGACGAGCGCGAGGACGATGGCGAAGAGCATAACGAGGGGCACGGCCCTTCCATCTTGACTCACTTCGGCCCGTGGGGCGAAGCGCGCGGATTGCGCGAGGCAAGTGCGCGATGTCGTTCCGGTCTGACGGAGACGCGTGCATCTCGCTCGCGCACCGGAATGCATGACGACCGCGATCCGTGATTTGCACCGATCGCGAATCGAGCGGGATTCGTACTGCCGTTGCGATCGGTCGCGCGCACCAGGGTGGTAAGGGGTCTTACCAGGGAAGATAATTATGGATTTCGATGGCTTACGATTTTGCTTGCCCGCGCACGGCGGCTCGATGGTCGTGCGGTTCGTGGCAGCACGAGTGCTCGCCATGAAAGAGAGCCGGCCGTGGTTAAGACACGGACCGGCTCGGTGACACGAAGGGAAGAGCCAACATGTCGAAATCGAGAATATCAGAGGAACCCCCGCACCACTATAGGAGTGCGGGCCGTAGCACGACGGCCAACCTCGCCGACGTGCAGAACACGATCACCGAGATGATCCAGGAGGCCGACTCGACGACGCAGCAATGGCAAAAGGCCATAAAACCAGGGGATCTATTCTTTACCGAGAGCGAGGGGATCGTAGCGTACGTGCGGGTCTATGGCCCCCTCGAGAGCGCCACCCCCGACGAAGTCGACCATCTCCGCGAGACGTACGCTCAGCCTCACCTGCAGAACTACAGGGCCGCGCAGTCGTTCTCGCCGTACGTGCCGCGCGGTGAGCACGGCGACGTCCATGTCAACATCGCCGTTGCGCTCCTCTCGCCGGAGCAGTTCGAGACGGCGCGGTCGAAGGACTGGCCACAGGACCCGAGAGAGGTAGAGCGACTGTTCGGCATTCGGATCGAGAAGCCTGCGAGGAGCGACAGGACACCTCGACGGCACGTCATGCATCCCCCCGGAGCGACGGAGACAGATCGATTGTCGACGAAGTCCGTGGAGGTCGTAAAGCGATTGCTCGTGGGAGTCCCTGTCCCGGGCACAAAAGTGATGAAGCTAGAGCCGTACATGGACTTCGTGGTCGAAGACCACGGCAATGGAGCCGTCTCGCTCGGCTACTGGAAGAAGCTGGGACAGCAACTGGCCCCCGACCCGGCGATACATCTAACGGCAATAGACTCCGGCTACGCCCTGATCGGAGTCCAGACGATGTTCGGCATGATCCCGTGGGGCGAGGAGGGGACGGTGGGGTACGCCGAGGAGTTCCTGGCGACGGTCGCCGGTCGGTACCTCGGCGGGAATGGAGGGTGAGGCGATGGACGACGAACAGCGCGAACGCATCGAACAGCGATTGCGGGACGAATTCGAGGACTCCCTCGATACGCAGGTCCAGGAGGTGCTGGAAGCGCGACGCGAAGGGGTAGAGGACGAGATTCGTGAGAAATTCGAAGAGGAGATCGACGAGCAGGTTGACGCGGTCCTCGACGCCCAGATCGAGGACATAGAGCAGCACCTTCGAGAGAAGTTCGAGGAATCGCTGGTCGAACGAATCGACGAGCAAGTCGAGGCGGCCGAATAGAAACGCGGCGATATCCCCCGGGGCGTGGGCTCCGGGGGGCGTCGCTCTCGACAATGCTGCGAATGGCAGTACACTGGATCACGATGGCTGAACGACGACGAGTCAAGACCCTGAATGTTCGCATGCTGGACGACGAGCTCTCCATGATCGACGCGATGGCGGAGCGAGAAGGAATCAGCATTAGCGACTGGGTCAGGCAGACCGTGCGCGCTTCCTACCGCAAGGCGTTCGGCGAGACGACCGCGAGCAGCAAGACGACGGCGAAGCGGTCGCCGCGAAGGGCGGCCGGCTGATGGCTCACCGAGAAGAAGAGCGCACGGCACGGGACACCGACAAGACGAAGCCGGAGGCGACGGCGAAGTGTGGGAGACCCATCACGGGGTCTCCGAAGAAGGGGGCGGATGGTCTCTGGCGCATTCGCGTGCCTATCCCCGGGACGAACCGCACGCGCGCGCGCAAGCTCGGGCCGGAGATACAGACCGAGTTGCGCGCGACCGAGGTAGCGCGCCACTGGCATGAGAATCTAATCGAGGACCCGTCGCTGCTCGGAGAAGACAAGCCGGCGTCCGAGATGACGAACGCCGAATACCTCGACCGATGGACGGAGGAGAGGAAGGCGCGCATCGTGTCCGCCGTGCACGTCCGGAGCGCGTTGCTGTTGCACGTCTTCTCCGACGCCACGCTCCGGAACAAACGATCGGCGTCGACAACGCCGGACGATCTACGCCGTGTCGTCGCTCGATTGAATGCACGAGTCGAGGCGGACGACATTGAATGGAGCACCGCTCGACGCATTTGGTCGCAATGCCGGGCCATGTTTCGCGCAACCTTCGATCACGAGCTCGATTCATTGCGCGTGCGCACCGACGATCCCACGGCTGGCGTGCGGCCTCCTCGTGGCGGTGCCGAGAGGGCGCTAGCCATCCTGTATCCCGACGAGGCGCTCGTTTTGATCTCGCACCCTGACGTGCCGATGCGCGCTCGGCGCCTTTGGGCGCTTCTCATCTATACGGCGATGCGCGTCTCCGAGCTTCGCGCGCTCGAATGGTCAGCGGTCGATCTCGCGCATCGTCGAATCGACGTGCATCAATCGATCGACCAGCGCGCGGATGACGACGACGACGACGACACCAAGACCACGAAGACGGGGACGACCCGGGAGATCGATATATTCGATCCGCTCGTCCCCCTACTCGAGGCCATGAAGGTTGAGAGCGGCGGCAAGGGTCGCGTGTGCCCGTTCGTCTACGAGCGGCCCGCCCGCGAGCTGCAGACGCACCTCCGCGTTGCCGGCCTGACTCGGGCGGCGCTGCTCACGACGGACAAGACGCACCGAGCACTCCGCGCGCAGGACCTACGCGCGACGTGCGCCACGTGGCTCGGGCTCGCCGAACAGCTGGACGATGGCGGGCGTTCGATCGTCGGCCAGCGTGTCAGCGGGAGCTTTGCCCGCGACCACCTCGGTCACGACGATTTCGAGACGACCGAGGACCACTACCTCAGAGGCAAAGGGCTCCGCGTGCAGCACGTCGGGCTGCCCTTCCCTGCCCTCCCGGGAGACCTTCTAACCGACGAGAAATCGGTCCCTGGAGGGGGAATACCTGCACGGAATACCTGCGAATCGACCCTTTCCGATTCTCAAGCACCCGTAATCATTACAGAATCCGTCAAATGTCGTAGTAGAGGTGAAACTCGTACGGGTGCGGGCGCAGGCGGATCTGGTTGATCTCCTGCTCGTACTTGTACTCGACGTGCATGTCGAGCACGTCGCGCGTGAACACGTCTCCCTTCAAGAGGTAGTCGTGATCTTTGTCGAGCTCGGAGAGCGCTTCTTCGAGTGAGCCGGGCATGCGAGGCACGTCCTTCAGCTCCTCGGGCGAGAGCGAGTAGATGTCCTTGTCGAGTGGATCGCGCGGGTCGATCTTGTTCTGGATGCCGTCGAGGCCCGCAAGGACCAGCGCGGAGAACGCCATGTACGGATTGCAGGTCGGGTCGGGGAAGCGCGCCTCGATCCGCTTCGCCTTCGGCGACGACGAGTAGGTGGAGATGCGGATGGCCGCAGAACGATTGCGGCTGGAGTAGGCGAGGTTCACCGGCGCCTCGAACCCGGGGACGAGCCGCTTGTAGCTGTTCAGCGTCGGGTTCGTGATCGCGGCGAGCGAGCGCGCATGTTTCAGGATGCCGCCGATGTAGTGGAGCGCGAGATCGCTCATCCCGGCGTAGCTGTCGCCGGCGAAGAGCGGCTTGCCGTCCTTCCACAGAGACTGATGCACGTGCATCCCGTTGCCGTTGTCGCCGAAGAGCGGCTTCGGCATGAAGGTCGCCGTCTTGCCGTAGCGCCACGCCGTGTTCTTCACGACGTATTTGAACCAGAGCAGCTTGTCGGCCATCTTGAGCAAGCTGTCGTACTGCATGTCGATCTCGCCCTGGCCGGCGGTCGCGACCTCGTGATGCGACACCTCGATGGGGATTCCGAGCGCCTCCATCGTCTGCACGATCTCGGTGCGGAGATCCTGCTGGGTGTCATTGGGCGGTAGCGGGAAGTAGCCCTCCTTCGTGCGGATCTTGTTGCCGAGGTTCGGCCCCTCGTCCTTCCCGGTGTTCCAGACCGCCTCGCTCGAGTCGACGCGATGCATGCTGGAGTTGCTCTGGTAGTCGTACCGGACGTCGTCGAAGATGAAAAACTCCGCCTCCGGACCGATGTACGCGGTGTCGGCGATACCCGTGCTCTTCAGGTACGCCTCGAGCTTCTTCGCGATGTGCCGAGGATCCCGCGTGTAGCTCTGCCGCGTGATCGTGTCCTGGATCGTGCAGAGGAGCACGAGGGTCGGATGTTTCATGAAGGGATCCATCTTCGCGGTCGATGGATCCGGGATGAGCAGCATGTCGCTCGCGTTGATCGGCTGGAACCCGCGAATCGACGAGCCATCGAAGCCGACGCCATCCGTGAACGTCGACTCCTCCAGCCGGTAGAAGGGAGTGCTCGTGTGCTGCTGCTTGCCGGGCAGGTCGATGAACCGATAGTCCACCATGACCGCGCCGTGCTTCTTGCCGAGTTCGATCGCTTCCTTCGGTGTCGTCGCCATTCCCACTCCTCGTACATCGGAAGGCCCGGCAGCGCATCAGCCGACCCGAGCCACCTCCCGAACGCGCGCCCGGGAGGTGATGGCACAAAGCTCAGATCGCTTCTTCGGCTCGCTCGCCGGTCCGGATACGGACGGCCTCTTCCACCGGGGAAACAAAGATCTTCCCATCGCCGATGCGGCCGGTCTTCGCGCTCTTCTCGATGGCGTCGATCACCTGCTGAGCCTGGCTGTCGGCAACCACGATCTCGATCTTGACCTTCGGAACGAAGTCTACGACGTACGCCGAGCCGCGGTAGACCTCTTTCTTGCCGCCGGTGCGGCCGAAGCCCTTCACCTCGGTGACGGTCATCCCTTGGATGCCGACCTCGGAGAGCGCGTCTTTGACTTCGTCCAGCTTGAACGGCTTGATGATGGCCTCGACCTTTTTCATGATTCCCTCGTTTGCTCGGACTCGGGACAAGCCAACGCCTGCCCCAGGCTAGGATTGGTCATTCGAAACTAGCGCCCGAACAGGCGCTGTGGGTGAGTAGCGGGAACCATGTTTCTGTGATGTTTCGAGCCCGCATCAATATGACGTTCCTGCACAAAAGGCCACCCAGGAACTGGCTGACGACGCTGGGCGCGCGCCGGCGGCAACCTCCGTGCGGCCCACTGGTCGGCGATTGTTTCCGCCAGTTTGAAGCCTTGCCGGGCGGTGCCAGCACGCCTTAACTCGTGAATTTCTGACCAGTCGTACCCGTACGCTCTTGGCGAGCTCCGAGCTCGCCCGTTATTGGCATATCCTGTCGCCGGACTCCCCCCTGGGTGACCCAGCGGCACCGCCGGAACCCCGCTCAACGCCCCCCAACTTGGCTCTGCCTTTGTCGACCTCGAAGAGCCCGCTCTCGTAGATGCCCGTCGAGAAGACTCATCCGCTGCCCGTCGGTACTCTGCTCGACGGGAAGTTCCGCGTCACGAGGGAGATCGGCCGCGGAGGAATGGCTGCGGTCTACGAAGCCGAGAACATCGACATCGGCAAGCGTGTCGCGGTGAAGGTGCTCGCCGCAGAGCTCGTCTCCTCGCGCACCGTCACCGAACGGTTTCTTCGAGAGGCGCGCGCTGCCGCCGCGATCCGCAGCCCGTACATCTGCGACGTCTACGACGTCGGGACCTTCGAAGATCGTCCGTTTCTGGTGATGGAGCTGCTCGAGGGAGAGAGCCTGTACGACAAGCTCTCGCGCGTTCGAAGGCTCGACATCAAGCCGACCATCACCGTCGCAACGCAGGTCGCGAAGGGCCTGGTGAAGGCTCACGAGGCCAACATCGTGCACCGTGACCTCAAGCCGGAGAACATCTTCCTCACGAAGAACGAGGACGGCGAGGTCATCTCGAAGATCGTCGACTTCGGCCTCGCCAAGTTCTACGAGCCGGCGCTCGAGGGCGGCGCCGCTGCGCGGCTCACGAAGGAAGGCGCGCTGTTCGGAACGCCGGCTTACATGAGCCCGGAGCAGGCGAAGGCGCAGGGGGAGGTCGATCAGCGGGCGGACCTCTGGGCGCTCGCGTGCATCGTGTACGAGTGCCTGACGGGGCGCACCGTCTGGAACGTCGACCAGGGGGTGGCGATGATCCTCGCGCAGATCGCGGGCGCGCCCATCCCGCGCCCCACCCGCATCCGCGAGGATCTGCCGAAGTCCTTCGACGAATGGTTCCTGCGCGCGCTCGATCGCAACGCGGACAAGCGCTTCCAGACGGCGCGCGAGTTCTCGGACGCGCTGATCGTCGCGCTCGATCCGCCGGAGGGGTCGATCAAGCAATCGCCGATCAACACGGCCGAAGAGGGCGACGTCGTCGATCAGCTCGTGTTCGGCGAGATGGAGCCGCCGCCAACCACGGAGAAGCACCCGGTCCTCTCGGCGCGGCGTGGGATACCCGGCACCGTCGAACCGGTCGCCAGCGACGAGACAGCGGCGCTCGTCCCATCCCTGCCGCCCGAACGATCGCGGGGCCCCGGCATCGCGATCGGCCTCCTGCTCGTGACGAGCATGCTCGCCTTCGCTGGGTATGGCGCGTGGTTCTACGTCCTGCACCCCGCGGAGCGCTCGCGCATCGGGCGCACCGCGTCGTACTCGCCGCGAGAATCGCCGAGCGTGGATCGGCACCGCAACGACCTCGCCGAGACGGAGCCGTTCGCTCTGCAGATCGCCACGGCGCAAGAGCACCTCGCTCGCGGTCAGTCCGACGTCGCCGTCCAGCTCTTCAAGGGCGCCTTCGAGGCGAGCGGCCAGAGCAGCGCGGCCCGCTCGCTCTACAACCAGGCCGACGTCATCCGCGAGAACTCGCCTTCCGCTCCCTGCCGGGTGACCGGGCTCGGCCGCCCGCGGCCCTTCTCGGGGACGAGCGACGCGAGCTCCCTGCCCACGGTCGGCGTTTCACCGGCGGGGGTCGTCGTCGGCTGGGCGGAGACGGACCCCACGACCCGACGGCGTTTCGCTTACACGACGACGCTCGACGGCGTGTTCCGCCGCGTCACAGCCGTCGTCGCGGTCACACCGGAAGCGAAGCTCGTGCAGCAGCCCGTCCTCGAGCCGATGGACGATGGGTTCTCGCTCCTTTACTGGGACAACGCGCCCGAGGGCTCCCGCATCTTCCTGCGGAAGCTCGACCCGAGCGGCAGCATCTCCGGGCCGCCCGTTCCGGTATCGCAGAGCCAGGAGCGTCAGAGCTTTCCCGCCCTGACACGAGAACCGAACGGACGAAACTGGGTCGCGTGGACGGAGAAGGACGGACAGCGCGTCTCCGACATCTTCACGCGAGCGCTCGGTGCGGACCTGAAGCCGCTGTTCCCCGCTGCGCGGCTCACGCGATATGCGCCGCCCCAGCGCAACTCCGCGACGGCGTCGCACGCCGAGCTCGCGATCGCTCACGGGTTCCTCAACGTTGCCTACGCGCTCGAGCGCGGCCTCGAGCACCACGTGTACGTCCTGCGCGTTCCGTTGACCGACGCGCAGCTGCTCCACTCCGGTCTGCCCGCACCTCCCACGTTGCCTCCCAAGGACGGCGCCGAGAAGCAGACCGATCGATTCCTCGGCCAGCTCATCCCCATCAGCATCGGGCCGGGGCAGCACGCCGACCCGTCCATCGCGTGCATCGAGGCCGGGTGCTTCGTGGCCTGGGACGATCAGAAGGGCGGCGCGCACGTCGCCTTCTTCTCGGGGACGAACGGCGAGGTCATCTGGCGCCGCGAGCTCGGCCCGAAGACGCTGAATCCGACCATCGCCATCGCCGCGAGCGATCTCGTGATCGCGTGGTACGACGGCTCGAGGCTCCGGCTATCGCGCCTCGGCCGAGACGGGGTCGGCGAGCCGACGCTCATCGGTCACGCCAGCGGCTACCAGCCGCCGCCCAACGTCACGGCCGGCTCGAAGCCGAAGGAATGGATCGTCGCCTGGAGAGATTTCGAGGCGGGACAGCACGAGGGATTCGTCGCCCGTGCCGAGTGCAAGTGAAGCAGCGAGACACCGACAGCAGCGGGCTCAGCTCGCGGGCTCCCCCCGCGGGCGGTAGCTATCTGACGATCCCGTCGCGGAGCGCCATGCGGTCGCACCCGATCGAGACCGAGCGCGTCCTGCTCACTCCGATCGATCCCGCGGACGGCCCCGAGCTGTGGACGGTCGTCGACCAGTCGCGGTGGCACCTCGAGCGCTGGCTCCCGTGGGTCCCGTTCAACAACACTCCAGAGGCGAGTCAGCGCTACGCGGAGGCGTGCGCCGCCGACTGGGACTCGGGTCGCGCGGTCCGCTTCGGCATCCGCGACAAGGGAACGCACGCACTGCTCGGCGTGGTCGGTCTCGATTCCTGTGTCCACCTTCACCGCTCGTGCGAGCTCGGCTACTGGCTCAGGCTCGACGTCACGGGTCGGGGGCTCATGACGGAGGCCGCCTCCGAGTGCGTCGATTTCGCCCTCGAACGGCTGGGCGTGCACCGTGTTCGCTGCGCCGCGGCGACGGACAACTACGGCAGCCTGCGCGTCATCGCGCGGCTCGGGTTCCGCTTCGAGGGCATCGCGCGCCAGGCGGAGTTCGTCGGGGGGCGCTGGGTGGACCACGCCGTCTTCGCCCGCCTCTCGACGGACTGAGCCCCATCGTCGCCCGGGCTCGTCCCGCCCGCGCGCGGCGGTGCTAACATGCCGCAACATGCCGCGGCGGAGCCTGCTCAAGCTCGCGCCGACGCTGGTCGTCGTGCTCGGCATCGCCGTGGCGTCGATCATGGCGCTGCTCGGTTTCTTGCAGCTCAGGGCGCACGCCGACGAGGCCGTCGCGCTCCGCGCACGGGTGCTCGCGCTCACGCTTTCGGAGCGGCTCCGCGCGGCGGACGCGCCCGATCGCGTCGCCGTCGTCGACAAGGCCGCTCGGCGCTCGAGCACGGAGCTCCTGCTCGTCGAGCAGGATGGCCGCGTCGTGGTCGACGGTTCCCTCGGCGCACCCAGCCGCCCGGAGATCGTCGACCTGCTCGTCGCCGGCAGCGGAGAGACGACGACGCGTCAGGGCCGCACGCGCTTTCACGTCGCTCCGCTCGGCGCGCCCTTGCAGAACCTGTCGCTCCTGGTCTTCGCGCCGGCGCCGGAGGTGCCGTTCGCGACGCGCTCGCTGCTCGCGTCGGTGGCGGCGCTCACCACCATCCTCGTGGGAGGTGCGGCGCTGGTTGCGTTCGCCATCGCGCGCAACGTGAACGCGGACGTCGCCTACGTGCGCGAGCGCATCGTGGAGATGGCGCTGGAGGGGCCGAGCGGGAAGAGCGTCCCCGTCCGGGACACCGACCAGGTCGGGATCCTCACCAGCGCGTTCAATCTGCTGGTGGAGCGGTTCACCGCCGCCGAGCACGCCTATCAGCACGATCTGAAGGGCGCTCTCGAATTCGATCGGGATCGGAGCGCGTTCCTCTCCGCCCTCTCTCACGAGCTCAGGACACCGCTGAACGCGATCCTCGGCTTCGCGGACGTGCTGCTCGCCGAGGTGGACGGCCCGCTCAGCGACGAGGCGCGCGACAATCTGACGGTCCTCAGGCGCAGCGCGGACCACCTGCGTGCGTTGATCGACGACATCCTCGACCTCTCCGCGCTCGAATCGGGTGAGCTGAAGCTCGACACGGGGGCCCTCGACATCTTCGTGATCGCCGCGGAGGTGGCGCGCGAGGCGCGGGTGAACGCGCAGGACAAGCCGCTCGAGGTGTTCCTCTCGGGACGCCCCGCCATAGCCTGGGCAGATCCACGCCGGGTCCGGCAGATCCTGAGCAACCTGGTAGGCAACGCGGTGAAGTTCACGCGCGAAGGACGCGTCGAGATTCACGTCGACCTCGACGGCGATTTCGTCGTCGTGAGCGTCAGCGACACCGGCCCCGGCATCCCCCCCGAGCAGCGGGCGGCCATCTTCGAGGAGTACTGGCAAGCACCCGCGTCGCGTCAGTCGCGCACCGGAGCGGGCCTCGGGCTCGCGATCACACGCCGTCTCGTGCGCATGCACGGCGGGAGCATCAGCGTGGAGAGCGAGACCGGCCAGGGCTCGAGGTTCACGGTGAGGCTGCCGATCCGGCCGCAGATGTCGCGCCCGGTGCGCTTCATCAGCACGGCTCCGCCGCCTCCGGACTTCGTCGTGGAGCCGGTGCGATGAACGAGAGCGCCGCGAAGCTCGCCTCGCGCGTCACACGCTGGGTCATCGTGGCGTCGATCGCGACGAGCATCCTCGTGCTCGGGCTCATCCCCGATCTCCTGCTGCTCGATCCCGCGGCGCAGGGCGCCGCCATCGAGCGCGAGCTCTCCATGCTGGCGCTCGCAGGCTTCGCCGGCTTCGGCATCGTGGCGGTGCGGCTCGATCGCCACCGCTACGTGCTGCGCGCGCTGGCGCTCGGGTCGCGCTCCATCGAGCCCTTCGAGCTCGAGCAGTTCGGCTCCGAGCCCGGACGCCTGGCGCGCCGCTGGCTCCTGCCGCACCTGATCGGCGAAGCGGTGCTCGCCACCTGGGCACGTCCGCGCGAGGTCGACCTGACGACGGGGACGAGCCTCGCACTGCTCGGCGCCATCGTGGTCTCGGCGGTGTCACTGGTGCTCTACATGGTCGTGCGCGAGCTCTTCCTGCGCGTCATGGAGCTTGCGCCACCCGACATCATGCGCGAGGTCATCGAGACGGCCGAGCGCGGCGGCCGCGCGCGCTTGCGCATCATGCAGCGCGTGCGGACGGCCATCGCGCTTCCGGTCGCACTGGTCGCGGTCGGGACGGCGCTCATCGCGAACGCCCACGTGCGGCGCGCCGACTCCGTGGCGCGCGAGGCGACCGCGCGGGCTCTCGGGCGCGCCGCCTTCGAGCTGAACCCCGGTGTGGTCGAGACGGCGGGCCTGGACGCGGCGGCCGCGCGGGCGGCCGAGCTCGGCTTTCAGCCGTCGCTCTCCGACGACGAGAAGCCGTACGGCGTCGTGCGCCGCGAGCACGGCCTGACCATCGTGACCACGCCCCTCGACGCCGGCTCGGCCGAGCTCAGGTTCTACGGGACGGCCGTCCCGGTGCTCAGCGTCGCCTCCGTGCTGCTGGCGCTCATGACGGTCGGCCTCGCCGCGAGCCTCGGGGGCGCGCTCGGTCGAGCGCACACGCGCGACCTGCAGCACGCGACCGACGGGATCCGGCTGCTCGGGACCGAAGCGGTGATCCGCGGCGGCCGGCTCTCGGTGCGCCCACCCCGCTTCCAGGTCGTCGGCGAGCTGGAGGACGCCATCGAGCGGCTCGCCGAGCGGTTCCGCGTGTTCGCCCGCGCCCAGGAGCGCGCCATCTTCGCGCGCGAGGCGGCGACGCGGATGCGCGGCCTCTTCTTCGCGAGCGTGAGCCACGATCTGAAGAGCCCGCTGAACGCGATCCTCGGCTTCGCCGAGCTCGTCCGGCTGGAGCCGCTCACCAGCGGCCAGGCCGAGAGCCTGGACGTGATCGCGACGCGCGGTCGCGAGCTCTTCGCGCTCATCGAGACGATCCTGGACGCCGCTCGCGTCGAGGCGCGGCAGCTCTCGCTGGTCGTCGAGCGCACGAAGACGAGCGAGCTCTTCGGTGAGACCTTCACGAAGGCGCGGGAGCTCGGCAGCGATCGGACGGTGGAGATCATCGGCGAGATCGGCGACGGCGCGGGTGAGCTCGTGGTCGATCGCGTCCGCATGGCGCGCGCGCTCGCGACGCTCGTCCTCTTCGCGGTGCGGCAGGGGCGCGCTTCCGCCGTGCACGTGCGCGCCACCTCCGACGGCACGCACGTCACCATCGAGGTCGAAGTGCCGGGCCGTCGTGGCTCGGCCGAGCTCGCGCGGCTCCTCGCCGCAGTGAGCCGACCCGGCGTGGGCGAGCACCGCGGCCTCGCGCTAGGGCTTTCCCTGGCGCGTTCCATCGTCGAGCTGCACAAGGGCAAGCTCTCCGCGATCGAGACGTCCTCCGGCGCGCC
>CAYUAW010000048.1:0-4838 GCA_964442485.1 uncultured Polyangiaceae bacterium
GGGGGGAGCAGTTCGCCGAAGGCGAAGCTGCGGGGGGCTAAGGCCCCCCTTTGCTCGTAAGCGGGGCAATCTTCGAAGCGTGCACCGCCTACGCCTCTCACCGCCGCGACGCGCCTTCGCCGTGCTCGTTTCGGCCTTCCTGGCCTTCTGCGCCGCGCCGTCGCTCGGCGCCGAGGAACCGGGCTCGTCCCTGCGTCTCTCGCTTCTCACGATGAGCCCCGGCGATCAGTCGTTCACCAAGTTCGGCCACGACGCGCTCCTCGTCGAGGACACGGCGACGGGCTCGGCGCTCGTCTACAACTACGGCACCTTCGTCTTCGACTCGCCGTGGCTCGCCATCGATTTTCTGCGTGGCAACCTGAAGTACTGGCTTTCCGTCTCCACGCTGCCGCACGTCATCCGACACTATGCCGCAGAGCGGCGCGCGATCACCGCGCAGGAGCTCGCGCTCCCTCCCGCCGAGCGATGGCGCATCGCGGATTTCCTGGCGCGCACCGAGCGCAGCGATACGCGCTACTACAAGTACGACTACTACCGCGACAACTGCGCGACGCGCGTGCGAGACGTCATCGACGGGGCCGTCGGCGGGAGGCTCCGGGCGGCGTCGCAGGCGCCTGCACCCCTCACCTATCGCGAAGAGACACTCAGGCTCACCGCGGACGACACGTGGCTCTCGCTCGGCCTCGATCTCGCGATGGGGCCGCTCATCGATCGGCCGCTCACAGTGTGGCAGTCGGAGTTCCTGCCGGCGCGACTGCAAGCGGCGGTACGCGGAGTCTTGGTACCCGCGCCCGGCGGGGACACGCCGCTGGTCACGGGCGAGCGCGTCCTGCTCCCCGCTCCCGGGCGGACCTTGCGGGAATCACCGCCAAGGCGCTGGCCGTCGCTCCTCGGCGCCGGGGTCGCGTCGTGCGCGGCGCTCGCGGGTCTTGGGCTGCTTTCGCAGCGCAATGGTCGCGTCGCACGCGCGCTGCTGGCCGTGCTCGTCGCGCTCCTCGGGCTGTCCTTCGGTGTGCTCGGCACCGTGATCGTAGGGCTCTTCTCCCTCACCGATCACGCCGTCACCTACTTCGACGCGAACGTTCTCCTCGCCACGCCCACGAGCCTCGCCCTCCCCTTCTTCGCGCTCGGCATCGGGAAGGGACGGCCGCGCGCGCTCCGGCGTGCGCGCGACCTGTCGGCGCTGTCACTCGTCACGAGCGCGCTCGTGCTCGCGGCACAGCCGTTCCTCACCCAGAAAAACCTGGGCTTCGTCTGCTTCTTCCTGCCGCTGTGGCTCGGCGCGACACTCGGGCTGACGCTGGCAGGTCGAACCTCGAGTTGAGGCTCTTTCGTCGCTGTTCTTCCTGAACTGCGCAGGTCGCGGCGGCTCAGCTTGGAAGACGCAACCTGTAGCCGACGCCGGGCTCGTTGATCAGGTAGCGGGGCTGCGCGGGCTCCGACTCGATCTTGTACCTGAGCTTCTTCATGTAGATCCGGAGGTAGTGAAGCTGGCTCGTGTAGCCCGGACCCCACACCTCTTTCAGGATCTGCTGGTGCGTGAGTACGCGGCCTGCCGAGCGGATCATCAGGCCGAGCAGGCGGTACTCCGTCGGCGTGAGGCGCACCTCGCGGCCCGCGACGGTGACGCGACGCATGTCGAAGTCGACCACGAGCTCGCCGACCTGAGCGGTCCCCGTCTCGACGTGCTCGTCCGGCGGGTCGTTGCCCCGCATGGCGACGCGGATGCGTGCGAGGAGCTCGCCGGTGCTGAAAGGCTTCGTCACGTAGTCGTTGGCGCCCGCGTCGAGCGCGGAGATCTTGTGATCGTCACCGCCCCGCGCGGACAGGACGATGATGGGCACCTTGCTCTTGCGCCGGATGCGCGACGTAACCTCGACGCCGTCGAGATCCGGCAAGCCCAGGTCGAGCAGCACGACCCGGGGCGAGCATTTCTCGGCCTGCGCGACGCCGTCGAGGCCGTTCGCCGCGTGGATGCACTCGTATCCCTGCCCCCTGAGGGTGACCTGGAGCAGCATGCGCATGTGCGGCTCGTCCTCGATCACCAGAATTGCGGCCTGTTCGGACATTCTCAGCTTGCCTCCACGCGTTCCGCGAAATGTTCGTCGACGTCGCCCAGGCTCTCGTTGGCCGGAAGCGTGAAGCGGACGCTCGCGCCGCCACCCACCCGGTTCTCGAGCCAGATCTTTCCTTCGTGAGCGGCCACCACTGCCTGGCAGATGGTGAGACCGAGGCCGATCCCGCCGTCGCCCTGGGCGGCTCGCCCGCGGTAGAGCCGCTGGAAGACGCGCTCCTCGTCGCCGGCGAGGACGCCCGGTCCCCGATCGGAAACCTCCACGACGATGTGCGCGTTCTCGTAGCGAACGACCACGTCGATGGGGCTGCCCGCCGGCGTGTACCGAGCCGCGTTCTCCAGGATGTTGATGAGCACCTGCTCGATGAGCACGGGGTCGAAGAGCGCGAGAGGAATCGCCTCCGGCACCTCGGTCCGTATGGTCCTCCCCGCGAGCTTCTGATCGAGGCGACACAGAGCTGCGCCGATCGTCTCGTCGATGGCCTGCGGAACGCGCTTGGCGCGCACCTTCCCGGATTCGAGCCGCGTGAGCTCGAGGAGATTGTTGACGAGGCGGCTCAGCCGCATCGCTTCCTCTGCGACGACGGCGGCGAGCTCGCGCCTCTCGCGCGCGTCGAGCGCGTCCCCCTGCAGGGCGGTGCCGGCGCCGACCAGCGTCGTGAGTGGGCTCCGGAGGTCATGCGACAGCGCGGACAGGAGCGCGTTGCGGAGGCGCTCCACCTCCGCCTGACGGCGCGCTTGACGGGCCTGCCGCCGCAGCTGTTCGGTCATCATGCTGACGACCGCAGTGACGACCAGCGTCACGCCGAGGGTGACGATGTTCCTGCCCTCGTGGATTGCGAGGGACATGGTCGGCGGGATGAAGAGAAAGTCGAACGCGACCACTCCCGCGACGGCCGTGAAGATGGCCGGCCCCAGGCCGAAGCGCGCGGCGATCACCAGCACGCCGAGCGGGAACAGCACGACCAGGTCGGCAACCTGGAGGACACGGGCGGAGGCCAGGGCGCACGCCACGCAGGCGGCCACGACGCCGGCGCCCCATCCGTAGCCGTAGACGCGGTCCGTCGTGCGCCAGGCCGGCGTCTCATGGAGCGCCGCCCCCTGCCTGTTGCGAGACCTATTGCGCGCGCGGAGCAGCCCGATCACGGCCGAGACCGTAGCACGGCATCGCTCAGCGGCCCGCCTCCCCTTGCCCTCACCCCGCGGCCGCTCTATCCGGCCTGAGCGCGCTCATCTGCCTCTACGACTCATGGGCGGGAGAGCCTCGGGCTCCGACTCATTCGACGAGCGCCCTGCCCGCGATGTATCTCCGGGAGTCTCCTTGGTTTTGAAGCATGCCGAAGACCCCCGTACACAGAAGCATCGTCGAGAGGCTGCTCCGCGTCTTCACCCGCGTCGAGCCGGGCGAGGGCTTCACGGCGCTCGTGCTCACGCTGAACGTCTTCGTCCTGATGACGGCGTACTCCGCCATCAAGCCGGTGCGAGAGGGGCTCATCCTCTCCATGCGCTCCGGCGCCGAATACAAGTCGTATATGGGCGCGGCGATCGCGACGGCGCTCCTCTTCGCCGTCCCCGCGTACGCGAAGGTCGCCGATCGCTATGCGCGCAACCGCCTCATCGTCGGCGTCACCCTCTTCTTCGCCGCGAACCTCGTGCTCTTCCGGATCGCGAGCGCCTTTCCCACCCTGCGCGCCGAGCTCGGCCTCGTCTTCTTCCTGTGGCTCGGCGTCTTCAACATGATGGTCATCGCGCAGTTCTGGTCGTTCGCCAACGACCTCTACCGCGAGGAACAGGGCAAGCGACTCTTCCCCCTCATCGGCGTGGGGCAGACGCTCGGGGCCGCCGCGGGGTCCGGCATCGCAGTGCTCCTGCTCAAGCTGGTCGGCGTCTATCAGATGCTCCTCGTCAGCGCGGCGCTCCTGGTCGTCAGCGCCGCACTCACGCAAGTCGCGCACACTCGCGAACAGAACCGTCGCAGCTACCCCCCGGCGGGCCCCGCCACCGAGCACGGTCGCAAGGAGGGCGTCCCGCTCGAGCGCTCCGGCGCGTTCCAGATGGTGCTGCGCGACGGCTACCTGCGCGGCATCGCGGTCTTCTCCGTGGTGTTCACCTTCGTGAACTCCAACGGCGAGTACATGCTCGGTCGCCTGGTGAAGGAGTCGGCGAGCGCCGCCGTCGCCCGCGGCACCCTCCAGGCCGACGCGGTGAAGGAATACATCGGGGCGCAGTACGGCGACTTCTACCTCTACACGAACATCGCGACCGTCGCGCTGCAGGCCTTCTTCGTGTCGCGCTTCGTGCGGAGGTTCGGCATCCGCTTTGCGTTCCTCGCCTTGCCGATCATCCCGCTCATCGACGCGGTGGGAGTCGGGCTGACGCCGCTCCTCGCGCTCCTCTTCGCGGGGAAGGTGCTCGAGAACTCTCTCGACTACTCGCTCAACAACACCCTGCGCAACATGCTCTGGCTCCCGACGACGCGGGAGATGAAGTACAAGGCGAAGCAGGCCGTCGACACGTTCTTCGTCCGCATGGGCGACGTGACGTCCGCGCTCTTCGTGTACGTCATCGCGGGTGTTCTCGGGCTCGGAGTACGAACCCTGGCCGTCGCGAGCATCGTGGCGTGCGGGTTATGGTTCGTCGTCGCACGAGGGATCTTGAAGCGCAGGGATGCAATTTCGTCGTCGATACCGCCGCCCGCGGCGGGGAAGACGGAGGGGGAAGAGGCGGAGGCGGTGGGGTAGTAAAAGGGCGAGAGGGAGTGGGA
>CAYUAW010000048.1:4938-25241 GCA_964442485.1 uncultured Polyangiaceae bacterium
CGGGCATCGGCGTCACGCGTGCGCCGAGCGGGGCTGCCCGATGCTCCAGGTAGGGCACGCTGAAGCCGACCGCGGCGCCCACCACGGCGCCGGTGATGGCGTCGGTCGCGTAGTGGCGATCGGCTGCGATGCGCAGGTAGCCGCCCATCGTCGCGAGGGCCATACCGGTGATCCACATGGCGGGCGCCATGCGGTAGTGCCGCATGGAGGCGAGCGTGCCCGCCGACGTCGAGAGCGCGAACGCGAGCGTGGCGTGACCGGAGAAGAAGGACAGGTTGTCGTCGCTCGTGTGGAGCTTTGCGCGGTCCGCTGGACTGCGCGCGTGCACGTCCGGGCGCTCGCGGGCCACGACGAACTTGGTCACCTGGTTGATGTCGACGGCTATCGCGGCGGACTCCGCAACGACCAGGAGATCGGCGGGGAACTCGTCGAGCCGGTGATCGTGCGCCGCGATGGCCGCGCCGATCGCGATGCCGGCGCTCGGCGCGAGGCCGAAGCTGAAGACGGTGCTGAGCGTGTCCGCCGTCTTGGTGTCGTGCCAGCGCAGCGCATTTCTCACCGAGGCGTCGAAGCCGTTCAGCGTGCTATTGCCCGCTCCGTCGCGATCGCACCACCGGCACGGCACCGCGAGCTTCGACTTCAGGAGCTCGAGGGTCGTCCAGACCGCGACGCCGCCGATCGCGATGCCGAGATCGAGCGGTAAGTTGTAACGTATCGTCGTGGCGACGCTCGGCAGCGTGGTGCCGGGCGGTGGCCACGACTCCGGGGGCGGATTTGCCGGCGCAGGCAGGGTCGCGGGCGCCGGCGCTGGCCAGGTCGACGGCGCCGAGCCCGTCGCGTCGGTAGCGGGCGACAACGGAGGCTCTGCCCGGCTGCTCTCCGCGAGCAGGGTGAAGATGAAGCCCGCGAGCAACTCCGGCCGGAGGAGTGGTCTGCTCAAGCGTGCTCTCGCGCCGTGTCGCAGCGCACCGGCGCGTCGTCGAAGAACCTCATCGAAGCCGCGGGACTATAGCGCCTCGGGCTTCCGCGTGTAGCGGTGCTTGACGCCCACGGGGAAGAACGTCGGCTCGCCCGCCGGCAGAAGCGTGACACTCGGTGTCCGGCGCTCCACCGGCACGTACGACGAGAATTCGCTGTTCAACCGGAGCAGCGCCGAGAGGACCGACCGAGCGACGAGCGTGGTGCGTTCATCGGTTGAGGCTTCTCCTGGGGAGAGCTCGACGGTCAGGGCCAGGCACGGCGGTGCCTCGCCCCCTTCCACGACCTCCATGACGAACTTGCCGCTCAGGAACTCGTGAACGCCGTCGGCTTCGAGCCCGACGCTGACGTTCTCCGGATACACGTTCGCCCCGTAGAACGACACCGTGAAGTCCGAGCGACCGAACACGAACACGAAGGGCAGACGCCGCGCGCCTCGCTCACCGTCGAGCTCCGCGTACGGATCGAGCCCGGCCGTCCCGAGCTTGCCGAGCAGGTCGTCGTGGGCGAACACACCTCCCTGGTCGAGGATGGCGTAGCGAACCAGGGGAACGCCCCCGTCGCTCGAGAAGAGCAGCCGTCCGTCCACGGCCTCGAAATATCGCGCGCGTGGCTCGTACTGGACGAGCGTCGGCAGCCGCGATTCGCCGAAGAGCTCCCGCGAAAGGTCGGGACGCGCCGCGAGCTGCCGCCGGACGGCGACGCTGAGCGGCGTCTCGACGGCGAGCACGCCACCGTCTGCGGTTCCGTACATCGACGCCGTCGCGTAACACGCCGACGTCGCCCCCATGCGCTCGAGGAGCAATTCTCGCCAGGACTCACTGAACACCTCGCCCGCCATCACGCACTTCAGCCCTAGCGGCGCGACGTCCAGACCGCGTGCTCTGGCGAACTCGAGGGCGTCCTTCAACAAAGGCGGGTAACCGAGCAACACGACCTGCTCGAAGGCCGGAGCGAGATCGCGCAGCACGCGCAGGATCTCGTCCTTCACGTTGCCCGGCGTCACCACGGTCAGCGGATAGCCGCGCGTGGACAGGAGACGACACGCGTTCGTCGTGTACATACCGCCCACCCACGTACCCAGTGCGAAGCACACGACGGCGAGGGTGCGCCGCTCCTCTGCGCGGAATGCGTCGGCGAAGATCTGCTCGAAGCGACGCGCGACGACGCATTCGTCATGGACGCTGCGGGGCCAGAAGGTGGGCGTCCCCGTGGACCCGGAGGACACCGCGATCATGTCGCACGCGTCGAGGCCTCCTTCGCGGCAGCGCGCGGCCAGGGGATAGCGCTGCACGTAGTTCTGCTTCGTCATCGGTGGGACGCGCACGAAGTCCTGCGGCGTGCGTACGCTCGACGGGTCGAGCCCGTTCTCGCCGAGAAAGGCGCGATACGCCGGCACCGACTCGGCCGTCCTTCGAAACAGGTCGACCGCGGCCTCGGCCGGGTCTTCCTCGGCGGCCAGCACGGAGTCGAGCGAGGTCGCGACGAAATCGGCGAGGGCGTTGCTGGTCGTTGTCGCGCGGAGCGGGTCCAAGGTGCCGCGCAGCCTATAGCCGCTCGGACGGGGAACGATCCGTCGGCGGAGGCTCGCCGGCGATGCCGCCAGCGCTCGTCCGGTGGCTCGCGAATTTTCAACCCCATCAGAAATCAGAGACGCGCGGGTGCACGAGGCGGCTCGAGCGGCTAGCTTCCGGGACGTCAGCTCAAGGGTTCTTCATGAAATACTCCTCCCTTTACCTCTCGTCCTGCGGTCTTCCGCTTTCCCTTGCTCTCGCTTTGGCCGGCTGCTCGGCCGGCGGAGGTGGCGCTTCAGCGGCACCGGGAAGCGCCGGCGGCGCTGGTAACACTGGCCTGCCCGGTGCCATTGCAGGCAGTACGACACTCGGCAATGCCGGCGAGTCCGGCGACGTACCGACCATCACGCCGATCACTCCCGTGGCGGGCGGCGGCGTCGACGGCGGCGCGTGCAAGGCCGTGGTTCAGCAAGCCGAGAAGCAACAGGGGCGCGCCGACATCATCTTCGTTCTCGATAACTCCGGGAGCATGGCGCAGGAGGTGTCCGCGGTTCAGACGAACCTGAACTCGTTCTCGTCGCAGATCGAGTCGTCGGGCATCGACGTGCACGTGGTCGTCATCTCGGCGCCGCCGGGCGGCGGCCCGGGAGGCGGCGGATGCGTCGATCCAACGGGCATCGCGTGTGCGTTCGTCCCGGGGCTGACGGTGGGCAGCCTCATCAACGGCAACGGCGTGTGCGTCGATCCACCGCTCGGCGCTCAGGGGGCTTGCCCGCAAGGCGACGACAGCAACCCCACTGCCGGCTTCATGCACGTGAAGCAGGCCGTCGATAGCCACAACGCCCTTGCGATGGTCGAGCAAACCTACAGCAACTGGCAGTCGCTCCTGCGCCCGGACGCCGCGAAGACGTTCGTCGTCATCACGGACGACGAGAGCCAGGTCGCCGCCCAGGATTTCACCACGTGGGTGAACGGGCAGGCGCTGTTCCAGTCCGGCATCTGGCGTTTCTCCGGCATCTTCTGCACCGCTGGCTCGGTCAACTGCGCGAACGTCGGGACGATCTACTCGTCGCTCGTGACTCAGACAATGGGCGTCGCCGGCAATCTCGGGGAGCTCAGCGGAGGCCAGGTCGACACGCAGTTCAAGGCCGTCTTCGACTCGCTCGCGAAGGCGGTCGTGAAGGACGCGCGCCCCGTCGACTGCCAGTGGAGCATCCCCGCGCCGCCCAGCGGCGAGACGCTGGACCCCCAGGCCGTGAACGTCCGCTACTCGGTGGCAAACGGGAACAACACGACCATCTACGGCGTCGACGACGCCAGCAAGTGCACCGACCAGTTCGGCGGCTGGTTCTACGACAACCCCGCGGCGCCGTCGCACGTGAACGCCTGCCCGCAGACGTGCAAGGTGCTGCAGGCCGACCTGTCGACGAAGGTGGAAGTGCTCTTTGGCTGCGCGCGGCAAACGCCGCCTATCCGCTGAGCGCTCAGAACGCCGCAAGCGCCTGGAGTAGCTCGTCGATCTCGGGATCCGTGCCCACCGTGATGCGCAGCCCGTCGTCGAGGAGCGGGCGGTCGAAGTAGCGGACCAGGATGCCGCGCTCCTTCAGCGAGCGATACGCGCCACGCGCCTGATCGGCGGAGCCGAAGCGCGCGAAGACGAAGTTTGCCGCGCTCGGCAGCACGTCGAGGCCGTGCGAGAGGAGCCCCGCCACGAGCCGCGCGCGCGTCGCGCGGATCTTCGCGACGTTCTGCCGCATCCACGCGTCGTCGGCGAGGGCCGCGGCGCCCGCGACGAGCGCGAGGCGGTCCAGGTTGTAGCTGTCTTTGATCTTGCCGATGCCGTTCACGACCTCGTCGGAACCGAACAGAAGCCCGAGGCGCATGCCGGCCAGGCTGTAGCTCTTCGAGAAGGTCCGGAGCACGACGACGTTCGGACGCGTTCGAAGGAGCGAGAGCGCGCTCGTGTCCGCGAAGTCGGCGTAGGCCTCGTCGACGACGAGGAGCCCGCGGTGGAGACTAGCGGCGAGCTCGTCGAGGGCCTCCACCGGGTGCGCGTTCCCCGACGGCGAGTTCGGGCTCGCGATGAACGTGAGCTTCGCGCTCGAGCCGTAGAGCGCGCGGGGCAGCGCGAAATCTCGCCCGAACGACGGCGTCTCGACCCGAGCCGCGCCAGCCTCCGCGAGCGTCTCGTAGAGCACGTACGTGGGGTACGGATAGACGACGAGCTCGCCTGGCTCGACGACCGCGCGCACCAGGAGCGCGAGCAGCTCGTCGGAGCCGTTGCCGGCCAGGATGCCCGAGGTCGGCACGCCGAACCGAGCCGACGCGGCCTCGCGGAGCGAGCGCGCCGCCGGATCGCTGTACAGACGAAGCCGCGCGCCGTCGTCTCCGAGCTCCTCGGCGACCGCGCGAGCGACCGTCGGGCTCGGCGGGTACGGGTTCTCGTTCGTGTTCAGCTTGATGACGCGCGCGCCCGCGGGTGGCTGCTCACCCGGCACGTACGCCGTCATTTCCTCGACGTTCTTGCGAAAGATGGACACGGCGGGGCCTCGCCTCATGCTCCCGGCCAGCGATGCTCTTCCGCGAGGCGGCGGACGAACCCACGACTCCGGCGGTGCCGCGCCTCGCGCTCGACGCGCTCGCGACGGACGTCCGCCCAGCGCTCGACGTACGCCGCCACGAGTCCTGGCTCGACGTCGTAGCGCGCGAACGCCTCCGCGCTGGCAGCGCGCAGCGCGACCGCGCCGTTGTAACCTCCGAAGCCTTGCGTCGGGACGATCACGCCACCGTCCGTGTTGCCGCGCAGGGGGCCGCGTTCGAGACGGAAATACTCCGCTGGCTCCCCGAGCTCGTCGTCGACGCGGCGAAGCGTGGGGATGCCGACCGCGGGCTCGCCGAGGAGGTAGCGAATGGCCTCGCTGACGGCCTTGAGCCCTGTCTCGCCCATGGAGTGCCCGTCGCCGAGCGCCTTCGGCGCGCTCACCGACATCGTCGGCAGGCGGCCCGCGAAGCGCTCGTCCTCCGCTGCCGAGAGCCGCGCTGCATGCGTGGCCGCGAGATCCGTGCGCGAGTTAGTGCGGGTGCCCGTCGCGTGCGCGACGAGGTGCTCGAAATCGGCGATGCCGTAGCCGTGCCCTTCACGTGCCATGGCGAGAGCGGCGATCGTGGCGTTCTCGCCGCCGAAGCCGACCCCGGCAAAGTGCCCCTTGCCGCCCGTCTCACCGCTCTGGCCGAACCCGACGATGATGGACGTGATGTCGAGGAAATTCCGCAGCGCGAAATCCAGGGTGGTGACGAGGACTCCCGAGCCGGCGTGGCCCACGATGGTGCCCTGCGCGTCGACGTCGAACGGGGCGAGACACTGCGACACCGTACGCCGCTCGTCCGCGCCTCGCCCCACGTTGAGCGCGTCGAGCTTCTCCTGGCTCATCATGGCGCCCGTTCCGAACGCCTCCAGCAGGCGGCAGTCGGGGAGGAGCGCCGCGTCGGCCGCGCTCCAGAGGAGCACGTCGGAGCGCGGGTGCCCGGGATAAGAGCAGAGCGCCGAGGCCGCTCCGTCAGCGAATGCGACCAGGGCGCTGGCGCACGCGGCGCTGGTGACCAGGGGGGCCTGCGGCACGCGCCGCATCGTCGTCCCCGCTTGACGTAGCTCACCGAGCAGCTCCGGATTTCGCCGGACGCGGCTCAGGCTGAACGACGGCGACAGCATCGTCGAGATGAGCGCCGCGCCGTGCGTCCCGAGGCTCGACGCGAGCCGGTACGCGAGCTTGTCGTTCTTCTTGTCGGGGACGGTCTCGTGCCGCGGTTGCATGCCGAGGCGCAGGTGCTCGAAGCTCTCCTGCCCGCTGAACGCGCAGGCGGCGAGGACGCGGAAAGCCCGCGGGTTGGGCACGAGCTCCGAGAGCGGCCGCGGCAGCGCCGACAGCGCGCCGAGACCGCCGTACATGAAGAGCTGGGACTGCAGGCTCGGCCCGAGGCGAGGATCGTCGTCGAAGAGGCCGAAGAGATCCATGAGCGGCGACTGCCGGATCTCCGAGAAGGTGAGGCCCGAGAGGCGGCGGAGCCCCCCTTCCTCGAGATCGTGCGGCAAGGGCGCCGCGAAGTCCGTGGCGATGTGCGCGGCGAGCCGCGCGGCGGGCATCCGGCGAATGCCCATCGAGGCACGGAGGCGCTCACCCCACTCCGCGTCGATCTGCTCGACGGTGAGCGGCTGGCCCCGCGACGCGCCCTCTCTCCCGACGAAGCGCGGCTCGGGGCCGGAGCCCGGCTCGATCTCGACGAGGCCCGCGTCGAACGCGGCGAAGCCGATGGCGTTCTTGCTCTCGGAGACGAGTGCGCGGTGAGTCTCCGTGCTCCCCACTGCCGACATCGTGCAAGGCGTGCCGATCGTGCACAGGACGCTGCTTCCGGGGAGGCGCATGGGGGGCCGCGCCGAACCCTAGCCCAAGGGCCGCCCGGACGTCAGGGGTGGATCGACACCAGCGTGCCGCGCGCGCCCATGGCGCCGTGCCAGGCGACGGGGACCGACGGCAGGGTCCACGCAAAGAGCCACCGCGCGTCGAGCGGCGCCAGGTTTACGCACCCGTGGCTCCTCGGCGTGCCGAAACCGTCGTGCCAGTACGCGGCGTGCAGCGCGAACCCTTCCTTGAAATATTGCACATAGGGAACGTCTCGTAGGTCGAACTCGTCGCCCACCTCGTCGCCGTCCATCGTGACCGTCACGTGCTTGGTGTGGATGAGAAACTCGCCCTGGATCGTCGAGTGGGTCGTCTCGGGATCGCCCTTGCCGTCGACGCCGGTCGACACCAGCGTGACGAACACGGCGCGCGCGCCTTCGTAGGCGACCAGCGTCTGGCGATCGATGGACACGTCGATCCACGTGCGGTCCCCCGTCGCCCACGCCGGCATCGACGCCGGCGGATCGACGCGCACGAGCCCCTGGTCGACGATGAAGTCGCCGGAGGCAGTCTCCAGGTACGCAACCTGCCCGCTGCGGATCCGCTTGCCGGTGATCCCGAGCGGCTCGCGAAAATCGAGACGTCGCTCGAACTTGAGCCCACGGAGCGGATCGCCGGAGTACAGCGCGGCGGCCTGGGTACGAACGAACACCACGGGCAAGGTCGCGCCCGGCTCGAGCGGCAGGCCGTGGAAACGACTCGGCGCGACGTGCGTCAGTCGATCGAGCGGCACGACGGCCATGTCGGCGGTGAGCCCGAAGCGACGACCGGCGGATTCGAACAGGCTCACGAAGGCGAACGCGCTCTTGGCGATCGCCGTGCCGAGAACGGGGCGAGCGCGCGGGAAACGCCCTCCTGCCGTCGAGATGGACGAGGCGCCGCCTTCGAGGAACCACGGCACCTCGTCGAAGACGAGCCCGTCGAAGGACGGGGCGACGCCGCGCCGATTCCCGAGCCCCGGCTCCGCCGCACGCTCGTCCGCCGTATCGGGGATGCGGGAGTAGAGCGGTGCGCCGGGGCCCGCGGCTGCGCCGTACTCGTACGGCAAGGTCGCGGTGCGATCCGCGCGGCGCGGCACGGCGCGCGCAATGGGGCTCCGCGGATCGAGCGACGCATTGCTCCCGGCGCAGACGTACCCTTCCGGCGCGACCTCGTAGAAGCCCCCGCGACAGCCCTCATGGCCGGCAGGCCGTGCGCCGCGGTGAACGACGGCCCCCGCGCGGAGGTACCCGAGCTTCGGCGCCTTGAACGACGGCCGCGCGTACACCAGCGTCTGCTTCGCGGTCGCCACGAGGACGTCGGTCTCGTCGGAGGCAGCGGCCGGCGGCACCTCGTCGTCGCTCGTCTCGGTCCTCTCGCCGGCCGCGACGGCTGGCGTCGCGTCGATTGCCGGAAGGCGCCCGCCCCCGGGTCCTTCGACCCTGCCAAGAACCGCCGACTCGGGGGCTCGGACGGCGCTCAGCGCCACCTTTGCCGCGGGCTCGACGGCGCCGTTCGTCGTCGACCGGGATTCCGGAGCCGGGACACCCTCGACGCGGAGGCCAAAACCGCGTTCGTCCAGGGAAAACAGGGAGCCCGGCGCCGAGCACGCGGCGACGACCGAAGCAGCCAGGAACGCGCCCGCGAGTCTCGCCATTGACCTGTCTCGCGGCTAGCCGATCCTCCCCGGTTCGGGAAAGCTTTGCGCGAGGCTTCCGGCCTGCGCTCGGGGTCGGGTCATGTTATGCGCCCGGGTCATGAGCGAGCCCATATCCCTCGATGCCCTCTCGGCGCTGGACGAACACTTGAGCGAGGACGAGCGCATGGTGCGCGACACCGTCCGCCGGCTGATCCGCGACCGGTATCTCTCGCGCGCGGGCGCGCTCTACGAAAAAGAGGAGTTCCCGAGCGACCTCATCGCCGAGATGGCGGACATGGGTCTGCTCGGTGCCGGCCTGAAGGGGTACGGCTGCGCGGGCATGAGCGCAGTGCAGTACGGCCTCGTCCTCCAGGAGCTCGAGTACGGTGACAGCGGGCTCCGGAGCTTCGTGAGCGTGCAGGGCTCGCTCGCGATGTACGGCATCTGGGCTTACGGAAGCGAGGAGCAGAAGAACCGGTACCTGCCCGAGATGGCGAAGGGCAAGATGATCGGCTGCTTCGGTCTCACCGAGCCCGACAGCGGCTCCGACCCGGGGTCGATGACGACCCGCGCGCGACGGGACGGTGACGGCTGGGTGCTCTCCGGCACGAAGATGTGGATCACGAGCTCCCCGCTCGCGCACGTCGCGCTGGTCTGGGCGAAGGTGAACGACGGCGGCGCGGAGTCCATAGAGGGGTTCATCGTCGAGCGCGGCATGAAGGGCTTCGAGACTCCACGCATCCACGGCAAGATGAGCCTTCGCTCCAGCGAAACCGGCGAGATCGTCCTCGACGAGTGCCGCGTGCCCGAGAAGAACCGCCTCCCGAACGTGCGCGGCTTGAAGGGGCCCCTCGGCTGCCTGACGCAGGCTCGCTTCGGCATCGCCTGGGGCGCCAACGGCGCTGCGAAGTCATGCTTCGAGACGACGGTCAATTACGCCCGGAAGCGCGTGCAGTTCGGCGTGCCCATCGCCTCGAAACAGCTCATCCAGGAAAAATTCGCCGACATGGGCCAGGAGATCATCAAGGCCGATCTCCTCACCCTGCACTTCGGGCGCATGAAGGACCGGAAAGGGATCAGCCCCGCGCAGGTCTCGCTCTGCAAGCGCAACAACGTGGGCAATGCGCTCGCCGTCGCGCGCACGTGTCGCGGCATCCTCGGCGGGAACGGCATCCTTCTCGAGTACCCCGTCATCCGCCACATGCTCAATCTCGAGAGCGTCTACACCTATGAAGGCACGCACGAGGTGCACACGCTGGTACTCGGAAAGGCCTTCACCGGCCTGGACGCGTTCTGACGCAAAGCGGCGTCGCCTCCGAAGGGGGAGGTTCAGCACGCGCTTCGCTAAGGTCTGCGCGAGCCGGGGCTTGCTTATCGCCCGGGCCATTCGCGACAATGCGGCTCGTGCGGCAAAAATTGACGTCTGTCTTGCTTCTTCTCGGTCTCGTGCTGTCGAGCACATTCGCGTTCGCGGCGCCGCGCGACAAGGCAGCACAGAAGAAGATCGAGGAGGCCATCTATACCGACTTCCTCAACACGGACTTCGATGGCGCCGAAGGGTTACTCCTCGGCACCATCCGCGCGTGCGAAGACAAGTGCAGCCCGGGTCTCGTTGCGAAGGCCTGGATGTACGTTGGCGTGATTCGCGGTAGCGGTCGCAACGATATCCCCGGAGCGACCGAAGCATTCACGACGGCCCTCGGCATCGATCCCAACGTCGCGCTCGACAACGAGATCGCGACTGATCCGGTGAAGGCCGCGTTCGCCAAGGTGAAGGGCGGAGGCGCGCCCGCAGCGGTTGCGACGGCGCCCGCGACCTCGCCGCCGGCTGCCGCCGGAAGTTCATTCACGTGCGCGCCGTCGCCGACGGAGATCGAGACCCGCAGGCCGTTCCCCGTGCAGTGCGAAGCCGACGACAAGATCGCGGCGGTTGAGCTTCACTACAAGGCGTTCAACACCGGGTGGCAGACCGTGAAGATGGTGCTGCACGAAGGGTCGTTCCGCGGGACGATCCCCTGCTCGGTGACGCAGAGCACGGGTGCGTTACAGTACTACGCCGAAGGGCTCAACGGCGACGGCGACACCACCGCTCAGTACGGCAGCGACGACGCGCCGAAGTCGGTAGACGTCGTCTCGGAGACCACGGCCGATCCGCCGGCGTATCCGGAAGAGCAACCGCCTGCGCGCTGCGCGGTCGGCGAGGGCGGTGCGACGCCACCTTCAGGCGGCGGGGGAGCTTGCGGCGCCCTCGACGCGGCCTGCGGAGCCGACGACTGCTGCGAAGAGGGGCTGACGTGCAACGGCGGGGTGTGCGAGCACGAGAGCGGCAGGAAGAAGAACGGCGGCGACTATCCGAAGAACTGGGTCGGTCTGCACTTCGGCTTCGACCTCGCGAACATCTCGTCGGACGGTGCGTGCGCCGCCGATGCACGCGCGAGCGACCATTTCGTCTGCTTCAACGGAAACGACACTTTCCAGGCCCTCACGAACAGAATCGTGGGGGGTGTGCCCACCGCAGTCAACACAGTGAGCCGCAGCGCGCCCGGAAGGATCGCCGGTGGATTCGTCTTCGCGACGATGCGGCTGATGGCGTCTTACGAGCGACTGATCGGCTCCTTCGGGCTGGAGGGTCGCGTCGGGTTCGCTTTCAACGGCGGCAAGACGCCCTCGGGTGGCAGCGCGTTCCTGCCGGTACATCTCGAAGCGCGGGCGAAGTGGTGGCTCCGGGGCACGAAGGCGTTCACCGAACCCGGCTTCCGGCCCTGGCTTCACCTGGGCGGCGGGGTCGCGCAGATCGATGCGAAGGTGAAAGTCGACATCGTCGATTGTGGCGGGATCGTGCCGGACGATCCCTTCAACGCCTGCCGTAGCGCGGACCAGGTGACCACCGCGAGCGGCGGCAAAACACTCCATCTCGAGGCGACCAAGCAGCTCGGCATCGAGTTCATCACCGTCGGCGGCGGCGTCATGTACGCCGTCGCAAAGAACCACGGCGCGGTGCTCAACCTGAACTTCATGGTGCCCGTCCCGTCCGTGGCCTTCGTGATAGAGCCGTCCATCGGGTACGAGTACGCTTTCTAGGAGCCGGTCCGGGATCCTTTGCCGCCCGGGGGGCCTTGCCCCTTTGTTGGCCATCCGTCGCGACCTCGGCGATGAGAGGCTGGTCGCCCTCCCACCCGACGAGGTCCGCATGGCTGCCCGCCCTGCTCGCATTCCAGGAGCTGCTCCCGTCCCACGGATCGTGCTGCTCCGACGGCGGCAGCAAGTGGTGGTGCGCGCACCGAGCGCGTCGCAGCGCTCGGTGATCCGTCCGCCTCGGCCCGGGTCGAAGACGCTCGCCGGTCTCGGCCCGAACGAGCGCGCCTTCCGCGAAGAAGCGGACACGCTCCCCGCGCCGAGCAACCCCTTTCACGAGCTCGACGAGACGCCGGCCCCCGTCTCCGGCGTGCGGCTTCGGGCACGGGAGGAGCCCCTGGTTTCCCTCGCGGAGCTCACCCCGCGGCCGCGCCCCGTCACGCTGATCGACGGCGTCCACGACGGCCTGTCGCGCGATCTGCTGGAAGAGGCGAAGCGGCTGCTCGCGAGCGGCATCTTCGAGAAACCGGAAGAAGACGAGGGCTGAGGGCGCTCGCGCTGCGACGTCACGGGACGCCGCTGGTCGCTCCGGACTCCGTTGCCACCCTCGCGCGGAGGCCCACGCCGATCAGGTAAATCTCCGTGCTGTTCTTGCGCGTGCCCTCGGGCTTCAGCACCCGGCACGTCTCGTAGTGCTCGGTGACGGCCTTCTTCGCGAGCGGAAAATCGCCGCTCATGAAGATCTTGCCGACGAAGGTCGAGCCCCTGTCGCCGAGCTTGGTGGCGAGCGCGAGGGCGCGCATGAAGAGATCGAAGCTCCGCACCTGATCGCTCGACTTCGAGCCCGTCGTGCTCGGCGCCATATCGCTGAGCACCACGGCGTAGGGCGCGTGCGCGGTCACCGGATTGTCCAGAGGGGCCGCGCCGGACGCGGCGAGCTCGTACACGTCGCCCTTCACGAACACGACGTTTTCCCCGAGCGGCTCCCGCACGTCCTCCAGGTCCACGCCGACGACGCGTCCGCCCTTGCCGACGCGCTCGGCGGCGTACATCGACCATGAGCCGGGGGCGGCCCCGAGATCGAGCACGCGCTGGCCCTGCCGGAGCAGGCGCCAGCGTTCGTCGATCTCCTTCAGCTTGAAGACGGAGCGCGCGGGGTAACCACCGGCCTTCGCCGCGCGCGTTCGCGCATCCGGCCTGGCGTAGGGGTTACGCCCGCGAGAACTCAGGCGCTCGCCTTGGGCTTGCCGCCGCCAGGCTTGCGCGAGGCGCCGCGCACGATGACGAGAGAGTTGCGCGAGCCGGGAACGCCGCCCTCCACCATCACGAGGCTCTCTTCCGGGACGATCTTCACGATGCGCTGGTTCAGCACCGACACGGTCCAGTTGCCGTGCTGGCCGGGCATGCGCATGCCGGGGAAGGTACGGCCCGGCGTCTTGCGCTGGCCGATCGAGCCGCCGTGACGGCGGTACTCGTGCGTACCGTGCGTCTGCACGTTGCCGGCGAAGTGATGCCGGCGAACGACGCCGGAGAAGCCGCGGCCTTTCATGACGCCCTGCACGTCGACGACCTGCCCGACCTCGAACACGTCGGAGAGGCTGATGCCCTTGCCGACCTCGAACTTCGCTGCGTGCTCGGCGCTGCACCGGAGCTCCCGCAGCACACGCTGCGCGGGCACGCCGGACTTCTTGTACGCGCCGCCCAGCGGCTTCGTGGTGTGCTTCTCCTTGCGCTCGTCGATGCCGAGTACGAGGGCGTCGTAGCCGTCCTTCTCCTTCGTGCGCTTGGCGACGACGATGGGGCGGGCTTCGATCACGGTGCAGGGAAGGACGGTTCCGTCCTCCGAAAAGATCTGCGTCATGCCGATCTTGCGACCGACGACTCCGGGGTGCTGATTCATGGCGGTAGGGGTCGCGGATTAGCCCCCTCCCACGTCCCCGTCAAGCCTTCGGAAACGCAAGTGCGATTGACGACGCGCGCGTGGAATGCATAATGCGCCTCCTCGTTCACGGCCCAGGCCCCCCTCCCGTCACTCACCGGCGGAGCGCGATCGGACCCGGCCCTTTCAACAGTAGGTCCCTGCCATGTCCATGACACCCGCAAAAATCGAAGCCTTCGAGCGTGCGTCGCTCCGGAGCGATTTGCCGGATTTCCGCGTCGGGGACACCATCGCCGTTCATTACAAGATCGTCGAGGGCGACAAGCTCCGCGTGCAGATCTTCCGCGGCATCGTGATCAAGCGGCACCGGGCGGGCGCCCGCAGCACGGTCACCGTCCGCAAGACCAGCTTCAGCGTCGGCGTCGAGCGCACGTTCCCCCTGCATTCGCCCCGCCTCGAGAAGATCGAGGTGGAATCCCGGGGTGTCGTCCGGAAGGCTCGGCTCTTCTTCCTCCGCGGGCTCGAGGGCAAGGCCGCCCGCGTCCGGGACGAGAAAGACCGCTGAACCCGGGCGGAGCCGGAGCCATCCCCGGCCCCTGACCGTCCGGGCGACTCCGCTGTGTGCTTGGGTCTCACACCCGGCCCGGGGTAAGCTCGCGGAGCGGCGCGCCTCGCCGGGTTGACGAGGCCGACCCCGCGCGATCCCCTCCGATGAGCCAGTGCCAACGCTGCGGCGCAACGAACGAGCCGACCAGTCGATTTTGCGTTGCGTGCGGAGCGCCGCTTCAGGTCCGCCCCGCTTCCGCAGTTCCTCCCGCCCAGACCGCGCCTCCACCCGCACCCCTGCCGCCGGGCGTCGGCCCTGGACAGAGCTGGGGGCAGGCGCCGATGGCGTTTCCGTCGAACCCGGCGGCAATGCCGGGACGCGAGAGAAACCCCCCGAGCTCGGGGCTCGGATTTGCCGAGACGGCGTCGCCGCCGACGGACTCGGAGTTCGAGGCTCAGCGCGCCGCGGCGCAGGCCGCCGCCGCCGCCATGAGGAAGGGGAGCAAGCCCCCTCCCCCACCCGCTCCCCAGCGTCCGTCGGAACCGCCGCCGCAGCCGCCGCCGCAACAGTATGCGTCGTCCGCCCCTCCGGATGCGTACTCGGCGCCGCCCCCGGGCTCGTATGCGATGGCCCCCGCCCAGATGACGGCGGCCATGCCGTCCCTCGATCCGGAGACGGTGCCGGACAACGCGCCGCGCATGCTCGCGGGGTTCATCATCAGCTACGACACCCATCCGCTCGGGCGCTCGTGGCCCATCTACCAGGGCAAAAATCGCATCGGCCGCCAGGGGTCCGGTTCCGAGCTCGACATCGAGCTCGATCATCCGACCGCGTCGTCGCGCCACGCGCTCCTCTACGCGTCGGCCTGCCCGGGCCGCATCAAGCTCGAGGACAGCGGCAGCACCAACGGCACGCTGATCAACGGCGCGCGGCTCGTGCCCGGCGCCCGACAGGAACTCAAAGACGGTGACCGAGTCCGGTTCGGGCTCCTCTCCACGATCATCAAGATCGTCTAACGAAAACCGGGACCACAATCATGACGCGCTTCCAACACCGATGCGGCGGACTCGTCCGCGCGCTCCTTGCCATCGCCGTCTGCCTTCTGACCACCCGGATGGTCAGCGCCGCGCCCGAGGCGCACATCCTCCGCATCGACCCGATGGCGAGCCAGCAGAGCGGCGACCCCGTCATCTCGATGGTGGTGGAGGTCGTGCAGTCCAAGCGCGTGAGCGACGCCACTGCTCCCTGCGCGGCGCTCAGCGGCAACTCACAGCTCTCCTGCATGGCGGAGAACCTGGAGAAGCCCGGCGCTCTCTACGATCCATTCCCGTTTCCTGCCGCCAACGCGGTCTTCACGGTCACGGTCGACGACACGGACCGGCCGGCGAAGTTCGTCGCCAACACGCCCTGGGGGCAGGCGAGCAGCCAGCCCGGGGTCGGGACCGCGTGGCTCATCCTGGTCGACGCCGATCGCCGCATGGGCAACTCGTTCGAAGACGCCAAGCAGGTCGCCGATCAGTTCGTCGCCAGCCTGGGCCCGAACGACATCGTCAACGTGATGTTCTTCAACGACCGCCAGGTCGTGCAGGACTCCAAGTGGCTGCCGGCGGCGAAGAAGGCGAACGCGACGGCCTTCATCCGCGCGGTGACCGGCACCTACCCGAACCAGGGCCGGAACCGCTCGCTCTTGACGATCATCAAGACGGCGGCGACCGACGGCTTCAAGGCGCTCGGCAACACCGGCGACACCCTAAAGGTGCCGATGCACCAGGCGATGGTCGTGCTCTCGAGTGGCTTCGGCGGCGCGGATCCGTCGACCACCGGCCCGGGCGCGATGCAGCTGTCCCAGTACATGACCGGCGGGCGCTTCCCCGAGGACAACACCGCGCTCCCGAAGGCGCCCGTCCCCGTCATCAGCGTCTACTTCCCGATCAGCACGCTCGACGAGTTTCGCCAGAACTCGCTCGAGTTCATGCAGAACATGGCAAACCCCGAGATCGGGGGCTTCTTCACGGTCGTGCAGGCGGGGCAAGGCGGGCGCGGCGCGAACATCGTGAAGGTCGTGCGCACGCGGTTTTCGAAGATGAACCTCGTGCAGTGGCGGGTGTCGTGCATCGCACCCACCATCACCCAGAGCTTCAAGCTCGTCTTCAACAACGTCAACCCGACGATCCTCGGCGACAACTCGTTCAAGGACGTCCCCGTCGGCATCGACCCGAGCACCTGGCCGCTGGACGTCAACATCCAGTACACGAAGGACATGGTCACCCGGGCGGGTGGCGTCTATCCGGGCGGCAAGGTCCGCGTCTACGGCGACTTCTGCTGGGGCGGGGAGACGGGCCGCGGCGAGGTGTACTTCCTGCCCACCGGGCAGCAGGCGCCCGCGGATCTGAACGGCGCCGATCTCGACCGCGCCAAGGCAACGCAGCAGCAGCTCATCGCCCAGGGCATGCGCGGCAAGGCCCTCGAGACGAGCGACACGTTCGCCGAGTTCGAGGTACCCGACAGCGACAAGCTCGTGCGAGGGAGCGGTGACAGCGCCGTCGCGCAGCTGCTCATCTACGACAACAAGGCCCACCGGACGAGCGGCCTCACCGCCGCGTCCATCCTGGAGGTGAAGGCGACGAGCGCACCGCTTCCGCTGCTCTGGATCTTCGGCGGCGCGTTCGGGCTCGTGGTGATCGCGCTACTCGTGGTCGTGCTCTTGCGCGGCGGGAAGGGGCGACGGCCCGCGCCGGCCGCCGCTCCGCGGCCGGCACCGGTCGTGGCGGGTCGGCCGCACGCGCCGAATTCGCCGGAGCCGGCCTTCGCCAACCGCGCGGTGCTGTCCGGATCGCTCGGAACGTTCACGGTCGTCCCCGGCGGGGAGGTCCGCGCCGGTCGCGACGCGAACCAGTGCGCCATCGTTCTGGCCGACGCGCGGGTCTCGAGCGTCCACGCCTCGCTCAAGCTCGAGAACGGCCACCTGTTCATCCGCGACGAGGGCAGCAACAACGGCACCTTCGTGGACGGAGCCAGCGCCCCGCGCGGCGTCTGGACACAGGTGCGACACGGCGCGCAGGTCCGGTTCGGGCCGCTCGAGCTCTTCGTGCGCCTCGAGTGACGAGGCAGGCACACCGCAACCGCCCTGCGTAGGCGGATGTGCGCCCCGCGTCCCGGGCCCGGATGGCCGCTAGCCCTCGCCGGACGGTCCAGAATAATGCGGCCCCCGCGCGCCATTCCACGAGCTCTCGGCGACTGCACTCGAACCGATATCGCGGTAAGCTGCTGCACCTATGCGCTTCAACGCCCTTGCGGCGGCCGCGCTCGCTCTCCTCGCCGGAGCGTGCACGACCGGTGGTCTAGATTCGCTTTCGTCCGGGAAGGGGAAGCCGCACCCGGGCGCAGGCGGGGGGAGCAGCGGCTCTCCTGTGGACGCAGGCCCCGACGGCCTCCTCCCGACGGCCGGGAACGGCGGCGGTGGCGCTGGCGGCGACGGGTCCACGCCGGTCTCGTCCTGCAAGGACAAGATGCTGGGCATCAACGAGACCGACGTGGACTGCGGCGGCGTGTGCCCCGCCTGCCCGGTCGGTTCGAGCTGCAAGATGCCGAAAGACTGCACGGGCGGCAGCTGCGTGAAGGGGCTCTGTCAGGCCGCGTCGTGCACCGACGGTCAGATGGGCGCAGGCGAAACGGACGTGGACTGCGGCGGCGGCAGCTGTCCCAAGTGTGCCGTGTCGCAGGGGTGTGCAGCGGACAGCGATTGCGCGAGCAACTCGTGCGCGAAGGGCAAGTGCCAGGCGCCGGCCTGCGACGACGGCAAGAAGAACGGAACCGAGACAGACGTCGATTGCGGCGGCGGCGCGTGCCCCGCGTGCGGCAATGGCCAGGGGTGCGACTCCTCCGGGGACTGCTCGTCGAAGGTGTGCCTCTCCGGATTTTGCAAGGCGAGCAGCTGTACCGACGGGACGCTGAACGGCAACGAGACGGACCAGGATTGCGGCGGCGGCACCTGCCCGCCTTGCGTGTCACTGAAGCGCTGTCTCATCGCGAGTGATTGCGTCACTGCGTTCTGCGGCGCCGGGCGGTGTCAGGATCAGCGGTGCACGGACGGGATCCTGGACGTCTTCGAGACCGACGTCGACTGCGGTGGGGCAGACTGCGTCCCCTGCGGCACGCAGCTGAAGTGCGCGCAGAACGCGGACTGCCTGAGCCAGGTGTGCCTGAACACCATCTGCCAGGCGCCTTCCTGCACCGACACGAAGCTGAACGGGGCGGAGACGGACACCGATTGCGGAGGCTCCTGCCCCGGCTGCGCCGACGGGCACCGCTGCACCTTCGACGGCGACTGCGGCAGCGGGGTCTGCGTGGACGCCAAGTGCCACGCCCCCACCTGCAGCGACACCGTCCACAACGGCAACGAGACGGGCACCGACTGCGGCGGCGGCACCTGTCCTGCTTGCGGCAACGGCTCGACCTGCAAGGCCCCCACGGACTGCATGAGCGGCTTCTGCACGGCCACCATCTGCACGGACAAGACGTGCGCCGACGGCCAGCGCGACGGCATGGAAACAGACGTCGACTGCGGCGGCGCCGTGTGCCCGAAGTGCCCGTCGACGAAGGCCTGCACCAGTGATTCCGACTGCCAGAGCCTCCGGTGCGTGAGCGACTCCTGCGCCGCTCCCGCCTGTGACGACAAGGTCATGAACGGCGGCGAAACGTCCATCGACTGCGGCGGTTCCTGCTCGCCGTGCCAGGTCGGCGACACCTGCGCCGAGAACCACGACTGCGTCACCGGCGTCTGCGTCGGGAAATCCTGCCGCGAAGCCGCGTGCGACGACGGCGTGAAGAACGGCAGCGAGACGGACGTCGACTGCGGCGGGAGCTCCTGCCCGAAGTGCGGCGTGGGCTCCGCCTGCAAGGCGAGCGGCGATTGCACCACGAGCTCGTGCGATGCGACGGCCAAGACGTGCCAGACCGCGAGCTGCACCGACGGGATCAAGAACGGCAACGAGACGGACAAGGACTGCGGCGGCGACACCTGCCCGAAGTGCGCCAACACGAAATCCTGCAAAGCCAGCACCGACTGCTCCAGCACGTTCTGCTCGAAGTCCGGGGTCTGCGCGTCCGCGTCGTGCAACGACATGACGAAGAACGGCGGCGAGGTCGACGTCGACTGCGGCGGCGGAGTCTGCCCGGCGTGCACCCCCGGCAAGACGTGCACGGGCGCGACCGATTGCGACAGCTCCGTCTGCACGGGCAACAAGTGCGTCGCCGCGTCCTGCACGGACATGGTCAGGAACGGCAGCGAATCCGACAAGGATTGCGGCGGCTCCTGCCCGAAGTGCGCCACGAACGGCGCCTGCGTGACCGTGAACGACTGCACGAGCGCCGTGTGCACCGCGAACAAGTGCCAGGCCCCCACCTGCAGCGACAGCACGAAGAACGGCACCGAGACGGACAAGGACTGCGGCGGCTCCTGCCCGGGGTGCGCGTCCGGCAAGACCTGCGGCGGCCCCAATGACTGCACGAGCAAGGTGTGCTCGTCGAACGTCTGCCAGCAGCCGACCTGCAGCGACACCGCGAAGAACGGCACCGAGTCGGACGTCGACTGTGGCGGCTCGTGCCCGAACCGCTGCTCGGCGAACCAGGCGTGCGGCAGCGGCGCCGACTGCACGACGGGCGTGTGCAGCGGCGGGAAGTGCCAGACCCCGACCTGCACGGACGGGGTGAAGAACGGCAACGAGACGGACAAGGACTGCGGCGGCGGCAGCTGCTCGCCGTGCGCAGACGGCCAGAACTGCGGCGGCGCGAGCGACTGCAACAACATGGTCTGCCAGAACGGCGTCTGTCAGAGCGCGTCCTGCGGCGACGGGAAGAAGAACGGCAACGAGACGGACGTCGACTGCGGCGGCAGCTGCCCGAAGTGCGGCGACACGAAGGGCTGCGGCAGCAACACCGATTGCACCTCCGCCAACTGCGTGAGCGGCTCGTGCGCGGCCCCCGCGTGCAACGACGGCATCAAGAACGGCGTCGAGACGGGCACCGATTGCGGCGGCGGGACCTGCCCGAAGTGCGGCAACGGCGTGTCCTGCAACGTCGGCGGTGATTGCTCGAGCAACGTCTGCTACTCGAGCCAGTGCTGCGCGCCGAAGTCGTGCTCGACACAGGGGCTCTCCTGCGGCGCGGCCAACGACGGTTGCGGCAACGCGCTCTCGTGCGGAAGCTGCAACAGCCACGTCCCGTGCACGAACGG
>CAYUAW010000048.1:25341-32087 GCA_964442485.1 uncultured Polyangiaceae bacterium
ACCGGAATCGCGCGGGCTCTCTTCTTGTGGGCCACGCCCGCTTTGCGTCCAGCGGGGACACCGTCCGGACCCTTCGCTTCCGAGGCCGCCGGCGCCGGCATGGAAGGCGGAAGTCCAGGCGACGGAGCGCTCGTCGTCGCGCTGACTTTCGCGACCGGTGAAGGCGCCGAGGGCGCCGACGTAGCGAGCTTCCACACGAGCGAGCCGAGGACCATAACCGCGGCCGCTCCCGCGCCCCACATCCAGCGCTTCGGGCGCACGACGACGCGCCGCAAGGTGTCGACCGCCTCACGCGGGGCCGCCGGCGGCGGCAAGGAGACGCCCAGCCCGTCACCGCCGGTGGTCGCCGCCCTTCCCCACGTCGCATCGATGGCCTGCCCGGCGATGTCCTCGGTGGCGCCACACTTCAGCGCCCAGCTCGCGAGGGCCTCTCCAAAGGCACGCATCGAGTCCCAGCGCTGGCGTCGGTCCTTCCGCAGGCCCTTGGCCACGATGCGCCAGAGCTCGTCGTCACCCGCAGAGAGCTCGGTGAAGGGTTTCGGCTCGTCCTTGCCGATCGAGATGAGCGTGGCGTTGTGAGTCCTTCCGTCGAAGGGACGGATGCCGGCGATGGTCTCGTACAGCACGACGGCGAGGGACCAGATGTCCGCCCGGTGGTCCACTCCGATGCCCTGAGCCTGCTCCGGCGACATGTACGCCGGGCTCCCGAGCAGCATGCCGTCCTTCGTGAGCTGGAGCTCCATCGGAAGATCCAGCTTGGCGACGCCGAAGTCGACGACCTTCGGCTCGAGCCTGTCCCCCTCTCCCCGCGACAGGAAGACGTTCTCCGGCTTCAGGTCTCGGTGAACGACGCCCTTCGCGTGCGCGGACGCGAGGGCATGCGCGATGGGCAGCAGCGTGCGTACGGCGTGGACCGCCGGCAGCCGTCCGCGCCGCTGGAGCGCCGTCGCGAGGTCTTCGCCGGTGAGCCGCTCCATGACGATGAAGGGCTCACCGTGCTCCGCGATCCCGAAGTCGAAGATCCGCACGATCGCAGGGTGGGTGAGACGGGCCGCTGCCCGCGCCTCGCGGAGGAAGCGACTGCCTGCCTCGGGACCGTCGGCCTCCTTGCGGAGGAGCTTGACGGCGACCTCGATGTCGAGCGTCTCGTTGTGCGCGAGCCAGACGTCGCCCATGCCGCCACGCCCGAGCACGCGCTCGAGCCGGTATTTACCGGCGACGCGCTGCCCGGACGAGTGCCGGTGCTCGGGGCCTCCGGGTGGCGCACCTGGACGCCGCGACGCCGGGGCGGGCGTCGGCGCGAGCTGCTCTGTATCCTCACCAGGCAAGAAGGTGTGGGCTCCGGATGATCGACGGACAGAAACCGCCGATCATTTAGGGTACACCAGCGGAGCCTCCACTCCCAACCGTACGGTTGTGGGAGCCGCGGCGCGGCGACGCCACTTACCGCAGCCCGTCAGCGGTGGCCGCACGCTCGTGCAGCAACAACGGATCGCCTATTACGCCACACCGTGGCGCAATGCGACTACACGGCTGCCCCGCTCTAGGCGCAGGGCGGGCTGGAAGCCGTCGCCGGAGCGACCACAGGCTCGGCTGCCGGAACGCCCGCGCGCCCACTGGTAGGGCCACCTTCCTGTCGTCGCCTGCGCGCCACGGCGTCTCCCACCAGCAGGGGGAGCAAGAACACACCACCCGGCGCAACGATCATGAGGATCCAGAGGAGGGCGCGAACGAAGGAGGGCACGGCTGTTGGCTTACATATGAGCACGCGGCATGCCAAAGGCAATCCGGGCCGCACGAAAAAATATGCCCTCGGAGCACCAGGATCGCGCTGTCATACCTGAGCCTGCGCGGCACATCCTGATGCGGAGCAGCGCAGCGCGCCGACGCGGCTTCGACGCACGGACGAGCAAACGTCGACGCGCGCGTTCCGCGTTTCACACGATTGTTTCGCGATCGAAACGCACGAACGCGATTGCTGCTCGTGCTTGCGTTTTGGTCTCCATGGACCGCGCCTGTCCCCAATTCTTGCGCGCGTGCGCGCAAGTTTCGTCGAGCTCGACGGGCGCAGCCGTCAGGGTCCCCAGGGCCCCGAGTAGCGGTTCTCCGTCTCGGCGTCGCTCTGCGAGTGCACGCCGCGCTGCATCGAGGTGAAGGCGTGCTCCACAAGGTTCAGCCCAACGAGAATGGCCACCGTGGTGGCCGTGGTCGCGATGGCGGCGCCCAGGTGGTCGAGCGCGACGGCCGCGCCGACCGCGGCGAGCACCCACATCACGGCGGCGGAGGTGATGCCAACGACCTGACCACCCCGAGTCAAAATCACGCCGGCCCCGAGAAAGCCGATCCCCGTCACGACCTGTCCGAGCACGCGCGTTGGATCGGCGTGCGCCGCCGTGAACGACGCGCCGAGGCGAACATAAAGAAGCGTCCCGAGGCAGACCAGCATGCTGGTGCGCATCCCAGCCGGCTTGCCCCGGAGCTGCCGCTCGAAGCCGATGGCCCCCCCGCAGCCGAGCGCGATGGCCAGACGGATCCAGAACGCCCCGGAAAGCACCTCGTCCCAGCCCATTTCCGAGCATTGTGCGGGCTCGGGCGAGGGGCGGCCAAGATGGTCGTGGGGCTCGAGACGAGCGACGCCCGAAACCAGCCCGAGCCGTAGTAGCCTCGCGAGCTCGACCGTGTCGCAAGACAGGGAGCTTTCAATGATTCCGGGCTTCGCGAAGCAAACCATCACCATCGGCAGCGCTCCGAGCGCCGACATCCGCCTCGGGGGCCCGGGCGTGGCGCCCGAGCACGCACGGCTCGTCCACGAAGGGAACGGCCGGCTCTTCTTCGTCGACGGGGGCGCGGGTCCGTCCACCGCGGGGGGCCAGCCGCTCGCGCCAGGGTCGCGGGTCGCTTTCGACTTCCGGACCCCCTTCACCGTCGGCGGGGTCCCGGTGCCGCTCGGGCATCGAGCCATCACCCTGATGCTGCTCGAGCAGGGACAGCTGCCTCCGGTACCGGGGAAGTTGCTCGTAGGTCGCGATCCGACGCGGACGAACCTGGTCGTCCATCATCCGAACGTCTCGGGGCTGCACGCGACCCTGACGGCGAATCCCCCCGCCATCGCGGATCACGGCTCGACGAGCGGGACGTGGCTCGGACAGCGCAAGCTCGAGCCGAACCACCCTCAGCCGATCGATCCCACGGGTATCATCGCCCTCGGTCCCATCCCCATGGAGGGCGGCCTCGCCCTCGAGCTGCTCCGCACCCTCGCGGGCGGCGCCGGCGCTCCCGCGAACGCGCCCGCGGCCGCCCCCGCCCCCTTCATGACCGGTCCGGCGATGATGCCGGTCGAGGCATCGAAGGCCGAGCTGCCCCGCCCGAAGCACCGCACGGTGCTCGGCCAGGTGAGCCTCGCCTCCGGCGGCGAAACGACGAAGTCCATCGGCCGCACGAAGGACAACGACATCTGCATCGACAACACGCAGGTGTCGAGCCGGCACGCCCTGCTGCACAAGGTCGGCAACGACCTCTTCATCGAGGATCGCGGCAGCGCCAACGGCACCTACGTCCGCGGGCAGAAGATCCCCCCCGGGCAGCGCACCCGTGTCTCCAACGGCGAGAAGGTCTTCATCGGCCCGATGCCGTTGATCCTGCAGTTCGACGCGAACGACGTCGCCGTCGTCGTCGAGGACTCGGATCAATGGGCGGGCAAGCCGCTCTTCGAGATCGAGGCGTGGGACCTCGTCATGGAGGTCCCCGACCGGGACAACCCGGGCGCGCAGAAGACGCTCCTCGACCACGTGAGCTTCAAGGCGCTGCCCGGCGACTTCATCGCGCTGATGGGGCCGAGCGGCGCCGGCAAGACGACGCTCCTGCTCACCCTGAACGGCTACCTGCCCCCCACGAGCGGCCAGGTGCGCGTGAACGGCGAGGACCTCTACGCGATCTACGACAACCTGCGCGGGTCCATCGGCTACGTCCCGCAGGACGACATCGTCCATCCAGAGCTCACGGTGTGGGAAGCCGTCCGCTACAGCGCGCGCTTCCGTTTGCCCCCGGACTACTCGGAGGAAGAGATCGACCGCCGCGTCTCGACGACCCTGTCGCAGCTCGGCCTGGAGGGCGTCGCCCATCTGCAGATCGGCAAGCCCGAGAAGAAGGTGCTGTCCGGCGGCCAGAGGAAGCGCGTCAACATCGCGATGGAGCTCGTCACCGACCCGGTGATCATGTTCCTGGACGAACCGACCAGCGGCCTTGCCGCGGACGACACGACTGCGCTGGTCGATCTGCTGGCGAAACTCGCCAGGGCGACCGGCAAGACAATCATCGCGACGATTCACCAGCCCGCGAAGGACGAGTTCGAGAAGTTCAACCTGGCGCTGATCCTGGGGACGGGCGGCATCACGATGTTCTTCGGGCCGACGAAGCCCGACGCCTACCGCTTCTTCGGCGTGTACCTCGAGCGCATGGGCAAGACGAACACCGTCGACAACCCGCGCGATATGTTCGACATGCTGAATCAGCGCGAGAAGCCGATCTGGGAGCGCATCCGCGCCGAGAACCCCGCCTCGCCGCGGTCGGCCGCGCGCCAGGCAGCGGCGCGCGAGTGGAACACGGAGTACTTCAACGACTCGAACCCGACGTTCCAGATGATGTACGCGGGCAAACGCGCCGTTGGCGAGGGCACCCAGTCGCAGGGAGTGACGCGGACGCCGCCCAAGACCACCGGCCAGTTCGGGCTCCTCTTGAGCCGCTACGCACGCATCAAATCGCGAGACGTGTCGGGCACGGCGATCATGCTCGCGCAGGCGCCAATCATCGGCATCCTTCTTTCGCTCGTATTCGGCGGGCAGAAGGACGCGATCCCCTTCTGGTGTCTCGGCGCCCTGCAGGAGCTCGCGAATCGCTCCGGGCAGGCACAGACGGGCACGGACACCCTGAAGAGCATGGTCCCCACCAGCGACCATACCGGGCCCATCTTCTTCCTGGTGGTGTCGGCGGTGTGGTTCGGGACGAGCAACGCCGCCCGCGAGATCGTGAGCGAACGCGCGATCTACGTCCGCGAGCGGATGGTGAACCTGAAGCTCTGGAACTACGTCGTCTCGAAGTTCGTCCTTCTGTCCTTGTTCTGCGTCATCCAGTGCACGGTGCTGCTTGCGATCGTCTTCTTCGCCCTCGGTTTCCGGGGCGGGCCCGTCGCGTTCCTGGTGAGCCTCGGAACGATGATCGCGACGAGCATGAACTCCGTCGCGGTGGGGCTCTTCGTGAGCACCCTGGTCACGAGCAGCGAAGCTTCCATGGCGCTCACGCCCATCGCGCTCATCCCCCAGGTGGTGCTCGGCGGGTTGATGGTGCCGATGACCACCAACCCGATGCTCAAATGGCCGATGTTCGCCATCCCCGCCCGCTGGGGCTTCCAGGGCGTCGTGGCGCAGGAGCGGCGCGCGATCGCCGACGACGCGGCGTGGATCATCGATCTGAAGAAGCCGGATCTCACGAGCACCTCGGATTTCCTCATCGCCGGGAAGTTCCGGTGCGCCGAGGCGCAGATCGCGAGCGACACGTACAACGGCGCCTGGGGCTTCGTGAACTGGGACGCGGCGTGGATGCCGCCCGCGGTGCTGACGGCGATGATGCTCGTGCTCATCGCGGCCATTCTCGTCATGTTGAAGGCGCGCGACCCCGTCTAGCCGGGGCAGGAGCTTGAGGCAGGGGAAGAGCCAGGGCTTGCGGGCGGAGCTTGAGGGAGGGGAAGAGCCGGGGGTTGGGGGAGGAGCTTGGCGAAGAGGAAGAGCCAGAGGTTGCGGGCGGAGCTCGGGGAAGAGGGGGAGAGGGGAAGAGGGGCTCTCGGGACTTCTCAGCGTATCGACGTGCTCGAAGGTGTCCAGGCCACGCCGGCGGCAGCCGCCGGTGCGAGACTCGCTTCGCTCGCTCGCAGCCTGGACACTTTCTGCGCGCGTCGATGGCGAGGGGCGTCCTCGGATCCCACGAAGGAGGTTCTCATGACGCTCGAGATTTTATCCCGTTGTGCTCGAATTGGTTCGGCGGCTTGCGCCTGTGTTGCCCAGGCTGCGGGCTCGGTCGTTTGCGCTCGGTGACCAGATCTAGCGAGCAATCTGACGAGGAAACGAGAGGCGGTAGAGCGTGGCCAGAATGTGCTGCGCCGTGCGTTCGAGCTCCGTGCAAAGCGTCGGCAGATAGCCGAGCCGCACCGCGACCTCGAGCACCGCGTAGGACTCGCGCATTTCCCGAAGCGCAATGTTGTAGCAAGCGGTGCGCGACCGTCCGCGAGCGTACATACCTTCGCTGACATTCAACGCAACGGACGCAGACGACCGACGTAGCTGCCGCGCGAGATCTGGATCGTGATGCGCAATACGCGGGACGAGCGAAGCGATGTCCGCAACGAACGCGAGAATGACGGGATAGATACGAAGCATCGGATTCTCCTTTCGAGAGAACCCCTTCTCGATTCGCACCCGGAGGATCGGTCGAGGGCGGCTCCGCTGCGGAGCCGCCGCGCACTCTGCGTGCGCGGCCCCCGGCCCTCGACCGATCCGAGGCTGCGAATACAATCAAAGACCTCGAAGAAGCCCCTCTGCTCCTTCCGCGCACGCTGACGCTCACCCTGTCCCAGTCCCAGACCCTCTCCCTCCCCCTCTCCCTGACGCCGTCCCCCACGCCTCGCCGCGACCACCGTCACGGCCCGCCCCCCGCCGCCGTCATCGTGCCGTCCTCCTCCACGCTCGCTCCGAAGC
>CAYUAW010000049.1:0-1842 GCA_964442485.1 uncultured Polyangiaceae bacterium
CCGTCAGCTCGGGACGGTCATCACCAGCTCGAACCCCGGGCTCGGCGTGATGCGGAGCTCAGCACCGATCAGGCGAGCCCGCTCGCGCACCCCTAGGAGCCCGAACCCGAGCCGCGGCTCGGGCTCGGCGCCGAGTCCGTCGTCCCGGATGCACAGACGCACGTGACCGTCGCCGTACTCGAGGCCGACCTCTGCGCTGGTCGCCTTCGCGTGCTTGCGGACATTCGTCAGCGCCTCCTGAGCGGCGCGGTACACGGCTAGCTCCACCGGCAGCGACAGCGACCGAGGCACGCCGACGAGACGGAAGCGCGTCTCGGTGCCCGATGCCGAGAGCTCGTCGGCAAGCCCGGAGAGCACGGTCGGCAGGGGCGCGCTCTCCACCGCCGTCACGCGCAGGGCGGCGACCGAGCGCCGTACGTCGTCGAGGCCTTCGTGCGTCAGCCGAGCCGCCTTCGTCAGCGACTGCCGTGCGCGCGTGGGGTCCCGCTCGAGATGCTGCTCGGCGGCCTCGAGGTGCACGTGAATCACGGTGAGGTAGTGCCCTAGGCTGTCGTGGAGCTCGCGGGCGAGGCGGTTTCGCTCCTTCGTGGTCGCCAGCTCCTCGGCCTGCGCGGCGTACTCGGCGAGCCTCCGGTTCGCCTGGGCGAGCTCGGCGCTGGCCCTCCGCTCCCGCACCAGCACTTCCGTGAAGACGAGCACGAATACCTCCGCGGAGGCGAATGCGCTCGTGACGGGCGCGACGCGCGCGGCGCCGGTGGAGTGCGCGACGAAGAGCGCCATGTTGAGCGCGTGGAGCGCCGCGATCGAGAGGACGTAACGCCGGCGCAGCACGAGCGCGCCCTGGGAGATCACGCCCATGGCGGCGAGCCCGGTGTGCCCGTGCGAGAGCCAGAGGATCGCCCCGGCTAGCGCGTTCTGGAACGTGAGATACCCGGCCTTCCCGGCCCGCCGCGTCAGCGACTCCGAGAACGCGACGCCGACGTACAGCGCGCTCGCGCCCGCCACCACCGTCTTCATGGCCCACGTCATGGCCGGGTCACGCTGGAGAAACGTGCTCACCAGCCCCTGGACGACCACGGCAGAGAACGCGAGCTTCGTCGCCCCGTCGAGGCGGAGGCCATCGGTGTCGGCGGTCACGCCGTCGATCGTCCCCTCGCCGCGGCTGTTTGCCAAGTGCAGGCCGTCATCGGACCTCCGTGACCCCGACCATGACCAATGGCCCATGGTAGTCGTGTCCCGTAGACGCGACGTTGAAGCTGCGGCAGCCCCCCAAGGAGATCATTGATGCGCTCGCTACTCCGGTTCTCGTACCCAGGATTCGTCGTGTCGGCACTTGCCTGCGCTTGCGGGAGCGAGCACGGGGCTGCCGCGCCCGACGCGGGGAGGGGAGCCACCGGTACTCCGCACGACGCTTCGTCGCTCGCGCCGGCGCCGGAGCTCCAGATGACCCAGGTCACCGTCGGACCCTTGGTCTTCGACGTGCGGGTCGCGGGACCCGAGAGCGGGGAGGTCGTCATCTTGCTGCACGGGTTCCCCGAGACGTCCTACGAGTGGCGACACCAGATGACGGCCCTGGCGGCGGCAGGGTACCGCGCGATCGCCCCCGACCAGCGCGGCTACTCGCCCGGGGCGCGACCGGCGTCCGTGGACGACTACACGATCCTGAAGCTCTCGAAGGACGTGGTCGACATCGCCGACGGCCTCGGAGTGGGGCGCTTTCATCTGGTCGGTCATGACTGGGGCGGCGGCATCGGCTGGGCCGTCGCGAAGATCTACGCCGAGCGCGTCATCACCTACACCTCCGCTTCCACACCGCACCCGGACGCCCTGCAGAAGGAGCTG
>CAYUAW010000049.1:1942-10851 GCA_964442485.1 uncultured Polyangiaceae bacterium
ACGTTGCTCGTGTGGGGCGAAGACGACCAGTTCTTCTGCAAGGACACCGTCGAGCTCAGCCGGGACTACATGCAAGCGCCCTTCACTTTGAAGGAGCTCCCCGGCGTGAATCACTGGGTTCCGGAGAACGGAGCCGACCAGTTCACCATGGTGCTCCTTCAGCACCTGAAGAGCGCGGGCGCGGACGGCTGACACGCCGGTGACCCGGCGCTCAGAGCAGGCCGAGCTCCCGGGCCTTGAGCGCCGCACGCGTGCGATCGTCGACGTCGAGCTTCTCGAAGATGCTCGTCAGGTGATTTTTCACCGTGCCCTCGGCGATCCGGAGCTCGGAGGCGATCTCTTTGTTGCTCGCGCCGCGGGCGAGGCAGCGAAGGACCTCGAGCTCGCGGTCGGAGAGCGGCGTCGCAATCGGCGACACGCGGGGCGAAGCGCGGGACAGCCGGGCGAACTCCGCGACGACCTTCGACGCCACCGCAGGCTCGAGGAACGAGTCGCCCCGGGCCGCGGCGCCGATGGCCTCGACGAGGCGGGCGGACCCGACGTCCTTCAGAAGGTAACCCACGGCACCCGCGCGCAGGGCGTCGAACACCGAGTCGTCGTCGTCGAAGGTGGTGAGGGCGATGACCCTGCAAGGGGACCTGGCCTCGGTAAGACGCCGTGTCGCGGTGACGCCGTCGAGCACCGGCATGCGCAGGTCCATCAGCACGACGTCGGGCACGAGAGCCGTGCAGACAGCGACCGCTTCCTCGCCGTTCGATGCCGTGCCGATGACCGTCACGTCCGGGTTGGCGTCAAGCAACGACTGAAGGCCCTCGAGAAACAGGGACTGATCGTCGACCAGGACGACACGCACCGCGCTCACGACGCCTCCGGCTTCCGCCAGATGCCGGAGACCCACAGCGCCCACGCGATGAAGACGAGCTGAAACGGCAGCCGGAGCCACAGCGCGAGCGGAGAAGGCTGCGCGAGATAGCTCGGCAGACCGTGGAGCTGCACGTTCGCGAGCGTCATGTAGACGTTCGCTGGAAAGACCGCGACGTAGAGGGCGACCAGCCCGAAGCCCGCACGCCTCCGCGTGACCGGAAGCTGAAGGGCCACCCCGAGCAGGGCCTCGATGAGCCCGGAGAGCCAGACGAGCACGTACGGCGACGGGAAATGCGGCGGCACGATCTGGACGAAGAGGTCGTCGGCCGTGAAGTGCAAGATTCCCACCGAGACCATCACCAGGCCGAGCAGCCAGCGAAGGACGTCCCTCATCTCAGTGCGCCCAGCGCTGGGTGAGAGCAGACTCGATCCCCGTGGCTTCGTTCGCGGTGACGGCGCGCGAATAGAGGAGGAGCTCGTGCACGCGGTCGTAGTGGCAGCTCACGACGGTGAGCAGGCTGACGCCGGAGATCCAACGCACGTTCCCGGCAGTATGTGCCGTCCGACGGATTCCGTCACGGGGTGAAGTTCTGGCGCGCGCAGGACCAATCGGACCCAAGGTTTCGGGCGCACCGTGCGTCGAAGGCGGCATGAATGCTCGAACGTCGCTGGTCTGCGCCCTGTTTCTGCTCACGTCGTCGGCCGTCGCGCACGCCCAGACGCGAGCCACCTGCTCGCGGGGGGACTGCGAGTATCACTTCGACGACGAGGACGTGAACTCGCCCGGCGAGAGCGCCTACGGCCAGTGGCTGACCGTGCATCCACCGGCGAAGCGCGTCCTCCTGATCCGGCCACGGGTGTCCTTCGTCACGGAGCTCCTGACCAGCGCTGGCGGGGTGTGAGCAGGCGGCCGGCGGGTACTGGCCGCGGGCCTCGCTCGGCCATGGGCCTTTGACGCGGCCCGGTTCGCGGACATGCTTTCGCGCGATGACGCGTGACTTCGTCCGGGTCTACAGAAGAGTCTTCTCCGAGCTCGCCCCGGAGCGCGGCCTCGCGTGGGGCCTCTTCGCGGCGAACGTCGTGCTCGCTGTCGCGCAGTTCGCCGAACCCTGGTTCTTCGGACGGATCATCGACGCTCTCGGGCGCGCCACGCTCGGCAACTGGGCCTCCGTGCTGTCGCGCTGGGTGCTCGCGTGGATCTCCGTCGGGCTCTTCAACATCGGCGGCAGCGTCGCCGTCGCGCTCCACGCCGATCGGCTGTCCCATCGAAGGCGGCTCGCGATCACGACGCACTACTTTCGCCACGTGCTGTCGCTTCCGCTCTCGTTTCATGCCGGCATGCACTCGGGCCGCGTCTTGAAGGTCATGGCGAGTGGCGCCGAGGCGATGTGGAGCGTGTGGCTCTACTTCTTCCGCAATCACTGCGCGCCGCTGCTCTCGCTCTTCGTGCTCCTGCCTTGCTGCATGCTCTTCGACACACGCCTTGGTCTGCTCATGATCGCGCTCGTACTGGCCTTCGCCGCCGGGATGTGGCGGCTCATGCACGCGACGTTCACGCGACAGCGCGCGGTGAACGAGGAGCACGCGGCGCTCTCGGAGCACGCAGCCGACGCAATCGGGAACCTTCCCGTCGTCCAGAGCTTCGTCCGCGTCGAGGAGGAGATCCGCACGCTGGACCTCATCGGCGCGCGGTTCCTCGCGGCGCAGATGCCGGTGCTGTCGTACTGGGCGGCCGGCACGGTGGCGACGCGCGCTGCCTCGACTCTGACGGTGACCGCAGTGCTCGGGGTCGGCACCTTCCTGCACCTCCGGGGGCAGGCGACGGTCGGCCAGATCGTCGCATGCATGGGGCTCGCCGCGTCGCTCGTCGGGCGGCTGGAGTCGACGCTCACGTTCCTCACGTCCCTTGCGACGGAGTCCCCCAAGATAGCGGAGTTCTTCGACGTCCTCGATCGCGTTCCGTCCGTCCGCGATGACCCCGGGGCGAGCTCGGGCATCGTCGTGCGAGGCGACGTGGAGTTCGAGCACGTCTCATTCGACTACCCGAATGGTCGGATGGCGCTCCGCGACGTCTCGTTTCGCGCGGGTGCCGGCGAGACCATTGCGCTGGTGGGTTCCACCGGTTCGGGTAAGTCCACCACGCTGGCGCTCCTGTATCGCGCGTACGACCCGCGCTCGGGCCGCGTCGCCATCGACGGCGTCGACGCAAAGGCTTACTCGCTCGATTGCCTCCGCAACAACATCGCCGTGGTGTTCCAGGAGCCTCTCCTCTTTGCCAGATCGGTCCGCGAGAACCTGTGGGTCGGCAAGCCCGGAGCTACCGACGCGGAGATGTGGAGCGCCCTCGAACGCGCGCAGGCGAGGGACGTCATCGAGCGCCTCCCCGAGGGACTCAGTACCGTGCTGAGCGAACGGGGTCGGTCTCTGAGCGGCGGGGAGCGCCAGCGGCTCTCCATCGCCCGGGCGCTCCTGAAGGCTCCGCCGATCCTGATCCTGGACGAAGCGACGGCTGCTCTGGATGCCATCACCGAGAGCAAGCTGTCGCTTGCGCTCGCGGAGGTCATGAAGCGGCGTACCACCTTCGTGATCGCGCATCGGCTCTCGACCATACGCAACGCCGATCGCGTGCTCGTCCTGGAGGAAGGGCGGATCGTCGAGAGCGGGGCCTTCGACCAGCTGGTGAGCGCGGGCGGCCGCTTTGCGGCGCTTGCGCGAGCTCAGCTCGGGGGCGCCGTGGCTGCAGCGCAGTGACCGGGCGGAGGGACGACGCGCAGGGTTCGGCGGCCCGGGCAGACCTCAGCGCGCTTCCACGCGCGCGCCGTCCTTGATTCGATCGCCGGGATGCACGGCGACCGCCGCCCCCGTCGGCAGACCTGACACGATCTCCACCTGTGACTCGCCGCGATGGCCGATCGAGACGGGCGTGAGCCGTGCGATGCCGTCGTCGACGCGATAAACGGCCCAGCCGTCGCCGTGCCGGAACACGGCGCCCTGCGGCACCTCCAGCACGTCGTTCGACTGCCACAGGACGAGCCGCGCCTCGACACGGTATCCGTCACCGAGCTCCGCCCATCGCTCACGGGGTTCCGTGAGCGCGATCACCACGTTCACGCGTTGCTCGTCCACGCCGAGCGCCGACGGTCGCGTGAAGCCGGACGGTTCGATCCGCCGGACCCGCCCGGCGAGTGGTCGCTCGCCGCCCCACCCGTCGAGGACGACCGGGGTTCCGAGCTTCACGTGGACAGCGTCAGTCGTCAGCAGATCGACCACGACCTCGAGCGCCGTGGCGTCTCCTATCTCGAGCAGAGGGGTGCCGGCCTGGACGACGCCTGCGCTCTGCTGGTGAACGCGGAGGACCGTGCCCGAGACGGGTGCGACGACATCCGTGTGGCGACCGCGAGGTCCGCCGCCGTCCTTGCCCAGGGCCGCACGAGCGGCACGCACTTCCTCGGCTGCCACCTTGCCCGCGAAGACGGTGGACGCGAGCTCTTCGGCGCGCATCCGATCCGCAAATTCGCTCTGATCGAGCACGTCGGATGCGATGGCGCCCGACGTCGAGAGCCGCCGCGTCCGGCCGAGCTCCTGCGCGGAGAGCTCTCGCGCCGCCGACGCGCGCGACTCCTGCGCGCGCGCCTGTCCGAGCGCCGAGACGGCCGCTCCCAGCCGCGCTTCGGCCTGCGCGCGCGTGCGCTCGTCGAGCAGCGGAGACGACGCGGGTGCGAGCTCGGCGATCGTGTCGCCCTCCTTCACCACGTCCCCGGCTTCGAGGATGAGGCGCGCCAGGTCGCCCGTCACCGGAGCGGACACCGCGTAGCGATCCTTTACCCGCGTCATCCCTGATTCCTCGACGGCGACCACCAGCGGCCCGCGGGTGGCGTGCCCGAGATCGATGGGGACCGGCCGAGACCGGAGCGAAAGCGCACCGGCGACGACCGCGGCGAGCAGCAACATGGCGAGGATGCCCTGACGCGCGATGCGGGCGGCGGTACGGCGGCGTCGCCGAGCCGCCTTCTCCGCGGCATCGCCGCGAGCGAGCGGCTGGTTGGGCACGTCGATGGTCGTTTCTGCGGCTTCCATGTCTATTCCCTCGTCTTCAAGACGCCGATGAGATCGAGCCGGTCGATGCTGCGTCGCACCCAGAGTGCGCTCGCCGTCGCTGCGACCATCGCGACGGTGACGGCCAGGAGGTAGGTCTTCGGCGCGACGAATACCGACCACCGAAACGATTCCTGGTCGACCTGGCTCATGAAGAAGATGCTCCACCTTTGCCCGAGGAAGAGGCCGAGCGGGATGGCCAGTGCCACCTCCACCGCGAGCCCCCCCGCGAGGATCGTGGAGATCTCGCGGCGCGACATGCCGAGGACACGCAGGCTCGCGAGCTCCCTGCTGCGCATCGCCAGCGCGATGCGAGCATTGTTGTAGACGACTCCGAAGATGATCGAGCCGGCCAGCGTCAGCGATATGGCGGTCCAGATGTCCATCGCCGAGCCGTTCATCGTGCGCAGCCGCTCGATGTCGTCGTGCAGGTCGGAGACGTCGATGACCTCGGGCGAACGCCGCAGCCGCTCCTCGAGGTCCCCGAGCTTCACCGGGTCGACCTTCAGCATCACCATGGAGACGGCCCCCTCCGTCTGCTCGAGGTCGGCGACGCGATCGGCCCGAGCGTAGAGCTGCATGCCCATGGATTCGTCGACGAAGCCGGCGACCACCGGGCGAACGACGGCCCTCTTGCCCTCGCGCACCTCGAGTTCGACCCGATCACCGACGTGAAAGCCGAGCACCTCGCCCATTGTCTTCGTCGCGAGCACGCCGTCGGAGGGCAGCGGGACGTCGGCGCCGCCGCCGCGCGTGACGAGCTTCCTGAGGGTAGCGCGCTCGTCCAGGCCGATGAGCACGCTGTCTCGCTGTCGGTGATCGAACCGGATGCGGACGGGGACGGCGTGGGTGCCCTCGGCCGCCAGTACGCCCGGCATCCGCGAGAGCTCGCCGATCGCGCGGGGCGAGAGCGGCCGGGCAAACGCCACGGACAGATCCTGCCTTTGCTCGCGCCGCATCGTCGTCTCGAGATACCGCTCGAGGGAGTCCACGCCGAAATGGCCGAGGATGATCAGCGCGATCGCGCCCGCCATGCCGAACGCGGAGAGTGCAGTGCGGAGCGGCCTTCGCGAGACCTCGCGCAGGATCATCATCCCCGTCGGGCCGGCCAGGCCGGCGAGCCCAAGCCGTTCGAGCAAGCTCCGCCGGTATCGCGATGGCGAAGGAGCCCGCATTGCATCGGCCGGCGGCATCGTCACCGCTGCGCGCACCGCGAAGAGCGCTCCCACGACTGCCGATGCTCCACTGACGAGCACAGCAGTGGCGACCAGCGAGAGCGTCATTTCGAAGGAAAGATCGGGGAAGCGGAAGATGGATGCGTAGAGGTCGGTCACGACGTGCCCGAGCCACAGCCCGCCGGCGATGCCGAGCAACGCGCCCGGCAGAAAGACGACCACGACGAGCCCGAGATAGTGCCGGCCGACCTCGCCATTCGAATATCCGACAGCCTTCAGCGTGGCGATCTCCGGGCGCTCGAGGGCGATGAGCCGCCCGAGCACCATGTTGATGAGGAACGCCGCGACGCCGAGGAAGACGATGGGAACCATTCCGGCGATACCGGAGAGCTGTCCGAGCTCGTCCGTCAGGATCCGGTTCGAGATCTGGTGCGCTCGATCGACGGAGCCGTCCCCGCCGTAGGGGCGGAGGATCCGATCGACGGCCTCGCGCACGGCGGCATCCGACGCGCCCGGCTGGAGGCGCAGGGTGATGTCATTGAACGCTCCTTCCAGATCGAAGGCCGCGGCGAGCGCGGCGCGGTCCATCCACATCACGGCGTAGCGCTGCGGGTCGTCGACGATGGCGCCTGGACGGATCGCGTAGACGAACTCCGGCGACTGGACGATCCCGACGACGCGGAGCAGCTTCTGCTTTCCGTTGATGACCGCGGGCAGCCGGTCACCCGGGAGGAGACCGTGCGCTTCGGCGAAATGTTGCAAGACCGCGGCCTCGTCGTCGTGGCCGCGCTCGGGGAGACGCCCCTGCATGACGACCACTGCGTTGGTCGCAGGCTGTCCGGTCGACGGCAGCGACAGCAACCGCGCGTACGCAGCCCTGGGCATCCCCTCGATGGGCAGCGTGACTTCTTCCGAGATACGCGTCTGCACGAGCTCGACGCCGGGTACCCGCTCGATGGCACGTGCGACGTCCTCCGGCGCGTGCTCGAGCCGCGCGAAGACGTGCGCGAACCGGTAGCGATCGTAGTACTCCACGCGGGCGCGCTCGAGAGAGGCAACGGTGCCGCGCAGGGCGATGAACATCATGATGCCCCCGGCGAGGACGAGGGCGATCGTCGCGATCTGCCCCTTCAGCCGCGAGACGCCGCGGAGGAGCTTGCGGTCGAGCGTCGTCAAGAGCATCGCGTCACCACCGCAGGTCCGAGGGGCGCGCGCGCGCGGCCACGACGCGCTCACCCTGCACTCTTCCGTCGGCAAGCGTCACGACGCGATCCGCCATCTCGGCGATGGGCGCGTTGTGGGTGATGAGCACGGTGGTTGCGCCGAGCTCGCGGTTCACGCGTTCGATCACGTCCAGCACGAGGATGCCGGTGCGGAAGTCGAGCGCGCCGGTGGGCTCGTCGCAGAGGAGCACGCCCGGCCGCTTCGCGATGGCCCGCGCGATGGCCACGCGCTGCTGCTCGCCGCCCGAGAGCTGTGCTGGAAAATGGTCCAGTCGGTCCCCGAGGCCGACCAGGGCGAGTGCGTCGTCCGCTTCCAGGGGGTCGTCGACCAGGTCCGTGACGAGCTCCACGTTCTCGCGCGCAGTGAGGCTCGGGATGAGGTTGTAGAACTGGAAAACGAAGCCGACGTGCCGTCTCCGGTACTGGGTCAGCTCTTCCTCGTCGGCGAGCGTCAGCTCGGTCTGGCCGAAGAACACGCGCCCGGAGGTCGGCACGTCGAGCCCGCCAAGGATGTTCAGCAGGGTCGACTTGCCGCTTCCCGAGACGCCGAGCAGGACGAGCAGCTCCCCCGACCGCAAGAAGAGGTCGACCCCGTCGAGCGCCCGCACGTCGACCTCGCCCATCCGGTAGGTCTTCCGGAGCGCCTCACACGACAGCACCGTTCTCGGCCCGCTCGCACCCCTTGCGCGTCCAGTCGCGACGGGTTCCGCAGTCGTGAAGGCCGAGGAAGCGAGGGTCACGGCGTGCGTCGAGCGCAAAGACCGTGCCTTTCATGGGCACGTGCAGAAACAGAAAACCAAGGTTTCGGCGCGCAAAGGGTGCGGAGAAACGCAAAGCGCGCGTCCGCGGGCCCGGTAGTCGGCGCGAGCCGTCAGCGGATCACGGCCTCGCAAAACCCTCCGAAGCACGTCCCGGTGCAGCACTGAGCATCCGCGGTGCACTGCCCCTCTGTCGGCACGCACGAGGAGGTCCCGCCGTCCGGCGCTTGCTTGTCCGCACACAGGCCGGCCGCCGAGCACAGAGCGCTGCAGCAATCGGTGGCGCTGGTGCAGGCGGAGCCGTTCGGCTGACACGGCGTCGTGCATTTCCCGGCGGTGCATACGCCGCGACAGCAGTCGGAGTCGGCCGCGCAGGCGACGCCTTGCGCGAAGCAGGTGTCCTTGCCGAACGCACAACGCTTGGTGCGGTCGTCGCACTCGTTGCAACATCCGCGGCTGTGACCCGAGGTGCAATCCTCTCCGGTCGGGCGGCAATCGGCGTTGGCAAGATCCACGTCGCACCTTCCGCCCCGGCAGATGTCCGAGCAGCAATCCGAGTTCTGCTTGCAGTCGTCCCCGATGACGGTGCACTGGCCGCCGCACTTGCCTGAGTGGCACCCCGTCGAGCAGCAGTCGAGCGCGTGCGTGCACGGAGCGCCGTCGGCGAAGCAAGCGCCGAGGCAGACCTCGCCCGTGACTCCGGTCGTCGGCTCGCAGCGACCGCTCGCGCAGTCGTTCCGTGCGGCGCAGGTGGAACCGGCAGGCAGCGCGCCCGCATGCGGCGTTCCGCAGCC
>CAYUAW010000049.1:10951-12414 GCA_964442485.1 uncultured Polyangiaceae bacterium
GGGGCTCGGGTCGATCGACTATGAGCTGACAATCCCGGAGCGCGGCTTACGAGCGCTAACCGGGGTGACGGGATTCGTCGGCCACCGGCTACGCGTCGCGGTTTCGCGACCGGACGAGCAGGACCAGGGCTAGGCTCCCGAGCAGCGCGGATGCCGCTCCGAAGAAGAACGTCGCCGGCGGCCCGAACCGCGCCCAGAGCTCCCCTCCGACCAGGTTTGCCACGAGCCCCGTGACGCCGACGGTGGCGGCGTACCACCCGAGCCCCGTCGCGCGCACCTCGTCGGGCAGGAAATCCGTGGCGAGCGCCTTCCCGACGGCGCGAAAGATCCCTTGATACATCCCGTAGAGCACAAAAAGGAAACCGATCACGACGACGTTCGCGGTGAGCCCGAAGCCTGCGTATACGACCGTGAAGACCAGAAACGAGACGAGCAGCACGCCCTTCCGTCCCACGCGGTCGGACAGGTGCCCCGCCGGATACGATGCGAGCGCCGCGATCAGGTTGAAGGCCGCATAGATGAGGATGGTCGTGGTCAGGGATGCACCGAGGGCCTTCGTACGCAGCACGAGAAAGGAATTGCTCGAGTTCCCGAGGCCGAAGACCGCCGTGACCGCGAGCACCTTCAGGTATTGCGGCGGCAAGCGCGCGCCCCGTGGGGCGAGCGTCGTCTGCGAAGGAACTCGTGGTGCGGCGTCACGGGTGAATATGACCATCGACGCGGCCAGGACGCCTGGAACGATCGACAGGTAGAACATCGAGCGGAGCCGGACGTGCAGCCAGCCGACCAGCGTGACGGCCAGCAAGGGGCCGAGGAAGGCGCCGAGGTTGTCACCTGCGCCCTCGAGCCCGAACGCCTTACCGCGGTCCTCTTCCGACGCAGAGGCGGCGACGAGAGCGTCCCGCGGCGCCGCGCGCGTACCGGCACCGAGCCGATCGAGGGCGCGGGCTCCGAGTGCGCCGGACCAGGTCGCAGAGAAACCGATGAGCGGCTTCGCGATCGCTGAGAGGGAGTAGCCGAGCAGCGCGATCGTCTTACGGCGCCGGAGCTTGTCGGAGACGAACCCCGAGAGCCCCTGGGAAATGTACTGCGTCGCCTGCGCGACGCCCTCGATCAGCCCGATGACGTTCACGCTCGCCCCGAGCTCTTGCGTGAGGAAGATGGGGAGGATCGGATAGAGCATCTCCGAGGCGATGTCCGCGAAGAGGCTCGTGAGGGCGAGCAAGAAGGTGCTCGCCGAGAGGCCCGCGAAGTATCCCTTCGACGGCCCCGGCGACTCACTTCTCTCTGTCGATCTGGTTTTCGGCATGGGCCGCGATGAAGGCGGGCAGCTTCGCACAGGCTGCTTCGACGCGCGTGAGCGTCGGATAGCGGTCCATCTGCACGCCGAAGCGGCGCGAGAAATGCATCTGCGGCACCAGGCAGACGTCTGCCATGGTGAGCTCGTCCCCGACGAGGAACGC
>CAYUAW010000049.1:12514-31068 GCA_964442485.1 uncultured Polyangiaceae bacterium
ACGTGGCGCATGGGGTTCATCGCGCGAAACGCGGGGGTGTGCTGCTCACCGCCCTCGCGGAGAAGATGAACGGGCACGTATTCGTACGGAAGCTCCTTCAGCGCCAGCGTGATGCGCACTCGCCACGTCGCCGTGCTTCGCCAGTAACCGTGAAGGCGCATCGGGAGGACCCTTTCGCGCCATCGACTCTACCAGCCCCGCGACGTCGAACAATGCTTCGATTCGGGGCCCGTACTCGCGCGCCACGCGAGCATGCGCGCTCACGCTGGCGGAAAGCGCGCCCCGAAAGCCTCTCTCTGGATGCGGAAGGCATTCGTCGCGAACGAGACGGAGTGGTAGAAGCCGACCAGCGCGACCAGCTCGACGAGCGCGTCGGAAGCCCAGTTGGCTTCGAGCTCCGACCAGAGCTCCTCGGAGACCCGTGCATCGTCCACCAGTTCGTCGACCAGCCGGATGAGGAGGCTCTCCTTCGCCTCGAACACGGCCAGGGCGTTCGTGCCTACCCGACACGTTGCGTTTACCTGGTCGTGCGAGAGGCCGGCCTTCTCCGAGAAGATCGTGACATGCACACCCCACTCGTACTCGGAGCCGAGCCGCGCGCAGGTCCGCAAGATGACGATCTCCCGTTCCTTCAGGGAGAGCGTACCGCGGTCGAGGAGACCCGCGGCGAGCATTCGCGAGAGGACCCTGTCGTTTACCGCGAGCGTGCGAAACAGGGCGAGCGGCTCCATGCCCTCCGGCATCAAGCGCGCAAGCTGCTTCGTGACCTCGGGTGAATACGGCGGCGGGGTCGGCTTCAGACGAGCTTCGGACATGGGGCTCTCCTTCTGCTACTGTTTCGGTAGCGGAAGGACATCTGGTGCTACACAATGAGTAGCGCAAGGGCCGGAGGCCGAATGGCGTCGTTCAAGAAACCGGGCAGGCCGGTGCGTGGGTCGAGGACGGGCAGGCCCGTCATGGCGCTCCTGGATCTCCTCGGCCGCAGGTGGACGCTGCGCATCTTCTGGGAGCTCCGCGGGGAGAATATGACCTTCCGCGCTCTGCGCGAGGCCTGCGAGGCGGTGAGCCCGACCGTCCTCAATCAGCGGCTCCACGAGCTGCGCGAGGCGAAGCTCGTCGAGCTCGGCGCGGAGGACGGATACGTCCTCACGCCGCTCGGCAGGGAGCTCCTCGTGCTTCTCGAACCGATCACCGACTGGTCTTCCCGCTGGGCGAAGACACTTTAGGGCGCTGGATGCGCACCCGGCGTACATGCCGCGCGACGCTCCCACTCATTTTGCCTCCGTGCGCGTTGATTGCCTTGGGGTTCGTTGCACCGAGCCGTTCACGCTCCCGATACAGCGACGCCGCGCGCTCGAACTGGCGCGTCAAGCTTCGCTGTCGGGTTCTTCACGACAACGGCAAACCTCGCGCGAGCGGGGGACGCAAAGCCCACGGGACTCTCCGAGTCGGCCGGGTTACCGAAAAGGAATCGCGAGATGCAATCATTGCGTGTTGCCAGGGCGCTATGCCTGGGCCTTCCGCTCCTCACTGCGTGCGGAGCAGCCGACGACGCTGCTTACGACGAGACCGCCGAGCCCACCGGCGTGGCGATGGAAGCCATCATCGGCGGAACGCCGGCCACCGCGTACCCGGAGGCCGCCGTGCTGAACATGAAGACGCCGACGGGGGTCGGCTACGCCTGCAGCGCGACGCTGATCGCGCCCAAGGTGGTGCTGACCGCCGGGCATTGCGTCGACGGGATGGCCTCCTGGGACGTGTACGTGGGCACCGTGGCGCGACCCGCCGCGAGCGCCGAGACGTATGACTGGAAGGAGAACGGCGCGACGACCGTCAATCCGTCGCACCACGACATCGGGCTCGTGTACCTGAGCGCGCCGATCACGCTCGCTTCGTACCCGACCCTCAATGCGACCACCCGTGCGGACGGAACCAAGGTGCTCGACGTCGGGCGCGTGCTGAATGGCACCGTGACGAGTTCGATGTATCAGGCGGCGGCGACCATCAGCGCCGCCACCGCGGTCGGCTATCCCTACGACTACTACTCCCCCGATGTCATCGAGCACGGCGACTCCGGTGGCCCCGTGTTTCTCTCCGGCACGCACACCGTCATCGCCGTGAACTCCGGAGCGGGCAGCGGGACTCAGGTGCTGGCCCGCGTGGATCTGATGCTCAGCTGGATCCAGGGCAAGATCGCGTCGCACGGCGGCCTCACGGGGACCGACACGGGCGCGGGCGGGGCCACGGGCGCCGGCGGCAGCGTCGGCGCGGGCGGCGCTGCGTCGACGGGCGGCGTGAAGGCGACCGGGGGCGTTGCGTCGTCGGGCGGTGCCTCGTCCACTGGCGGCGTGAAGGCCACGGGCGGCACGGCGTCCACCGGCGGCGCGAAGGCGACCGGCGGCACGACCTCCACCGGCGGCACCTCCGGTACCGCCACGTGCACGACCGAGAAGGAACCGAACGACGACCTCGCGCACGCGACGGCGTCGACCGGGCCGATGTGCGGCTCGCTCGCCACCACGAAGGACGTGGACTGGTACTCGATGTCGCTCGCCGTGGGCGTGACGACGCTCGGCATCACCGCCGACAAGGACGCGACCTTCAACGTCGGCTACGTCGCGGGCACCTCGTGCGCCATCGCGCTGAGCAACCAGAAGCAGGTCCAGGTGAAGGTCACCGGCGCAGCCGCGAAGGTGTGCGTCTCGGTGGCGTCCGCCTCGCACGTCGTGCAGTCCTATCGACTGAGCAGGTGAGCCGGCTGCTGCGCCCGACGCGCCAGACGCCCGGCCGGGAGCGGGCCATGATATCTTCCGCGCGTTGGAGCGGCTGAAGCAGAACCCGACGCGCGCTCTCGCCGTCGCCGTGACGGCTCTCTGCATGGTTGCGTGCGCGTCCCGTCCGCAGGCGAGCCCCTCCCACGACCCGGGCGTCGTGGGCAGCAACATTCTGCGCGCGGACTACGCCGGGAGCGAAGCGTGCGCACCCTGCCATCCGGAGATCCACGACGCGTTCATGGCCTCTCCCATGCACCGGATGACGCGCCACGCGGACGGGCCCGCCGTGCGCGCGCCCTTCGACGGCGACGTGTTCCACTTCAAGGGCGACGCCGTCACGATGCAGCAGAAGGACGGCAGGCGCTACATGCGCATCGAGGCGAGGGGCGCAACCGCGCGGCTCTTCCGGATCACGAAGGTCATCGGCGGCCACTACCGCGAGGACTTCGTCGGCAAGGAGGTCACGAGCGACGCTGCCGACGGGCAGGTCGTGGCCGACCCCGAGGGCGAGCGCGTGATGCCCGTCTCGTGGCTGCTCTTTTCGCCATCGTGGAGGTACAAAGGCTACTCGGTGATGGTGCGCGAGCGCGAGCACCTCGCTGACGGCATGCCCTGGCGGCAGACATGCATCTTCTGTCACAACACCGTTCCGCGCCTCACGTCGCTCTACGACGATCTGATGCCCTCGGCCGAGAAGTATCAGGGTTCGGTGAGCGAGCGCTTCTTGCCGCCGTCACGGCTGTGGAAATACGAGGCTGTCGACTCCGACGGGCTCGCGCGGGCCGTCTCGAGCGAGCTCGCGCTCCTCGGCGGCGGACACGTCCACGGAGATCTCGCGACGGTGCTCGACGCTGCGACGAGGCAGACGCGTCGTCGCTTCGACGAGAAGAACCTGCTCGAGCTGGGGATCGGCTGCGAGGCGTGTCACAACGGCAGCAAGGAGCACGTCGACGATCCGACGCGTCATCCTTCGTTCGAGCTGCGCACGGGGCTCCTCCGGGTGAAGACTCCCGGGGAGTCGCCGCCGACGCGAGCGGAATGGATCAACCGGACCTGTGTTCGTTGCCACACCGTCCTCTTCAGCGAGTACCCGTACACGTGGGAGGGCGGGACGCGCAACGCGTCACCGGGCGGCACGCACATCAACTCGGGTGAGGCGCGAGATTTCCTCCTGGGAAGCTGCGCCGACAGGATGGCCTGCACGACCTGTCATGATCCGCACGCGGGAAGCTCGCGGGGGCGCCTGGACTTGCTGGGCACGACGGCGGGAAACAAGGTCTGCACGAGCTGTCACGAAGGCTTCGCGGCGCGCGACGCGCTCAGCCGGCACACGCATCACTCGGCCGAAGGGGAGGGGAGCGCTTGCCTCTCCTGCCACATGCCCAGAAAGAACATGGGGCTCGCCTACCGGCTCACGCGCTATCACCGGATCGGATCACCGACGGATCGGGAGCGCGTCGAGGGCGATCGGCCACTCGAGTGCGCCCTGTGCCACGTCGATCGCTCGGTCGAGTCCCTCGTGGGCACCATGGAGCGATGGTGGGGAAAGCACTACGACCGGAACGTGCTCGTGAAGCTCTACGGAAGGCTCGAGGCGAACCCGCTCGCCGCTGCAATCGCATACGGCAAGCCGCATGAGGCAGCCACCGCCGCTGCGGCTCTCGGCGAGCGCGGAGGGGCCGAAGCAATTCCGCTCATCGTTCCGGTGCTCACGAATCCCTATCCGCTCGTACGATACTTCGCTCGTCGCGCGCTCGAGCAGGCGTCAGGCCGTCCCGTACCGATCGACGTCGAGTCGGACCCGAAGGTCATCAACGAAGCCGCTGCAAGATGGCTCGCCGGAATGCGATAGCCACCGTTATCTGCGGTGCTCTTCGGGTCGTGGCGCGGCGTGGGCGGGTGCATGTGCCGGCACGGCGTGCGCAGGGGGCGCGGCACGGCGTTCGACCTCGTGATGTTCCCGGTCGGCTTCGCGGTGTTCGGCTTCGCGGTGTTCGGCTTCGCGATGTTCGGCGCGTGGGGCCTCGCTGCGAAAGGCTCCAGCCGGCGTGCCGGGGAGGCGTCGCCACGCAGTGCTGTGCGCGGGTTCCCCGCGCCACGCGCGAGGCTCGTAGCGGGGATGGGCACGCCACTCCGCAGGAGGCGCGCCGCGCCACGCGCCGTAACGGTATTCGCGGTAGCCGTGCGGCCCTCTCCAGAATGGCCTGTAATAGACCAGCCTGTCGCCTTCCCAGACGAACCGCGGGCCAACGTAGGCGTAGCCTTCACGATGCGGCATCCAGTAACCCGGTGCCCAATCCCAGTAGCCGGCCCAGTTCCAGTAACCGGGTACCCAGTAATAACCAAGCCCGGGAGCCGGCGGCCGATCCTCCGGGAGCTCGTCGGGCGGTGGGACGGTCGGGTACGCCGTCGCTGCGGAGAGCCCCACCTCCACCTGCACGCCCTGGGCATGGGCAGGCGCCGTGAATGACAGTGCTCCCGCGAGAGCGAGCACGCTCGCCGCGGTGAAGGCGCGTGCTCGACGTACGCCGGCCCCCGCAGTGCCTGCGCGATGGAACGTCTCGAGTGAGAGGCCGTCGTGGTGTTGCGATCTCATGGAGCACTCCTTCTGGATGCTCCACGCTGCAATCAACGTGCCCTACGTTGAGCCCGCTGGCCGACCGCTGTCAGCAGGCGCGGCGCCCGACGACGAGAGAGTTCCGGCCCGCTTGCTTCGCGCGATAAAGGGCGCGATCGACGCCCTCGATGAAGGGCACCGGATCGTTCTCGCCGGATGGAATAACCGTGCCGCTGCCGATGCTGACGGTCACGGTCTTCGCGATCGGTGACGTCGCGTGCGGGAGCTGCTCGCTGTCGAGCGCCTCGCGACACCGCATCGCGACGTGCTCGGCGCCGTTCTCGTCGGTGTCAGGAAGCACGAGCGCGAACTCCTCCCCGCCGTAGCGCGCGAGGAAATCGCGCGGCCGCGTCGCGCCCGACTTGAGGGCCATCGCGACGCGCTTCAGGCAATCGTCGCCCTGGATGTGCCCGTAGTGGTCGTTGTAGTTCTTGAAGTAGTCGATGTCGATCATGATGAGGGAGAGCGGCCGTTTGTCGTGCCGCGCCGCATCCCACTCCGTCGTCACCACGGCGTCGAAGCGCCTTCGGTTCGCGATGCCCGTGAGGCCGTCCTTGAAAGAGAGATCCTGAAGCTCTCTCTGCAGGTGCAAGAGCTTCTCTTCCGTCTTCTTGCGCTCGCTGATGTCGAACATGAAGCCCACCAGTGAATTCACCGTCCCGTCCTCGCGTCGAACGACATGCACGACGTCGCGGAGCCAGACGTAGCTGCCGTCCTTCGTCAATGCGCGGTAGTCCGCCTCGTGGTCGATGCCGGCCTTGGACTGCGAGACGCAGAAATCCACGACTCGCTGGCGGTCCTCGGGGTGCATGCGATCGGCCCAGTCCTGCACCGTCTTCCAGCTCTCCTGGGACCAGCCGAGCAAGCTCTCGATCTGCGGCCCGATGTACGCGAAGAGCATCGAGTCCCAGTCGATCTTCCAGGGGATGGCCCTGGTCGATTCGAGCAGTGTCTTGTAAACGGCACCGTCGACTTCGGTCTTCCCCATCTGCTCTAGCGCTCCCGTTCTCTTTCGGCCGCGCCGCCCGCGCGTGCGTACAGCGCGAGGAGCTCTACTGGATCGTCGTAGGCGATGCGCTTGCCGGCGCGCAGCTCGCGTCGCATCAGACGAACCATCTGAACGAGTACTCGCTCCGGGAAGGTGTCCGGCTGGCTTCCGGTCACCTCCGAAAGGCGTCCGGCGAGCACCTTCGGATCGGCGGCGAGCGGGCAGATCCGGTACCCGTACCGCCCGCCGATCTTCTCCGGCGGCAGATCCATGAAGCGGGTCTCTTTTTGACGGAAGAAGTCGAGCGTCAACCGGTAGGCGTTCTTGCCCAGGATGGGCAGGTCCTCGGGGACCGCTTCTTCCTCGTCCAGGATCTGCAGCGCGGTGGAGAGCGGCAAGAGCTGGTCGAGCCGATAGCCGCTCAGGTTCGGGTTGCCGACACGGAGCAGGTTCGCGATCAGCTCGCCCAGGGAGGCGTGGCCGATGATGGCGGCTCGCTTCGGCAGGCCGCCCCAGACGCCATCGGCGCCATTCAGCAGGGCCTCGAGCAGCGACGCGTTTTCGAACCCGGCTCCCGAATGAACGTGTACGAGGAGCTTCAGCGGCGGCGGAAGGAAGCCGCGCGCGATCGCGGCGAACGTGCCGACCTGAAAGGGCATGTACGTGCCGCGATCGTCCTCGAAGCTGACGCCCTCGATGGGCTGCTCGGCGAGCAGGCCGAGTATGGCGCAGGTCGCCTCCGGCTCCTCCGCGAACGCGTCACACCCGTCCACCACGTTGATCACGATACGCGGCTTGCCGCCATGGTCGCCGCGGACGTTCTCGTGGAGCCAGCGGATGCTGCGCGGCAGGCTGCGACGTAGCGTCGCGTAGTCGTAGAGGCCCGCCATGCCCTCCTTGCTCAGATAGATCTCGTGCAGCGTGTTGGGGACTCCATACGCGGCGAGCTTCGTCTGCGACGGGGAGGGGGTGAACGCGCCGTTCGCGCTCTCGATGCCGATGTCGGTGAACGCGAAGCCGCCGGTCGTGTCGACGCCGTGGTCGCGCAGGTACATCATGAAGTCGTCGTCGACCTCGAGCTCGTCGGGCATCGCGTAGTCGAGCGTGCCGAGCAGGATGTTGCGGAACCCGAATTCACGGAGCTTCGGCAGGATGTCGAGCTTGTCCTCGAGCGTCTGACCGACGCGAGAGCCGAAGGCGTTCTCCCGCAGCGAAAGGTCGATGAGGTATGGCTCTACGCGTCTCAGCCGCTCGACCTTCTCCCGCGCCGAATCAAGAAGGACGCGCGCCCTCTCCCACGCCTCGAGCGACCTCGACATTCACGGCGATGATAACCAGAGACGCCGGGGCCGACTCTTCAAAAACCGCGGGCAACGCACGGATGGGGCACCGCGCGTGGTCAGGTGGACGGTGAGGTGAGGCGGTGTGCGCCGCGCACGCCCCTCAATCGATCCGAGACCGTCACGTTCATGGCTCCCGTGGGCGGCTCTTCATCGTGACGTGAGCCTGTAGCCGGTTGAAGGGTCGCTCGAGAGCGCTGGAGCTCCTGCGCGAACGCCCGCCGAACACTTCTTCAGCCGTAGCGCAGTGTCAATTGTCGCGCGGGCGCGCTCACGGCCGGCTACGACCGAGACTCAACAGGTCGTTCGTCATCTCGTCGGCCGAGCGCAGCACCGCCACCGAGGCGGCGTTCTGGTAGCGCGCAACGCGCAGATCGACGAGACCGCTGACGATCGACGACGTTCCGGTACCGGAGGTCGCAGCCTGTCGCGACTCGGCAGAAAGGGAGACGGTATCTGCCTTCTCGAGGCCCGCGGACACGACTGTCGCTGCCGACTCGTCCAGCCGGTCCGACGCGGCGCGAATGCCTGAAAGGGCCGAGGAAGCGGCGCTCGGCGTGACGGAGAGACTCATGCAATCGCCTGAACGGAACCGCGCTCGAAACCTTGAACGAGCGCTCCGCCGCCGCTCGGACGCTGCGCGCCCATGTGGTTCGAAGTGAGGCGGAGAACGCCTTCCGCGCAGGGTTCGGCACAGGAAATGCTTTGTGCCTCCCGCGAGCTCGACGAGCTCGGCGAAGAAGTGACGAATACGAAGATGCCAGCGCTGCGTCTCCCGAAACCGAAGCTCGATGACGGCAAATCCTTCGCGAAGGCGCTTCGGTTGCGCAGGACCGTGCGCGACATGACCGACCGCAAGCTGTCGTCGCAGCTCCTGTCGAACGTTCTCTTCGCTGCGTGCGGGGTGAACCGAGCGCAGGGGCCATTCGGAGCTCTCGGCGTCACCGCCGCATCGGCGAGCAATTCGCAAGAGATCGACATCTACGTCGCGCTCGAGCGCGGTGCCTACAGATTCGTCGCCGAGAAGCACGCGCTCGAGCTCGTCTTGAGCGACGACATTCGAAGATTGGCGTTCGGGCCACGTCAGCGGCCGGTGTCGCCGAACGCACCCGTTCAGCTGCTCTACGTCGTCGATCTCGACAAGCTTGAGCATACCTCGGGGTTCGAGGAACCCGGACTTCACGATGCCGAGGTTCAGAAGTCGTACTACTTCGTCGATACGGGAATCATCGCCGCCAACGTGTACCTGCTTGCGGCGTCCGAGGGGCTCGCGTGCTGGTTTCACAACTGCGATCGGAGCGGCCTCGCGAAAAAGCTCGAGCTGCGGAAGATCCAGCGCGTTCTGTTCGCGCAGACCGTCGGGTATCCGTCGTCGCGACGCGAATCCGCATCGGGGGCCACGCCTGGTCGAGATGGATGACGTTCACGACGTGCCGGTGTACGCATCCTCGTCGAACGCTTCGAACCACGACCGTCGGCTTGCCCGACATCGAGCCGAAACGCGTGTCGGGCCAGACGAACGAGAGGCCCGTCCAAGGAGATGCTCATGAAGATCGGAATCGTTGCCGTGGTGCTCGCACTGCCGTCCGTCGCGCTCGCGGATGACGGCTACTGGAGAAGCGCGGACGGTCAGGTGGTGCGCGGTGGGAACGGTGAGTGCTGGCATACGAGCAGCTGGACGCCACAGATGGCCATTCCCGGTTGTGACGGTAAGCCGCTGACGCCGCCCCCACCGCCCGCTCCGCCCCCCGCTCCGGCCCCTCCGGCGCCCGCGGTCGTCGCCCCGCCAGCGGACAGCGATCACGACGGCGTTCCGGACAGCGCCGACAAGTGCGCCGCCACGCCGGCCGGCGTGCAGGTCGACGCAACGGGATGTCCTCCTGATGCGGACGCTGATGGGGTCGCCGACTATCTGGACAAGTGCCCGGAGACGCCCGGCGGCGCGGTGGTCGACGAGGCAGGATGCCCGAAGAAACTCGAGCACGAAGTCAGCATCGGTCTCGACGTCAATTTCGTCACCGACAAGGCCGACATCCAGGGCGACGCCAGCAAGGAGATCGCGAAGGTCGCCGACTTCATGAAGCAGTACACGTCCGTGAAGGTCGCCATCGAGGGCTACACGGACAACGTCGGCGGGACCATGAAGAACAAGAAGCTCTCGCAGAAGCGCGCGGACGCCGTGAAGGCGGCGCTGGTCGCCTCCGGCGTCGACGCTTCGCGCCTCGACGCGATCGGCTTCGGCATGGCGAACCCCATCGCCGACAACAAGACGCTCGAGGGCCGCGCCAAGAACCGCCGCGTCGTTGCCCATGCGAAGGCCGAAACCGAGACGATCGAGATGAAGAAGTAGATTGTTCCCAGAGCGTGCCTGGGTCTCTCGATTACCCATGTGCGCTCGACCCAGTGAGCGCCGGGGGCGAGCTCAGAGTCCTTCGAACTCCGCTTCGGCCGCGATGTACGGCACGTAGCGGAAGTCCCGGATCGTCTTCACGCGATCGCCGTCCCAGGTGATGAGAATGAAGTACGCCGCCGCCTTCGCCCCCGCGACGAAGGCGGCGAGCGCGAGCCGTCCCTCGAGCCGAACGACCCGCAGCGAGACGTCTTCCTTTTCGTAGCGGCCGAAGTACATGCCCACCTCCTTGCCGCGGCGCCTCGACTTCGACACGAGATCGAGCTGGCACTCGTCACTGACGAGCGCACGCACGCCGTCCCAGTCGCGTCTGTTGAAGAGGGTCGCGTAGCGGTCGAGCCGCGCGCGGGCGTCGACGTCCGGCGGAGCCCGCTCGGAGTCCTCCTCCTTCAGCCTTCGACGTCCCCTGACGAGCGCCGCTTTGACGGCCTGGACCGTGGTTCCCATGGTTGCCGCCGTCTCCTCCAGAGAATGTCCGAGCACGTCCTTCAGGATGACCGCGCTGCGCTGCGTGACCGGCAGGGAGAGGAACCGCGCGAGCGCCGCGCGTAGAACGCCCGGGTCCGGAGCGTCATCGAAGCCTGCCACGTCCTCGAAATCCGCGTGAACGTCGGTGTATTTGTGACCATGGCTCTTCAGGAAATCCATCGCGGCGTTGTGCGCGATGCGAAAGAGCCACGGGCGAAGCGGAGGGACGTCGGGCTCGAGGCTCAGCGCGTAGAAGGCCTTCGCGAGCGTATCCTGGACGATGTCTTCTCCTTCGATGACGGAGCCGGTCAGCCGCGCGCAGTACCGGTGAAGCTCCGGACGGATGCCCGCGACCAGCGAAAGAAAAGCCTCGCGAGCCTGGGCCAGCGTGTCGGTCGTCTGCGTCATCGACCGAGACATATCACCCGCACCCGTCCGTCACGCGGCTCTTTCGGCGGCCCGCTTCAGATCCGCTGCGTACGTCTCGAAGCTCGGTCGGAAATCCGGCAGGCTCGGTTTGATCATGGGGAGCATGAGCCCCGAGAACACCTCGGTCATCTCGAACTCCGTCACGCCGTCGCCCCTGGGGGTGAGCGAGAACGTTCGCACGCCCTTGAACATGGGGGCCATGCCGTCCTTCCACTCCATGCGACGGTTCTCCTCGAGCACCGTCACGGTGGGCCGGAAGGTGCGCTTCGGATCGAGCGGCACCTTCAATTCGAGCCGTCGCCCGGGCGCGATTTCCCCCTTCAGGCTTGTCACGGTCGAGTTCCAGCGGGGGAAATCGGCCGCGTTCGTCAAGAGTGCCCAGATGCGGCCGGGAGGCGCCGCAATCTCGCAGCGAATCGAGCAATCCATCCGGAAGGTCGTCTCCGTCTTCGTGGCGATGGCCGTCATCATCGATCCTTTCGAGAGCACGACGAGCGGGGCTCTCGAAAGGATGCGCGCCGCTGACCGATCTTCTCCCGGAGCGAAATTTCGCGGGAGAATCAGGGACGGGCGCGGACCGCCACGGTGATGCGTCCCATGGCCGTCTTCGCCTGCGTCACCTCTGCGCCGCGAGCCGAGAGCCGGCTCACGACCCAGTCGAGTGACAGCCGGAGCTTCGGATACGCGCCCGCACGCATCTCCCAGCCACGCTGGGTCCGCTCGTGCACCACGTCGGTCACCCGCACGCGGTCGGGGCCATAGTCGAGGCAGCACGTGAGGATGCGAGCGTCGTCGGCTCGCACCAGGATGAACCGGTCCGTCGACTCGCGGGTGCTCGTGGCGTAGTCGCGAAACGTGAGCGCGAACGTCCCTTTCGGCTCGAGACTGCCCAGTACGTGGTCGAACAGCCGATCCACGTCGTCGAGCGACGGCAGGTGCGTCAGCGTGTCGCCCATGCAGACGACGACGTCGTAGGGCCCCGGAGAATACGCGCCGAACTCCAGGATGTTCGCGACGACGACGCCGATGTCGGGGCGAGCGACGGCGAGCTCGGCGAGGAGCTCCTCCGAGAGATCGACGGCAGTGACGCGGTACCCGAGCTCGGCCATCGGTGTCGCGTGCAGCCCGGGCCCCGCACCGAGGTCGAGGCCGCGCGCCCCCCCGCGCGCGCGGCCTATTCCGAGCGCTTCGAGCTCCATCCGAGAGCGCGCCACCGCGGCATCGAAGTCGCCGAGCATCCAGCGATAGATCGGCGAAAGGAGCTTCCTGTAGTGGTCGCGTGTCGCGTCGAGAGTCGTCGCGCTCGAGGTCATCTCGTCACCGCTCGATGACGACTTCGAGGTACTCGGCCGGGATCGCCAGGGCCCCTGACCTGGTGGACCGGCCGAACTCCGTGATCAGCGCGCGCAGATCCTCGGTGAGGCGGATCTTTCCTGCGTCGTCGAGCGCGCCGAATGCCTTGTACGTCGGTCCGTAGTAGTCGCGGAACACCGTGATGAAGTGATTGGCGGAGCCGTAACGGAACACGAAGTGGCGGCGCTCGACGCGCAGCGAGCTCACTCCCTTGAAGAGCTCGGAGAGCCGCGCCTCCGAGCCCCAGTAGATGGGCGAGGCCACGCCCGCCGGGGGCGGAACGTGCTTGCCGACCGTCTTGAGCATCCTTCCGACGAAGCCTTCCGGCGTCCAGTTCGCGAGCCCGATGGCGCCGCCCTCCCGCACCACGCGTATGAGCTCGCGCGCAGTTCGCTTCTGATCCGGCGCGAACATCACGCCGTACGTCGAGAGGGCCACGTCGAACGACGCATCTTCGAAGGGCAACGCTTCGGCGTCACCTTCGACGAACGTCACGATGACGCCTTCCGCCGCGGCGCGCTGCTCGGCTCGCGCGAGGAGCGCGGGCACGTAGTCGAGTCCCGTCACGTTGCAGAAGCGTCGCGCCGCGGCGAGCGCCGCGTTGCCGTTGCCACAGGCGACGTCGAGCACCGTCGAGCCGGCGCCGAGGTCGACTGCCTCGCAGACCGATTCACCGACTTCCTGTAGCGTCGTTCCGATCACGGAGAAGTCGCCGGAGGACCACATGCCTCTCTGCTTCGTCTTGATGGCGGCCAGATCGACCGGAAGATTCGCGGAAGTAGCCTGGCTCGGCGGACAATCGATCACCTGGGTCATTTGTCGGATCTCCTTCTCGTGATGCGATGGGTGCATCGCTTGCCGAACCGTTGTAAGAGTCGTTGACGACCACGAGAATGACCGTCCGTCGGATCGACATGACTCAGCGTCGGATGTTTTCGAGGAGCATGACCGGGCGTCCGCCGCGCATGACCCACCGTCCGGAAGCCCCGCGATGACCGATACACTGTCCGACGTGCTGCGCGCCGTGCGGCTGACCGGGGCGGTCTTCTTCTCGGTCGATGCTTCCGCCCCTTGGGTCGCCGAGGCGCCCTCTGCGACCGAGGTCGCTCCGCACATCATGCCGGGCGTCGAGCACGTCATCGAGTATCACGTCGTCACTTCGGGTTCGTGCTGGGGCGGCTTGCTCGACGAGCCGGCCATCCAGCTGAACGCGGGCGACGTTCTCGTGTTCCCGCACGGTGATCCCCACGTCATGGCGAGCGCGCCAGGGATGCGCGGCCACGCCGGCGGCGGTGCTCCGCCGGTCGGCCTCGGTCGTCTGCCGATCGCCATCTCGCTGGAAGGTGGCGGACCCGAGCGCGCGCACGTCATCTGCGGGTTTCTGGGCTGCGACGCGCGTCCGTTCAATCCGCTGCTGGCCGCCTTGCCGCGGGTCATCCACATTCGCGGTACGGAGGACTCGGTCGTGCTGCAACGCTTCGTGGAGCTCGCGCTCGCGGAATCGACGACGCCTCGCTCCGGTGGCGAGTGCATGCTGGCGCGGCTGAGCGAGCTCCTCTTCGTGGAAGTGGTGCGTCGCTACGTCGCGACGCTTCCAGCGGAGAACGTCGGCTGGCTTGCCGGCCTCCGCGACGAGTGCGTCGGTCGCGCCCTGCAGAGCCTGCACGGGCGCCCGGCTCACGCCTGGACGCTGGAGGAACTCGCGAAGGAAGCCGGCGTGTCCCGTTCGGTGCTCGCGGAGCGCTTCGCCGTTCTGGTGGGCGTTCCGCCGATCCAGTACCTGGCGAAGTGGCGCATGCAGCTCGCCGCATCCTTGCTTCGCTCCACGAAGTCGACCCTCGCCGAGATCGCTGAGCAGGTCGGCTACGGTTCGGAGGCCGCCTTGAGTCGCGCCTTCAAGCGCTGGCTCGGCGTCGCTCCCGCGCCCTATCGTCGCGGCGACCCTCGCGCGCGCGCGTGAAGCGCCAGTCGTAGGTCGAAAATCCGGAACGTATTCGCGCCGAGGTACTGGTCACGCTTCCGGTGACCGGGAGACGTCGCGAAGGTCGGCGACGGCCTCGATGAGGCGCTCAGGGGCCACCGGCTTTGCGAGGTACAGGTCGAACCCCGACTGCACGGCGCGCTGACGATCGACGTCGCGCGCATGAGCGCTGACCGCGCACGCCGGGAGCAGCCGCTCGCCGCGCGCACGGCGGCGCTCGACGACGCGCCTGATGAGCTCGTCACCGCTCATACCGGGTAGCCCGAGATCGCACACCATTACGTCCGGCGCGTCGCGTTGCCGCTCGCCGCGCTCGACCGCGTCGAGCACCGAGAGCGCCTCCGCCCCCGAGCCGACCGGCACAACCGCTGCGCCTGCGCGAGTGAGCGCCCACAGCATCGCCTCCCGCGTCGCCGCATCGTCCTCGACGAGCAGCACCGTGACCCCGCGCAGAGCCGACCTCGACATGGTCGCGGGTGCCGTCGCGCCCTCCTTCGGCGACGCCAGGTCGGGCTCGCGCCAGGGCAGCACGACGCGGAACACGGCGCCGCGTCCGGGGCCCTCGCTGTGGGCTTCGATCGTCCCGCCTTGCAGCTCGACAAGCTGACGGCTGATCGCGAGCCCGATACCGAGCCCGGCGTGCTGTCTCGTCTCGCCCATGTCCGCCTGACGGAATCGCTCGAACACGTGGGGCATGAACTCGACGGCGATGCCCTCGCCCGTGTCAGCGACCTCCGCGAGCAGCGAGGCACCTTGCTTGCGGAGGTGCAACGTCACACTTCCTCCGCACGGCGTGAACTTGACGGCGTTCGATAGCAGGTTCCAGAGCACCTGCTTGAGCCGGGCGGGATCGAGCAGCGCTGCCCCGAGGCTCTCCGGAACGTCGACCTCGAGCTTCACTCCCTTCTCGAGGGCGGTCCTCTGGATCACGTCGACCGCCGCGCGGGCGACATTCTCCACGACGACTGCCCTCGGTGCGAGCGAGAGATTCCCCGACGTGAGTCGTGACAGATCGAGCAGGTCGTCGACGAGCCGCGACTGGCTCTCCGCGCTCTGAACGATGGCCTCCAGTGCGCGGTCGAGCTCGGTGGTCGACACGGCGCCGGACCGGAGCGCACCGGCCCAGAGAAGGATGGCGGCGAGCGGTGTCCGGAGCTCGTGACCGAGCGTGGTCAGGAACTCGTCCTTGGCTTTGTTTGCGAGCTTGGCGTCGGTGTGCGCCGCGGTCACGGCCAGGAGGAGATCTTCTCGCTGCTGGTGCAATCGCCTCTGCTCGCTGATGTCCAGGATGAACTCGACGCACTCCGAGTCCGGGCCGCTTCCCGAGAGGCGCGTGGGCGCGAAGAGACCCCAGAACCTCGAGCCGTCCTTCCGGACGAGCTGCTTCTCGTACGGTGCCGTCTCCCCCTGTGCAGCGAGCTCTCGCATCGCGTGCGCCGTCGCATCCCTGAAGCCCGAGGGCGTCAAGACTTCCCAGTGGCGCATGCTCCGGAGCTCGTCGAGGCCGTAGCCGCACATGCGCGTGAAGGCGTCGTTTGCGTCGAGGACGCGCCCGTCCAGCCTGAAGAACATCACACCGATCGTCACGATCGACAGCGCCTTCTTCAGCCGGCGCTCGGAGTTGCGCAGGCCGTCCTCGGCGGAGACTCGCTCGATGGCGACCCAGGTCCGATCGGCGGCTTCCCGGAGCAGAGAGATCTCGAACGGCGTCCATTCGCGCGGCGTCGCCTGGCTCATCGTGAACGCGCCCACCAGCTTGCCGCCGCGCAGCAGAGGAACGGTGACCTGCGCCCTCTCGGCGAGCGCCGCGTAGCGCTCACCGACCTCCTTCGGGAGCTCCGGGCAGTCGAGGGAGTCGTTCAGCACGAATGCCTTGCCGGCGCACAGGATGTCGGCAGCGGGACGGAAATCGTCGAGACGCGTGACGCCGACCCGGCTAGGCGCGCCGCCGCGCACGTGGTCCCAGTGGACGACGCCGATGCCTTCGTCTGCGTGAAACTCGATGTAGTACGCGCGCGACGTCGCGAACCGCTCCGCGACGAGGCGGCTCACCGCTGCATGGATCTGGGCCGGATCGCCCAGCCAGCGCAGCGTGTTGCCGAGCTCGGTCAGAAAGGTCTGACGCGTCTCGCCGTCCCGCAGCGTCGCCTCGGCGCGGACGCGCTCGAGCGCCAGCCACGTGCGCTCGCTCGCTTGCTCGACCAGTGAAAGGTCCTCCTCGGACCACTTTCGTGGTCGAGAATCGGCGACCATCAGGGCGGCTCCGAGCCTGCCCGCCTCGACGATGGGTCGTACGACGAATGCGCCGATCGTGCTCGCCCGAAGGGCGTTGCGGTCGCCCGCCGTGAGCTGCGCGTCCGACGCAACGTCGTCCACCGCGACGGTCTCGCCGCGCTGGAGCGCGTCGAGGATCGTTCCTCCGGCGGCAGTCAACGGGAGCGGGCCGGGCGGCAAGGGAGCGACGCCGCTCGCGTGCCCCCGGTGAACCACGAGCACCCCGTTCTGCAAGCTCGCGTAGGTGGCACGGTCGACGTGAAGCCACTCGCCGAGCATGCGGCAGGCCTCCGCGTGGATGTCCGATGGCGTGGCGCGCGCGCGGAGGCGATCGCCGAGTGCCAGCAAGAACGCGTCACGATCCCCGCTCGCGCGCGGAGCCGGAAGAGGACGTTTCACGGAGTCGAACGCGGTGACCAGCACGCCCGAGACGGCCCCCGCCTCGTCCCGGAGCGGGCTGTAGAACAATGACAGCAGCACGTCTTCGGGCGCGCCGGCTCGCTCGACGGAGCAGCGCACGCCCGGGCACGCGACGGACTCCCCGTTCTTCACTCGTAAGAGGAGGGCGTCGTTCACTCTCCACGGTGCCAGCGGAGACTCCCGTGCCGGACGCCCGAGCGTGGGGTGACCGAGGGATTGCAGTGCCAGCGCCGCGTCGTTGTAGATCTGTAGGCCGTCCGGACCCCACAGCACGACGCTCGGAAAGGGCGCGGCGAGGGCGATCTGCACCGCAGTGCGCAGGCTCTGCGGCCACGCCGTCACCGGCCCGAGTGCCGTCGCGGACCAGTCCGTGGACCGGCAGCGCTGCGCCATCTCGCCCGAACCGACGAAGACCGCGCTTGGGCGAGCTTCGTCGGCGGGCTGGCTCACCGACCGACATGAGCCGGGGGGCGCATCGTCGTGCATCGGCCATTCATACCGCAGTTCGAGGGACGACGGTTGCACGCGCATCCAGCGCTCGAAAGTCCGGTCAGAGCGCGAGCTTCTTCACGCTGCCGTCGGAAGTCGACACAGTACCCTGGTTGACCCAGTAGAGCACGTTCTTCACGAGGACCATGTCGACCACCCTGTTCACCTCGCTCGAGACGAGCACGCCTGCGCCGCCCGCCTTCGGGAAGCGATAGATGCCGGTGTCATCCGCGACGTACAGGTAGGTTGCGTCGACAGCGAGCGGTCCGTTGCCCGCGCCGGGGTAGATTTGCTCCGGCGCTCCGGCCATGGTCTTGAGCGTCCGCGCAACCCCGACCTTCTGTCCTATTTGTGCCTGGTAGTAGACGTAGGTGCCGTCGAAGGCGGTGTATCCCAGCTGCCCACCACCCTGGAACGTCGTCACCATCGTCAAGCCGTCGCCAGAGATCGGCGTGACGCTTCCGGCTCCGTAGTAGAGGTTCGGGCCGTCGACCACGAGCTCGCTCGTCCCGATGTTGAACGTCGCGGTCAGCGCGCCGGGTTGTCCCGACCCGTCCTTCGGCATCTTGAACACCTGACGGATCCCGTAGTCGGCCCAGTAGACGTTGGTGGCGTCGACGGCCATCGGGCACGGCGATACCATGATGCTCGAATCCGAGATGACCGTGGTCCCCTCGCCGATGGTGCCGATGAGCTGGCGCTTGATGGCCGCGGGCGAGCCTCCGCACCAGTAGACGTAGCTGCCGTCGTTCGCGACTCCACCGGCCCCGGCCTTCGACGCCACCGTCGTCGCCTGACCCCCGCGGACGGGGGCGCGAAGGACGATGCCCAGATGGGACTGCGTATCGATCTGGGTCCAGTGGACGTAGACGTCGTCGACCGTGACGCTGCTGGGCGAATCGACGGCTGACGCGAACGTCAGCGAGTCGCATGCGCGCGTCGTGCACGTCGCGCCCGCGCAATCGTGACCGCAGGCGCCGCAGTTCGCAGGCGCGTTCAGGTCCGTCTCGC
>CAYUAW010000050.1:0-6135 GCA_964442485.1 uncultured Polyangiaceae bacterium
AACGAGCGCATCCGCCAGTGGGTGGGCGGCGACTTCGAAGGGCTGACCGCGATGCAGCTTCTGCTATGGCGCAGCATCGTCGTCGAGGAGCGCTTCAACGTCGCGCTGTCGCCCTGGAAGGAAGCAAACTGGTACTGACCTCTCGAGAGGGCGCAACTGGGACCGAGTCCGCGCGGCCGCTGCAGGAGACGGAGGTGAGCAACATCGACATCGACGTTCTCTACGACACCTTCTGCAGCGACTTACCGGAAGACACCCGCGACGCAGGGCGGTCTCTGCCCGTGCGGCTCGGGCTCGCGCCTCGCTCGGATATCCCGTGGAGCCGCGTGTTCAAGCACGAGGTGACGCTCCACGCACCTCTACTCGTCGCCGAAGGCATGCGTGATGTCGAGGGCCGCTCGCTCGAGCGCGCGGTCCTCGGGCACATGCTTTCCGTCATCGAAGCGTTCGGGACGGATCGCGTCGCTGATCGTCAAGCAACGGATACGCCGGAGCTGAGACGCCTCCTCGCCTGCATGCGCAGCGCTCGCGACGAAGCCCTGGTCGCCACGGGTGGAGCTCATTTTCGCGACGTCGCGCGCGAAGCCGATCGGCGCACCGGCGACGCCATCTCGCGGGAGCGCGACGCCATGGCCACGGGTGAGGGCCTGGAGATGAGCTCCTACTCCGAGATCTCCACCGACAAGCAGGCGGTGGGGCTTCCTGCGTCCATTGCTCTGGCCACTTCGGCGGGATGGACGGAAGGGCAGATGGAAGTCCTCCGGGCGACCTTGATGGGCGTGTGGCTCGGGCTTCAGTTCCAGGATGATGTGTACGATTGGCAGGAGGACGTCGAGCGGGGAGGTGCCTGGGTAGTCCTCCTGGCTCGGAGTTCGCTCTGCGCCCGGGCACCCGGCGATCCGGTTGCGCTGCGTCGGTGGGTCGACTCTTCGGGGGTACCGGCGCAGATGCTCGCACGAGCCGAGGCACACTTTCGTGGGGCTTGCGAGGGTGCGGCTCGGCTCGGTGCGACTCGCCTCGCACGGTGGGCGGGCGCCGGCGCTCTTTCCGCGAGCGAACAGTATGAAGGCGAGCGCAGAAGCCCGGGCTACGTGCGAAGGCTTCGCGCGCTCAGCGGCTTCCGCGCCGAGGTCGTCGGATGAAGCGAGCACACTGGGATTTCGAGTATCGCCTGGTCTCGCCGCGATACGAGCCGACCACGTCGGCGACGGACATGGTCGTGGCGCTCCGTGGTCCTCTCGACACGGGCCGCCTCCGCGCGTGCCTGCGCACGACCTCGGAGCCGCTGTCCATCGAGGTGCTCGTCGAGCGCGCTCCCCTGCACTGGTATCGCCTGCAGTTCGCGCATCCGGAGAAGTTGACGGACGTCGAGGCCACGCTGCGCCGCCACGGCGTCGCTCCCCGCTACGTCACCTCGTCCACACTCGGGAACCTCGCGCTCGGGGAGCGGCTCCGCTGGGACGCGGCACGCCCGGCGAGCGCAGCAACCTGGGCGCCGCGCGCTCGCCGCGCGCATCCGGAGACGAACTCGGACGGGCGCTGGCTGTTTCACGAGCGCGGCGGCATCGACGTGGACCGGGCGGTGTGCGGCACGGCAGCGGGCACGCGGCTCGCCGTCATCGACGACGAAGCCATGGAGTCCGACGCGCTCGAGCTCGACGCGGAGGTGCTCGTGGGAACGCTCGCGCCGTCTCGCAGTTCTCTCCACGGGTCGCTGATGGCGGCCTGGGCCGTCGGCGTCCGTGGGGACGGGGAGAAGGGCGTCCAGGGGTTCACCGGCATCGCTCCGGACGCCTCGCCAAGGCTCTACCTGATCCCCAAGCCTGGCCGCGATCTCGTGATGCTCCCCACCGCGATAGTCCGTGCCGTCGACGACGGCGCGGACGTCGTCGTATGCGCGACGCACACCGACGCAGCAACCACGCCGCTGCTCGACGACGCGCTGGCCTTCGCGAGCCGCCTGGGGCGCGGCGGAAAGGGCACGGCAGTGGTGATGCCCACCGGGCGCGAAATCTCGAGCCCGCCGGGCTCGTTGCACGCGAGCCTCACGCTTCCACTCGGGGACCCCGCAAGCGATCCGCGGGTGCTCTGCGTCGCGCCGAGCGGCCGTGACGGCGGATGGTTCACCTGGAAGGACAAGCGCGGCAGGCTTCGTCCGTTCGCGAACCGGGGGCCATCGGTGCGCGTCGCGGCGCCCGGCGACGACATGGCGTATCCGTTCGCGAAGCGAGAGCGGCTCGGACACGCGGAGTCGAGCGGCGCGGCCGCCATCGCGGCGGGCGCGGCGCTGCTCGTTCTCGCGACGAACCCGGAGCTGACGGTGGCAGAGCTGTACTCCGTGTTGTCCGCGACGGCCTCGCGCGAGGCCGTCGTCGCGCTCGAAGGCTCGGTCGCCGACGCGGCAGACTTCCTGCCGGAGGGTCGCGATCGTGACGGACACGAGGCGAGATGCGGCTACGGTCGGCTCGCGGCCGCTCGCGCTTGCATGGCGGTCGCCGATCCTCTCGCCGCAGTGCTCGTCGCCATGGGTGACGACGAGGCGGCGCGAGTACATCTCGCAGGGCCGAGTCTCGAGAAGCGAGCCTGCGTGCAGTGTTCCATCGAGCTCCGACACCTGGCCGCGCGAGCGCTCCTGCAAGACGCCGAGCTCCTGCACCAGCTCAAGGTGATCGTCCGACACTTCCGGCTGTGCGGGGCGGACGAGACCCGGTCTCAACCCCCGGAGGCCACGGCGCGGTTCCTCGCTCTGGTCGCGGAGCGTCTCCTCACGCAAGCGGCCCCCGACCCCGCGGGCATCGAGCTCGCTCGGCTCCACCAGCTAGCCGTGGAGGCCTCGCGCGGAGGAGCCGCCGCCCAGGCCGTGGAAACGTGGTGCTTCGAGATGGTCAGCTGGCTCTTTCGATCCGAGAACGGGCCGCGAAGCTAGGGCAACGACACACCTCGGATTGGCGCAATCGGGGGTTCCGCGTAGGCTTGAGCCAGCGGCCGGGGCGCGCCGAAGCTTCCGGCCGAGCGAAGGCGATGGCACCTCCCTCAATCAGGCGCTGGCCCCTCTATGCGCTCAGCCTGCTGTGTGCCGCGATCATGGCCGTCGCGATCAGCAGCGCCGTGGCGTGGTACGCGCACCCGGTCGCCGATCTTCTGGTCGATCCAGGGGGCCTCGTCTCCAACATCGGGCTTCCCACGGACGAAGCGAAGTCGACCGGCCTCGGATTCCCCGACGTCGTGCTCCGGGTGGACGGAAAGCCGCTAGTCACTGGACCGGGAGTCCCTCGAGCAGAGGTGTGGGACCGCTCGATCGCGAGCGCCTACCAGGCCGGCCGACGAAAGATCGTCGCGACGGTTCTCACCCGAACTGGCGAGCGCACCGTCGAGCTGAAACTTCGCACGCTCGAGCCGCTCCGGTGGTGGCTCTATGCAGGCGCGATGCTGTTCGCAGGTGCGCTCTACATAGGGGCGAGCCTCATCGCTCTCTGGGCCAACCCACGGAGCGCCCTGGCGCGTACCTTCGGCACGCTCGGCGTGTCTTCCGGGGTGCTGCTGGCGCTCACCTTCGACTTTCACACGACCCGGACGCTCTCGCCTCTCTTCTTCGTCGCGTTCGCGTTCGTGCCGGTCAGCTGGGTCGCCCTTTCGCTCAGGCTGCCGGACGATGCTCCCGTGCTGAAGCGCTTCCCGTGGCTCGAGCGAGCCATCGATGGCGCCGGCTTGCTCGTCGCAGGAAGCTTTCTGTTGCTCTATCTGTCCGGTCGCGAGACGAGGCCTCTGCAGTACGCCTGGTCGCTGGTGTTCGCTGCGGCTTTCCCGATCGCCGGCGCGGCTCTCGCGGTCAGGTTCTTGCTGGCGCGCGGGGTCAGGCGGCATCGGCTTCGCGCGCTCCTGATTTCCGTCGTCTCGCCCCACGTGGCCATCGGTCTGATGGCGTTTCCCGCACTGCGCGGCAACGGCCAGGCCATCCTCGCGTTCGGCACGCTGTCCCTCTTCCCGCTGGCGACCGCCTACGCGTTCATCCGTTACGATCTGTGGGGCAGTCGCAGTCTGCTCTCGCGCATCCTGACTCGTGTGGCGGTCGGCGCGATCGCCTGCGCTCTGGCGATCCTGGTCGGGACGGCGCTCGCGGCGCAGGCCGGCGTCTCATTCGGCGGAGCGCTGCTCTCCGCCGGTCTCGGCGGCGCTCTCGCGACGGTCCTCGTTCTCGCCGCGCTCGGAGCGGTGGACCGGCGCTTCTTCTCCTCCCGTCTCAAGTACAAGCCGACCGTCGCGCAGCTCAGCGAGGAGCTCATCTCGATCGCATCTCCGGAAGAGGTGGCCCGCGCGATCGAGCGAACCATCCGTCGATGGCTGCCGTGCGAGCTCGTCGAGCTGTCGCTGATGAACAGCACGAGGGAGCTCGATCCCATGAGCGGCACGCGCCACATGGGACAGCCCATCGACGGAGAGGTCGAACAGCTCAGTCTCCTGGTGGAGTTCGGCGGCGTGAGGCTCGGCCGCCTGCGCGTCGGTGAGAAGGCGGGGAGCGCCCTCTTCACGCAGGACGACATGGATCTCCTTCAGACCATCGCCAATCAGGGTGCGCTCGCGCTCGCCCACGCTTACGCCTACCGCGAGCTCGAAGCGAGGCGCCGTGAGCAGGCTGCGGCCTGGCGGGACGAGCGCGCCGCACTCGTCGAGACCGTCGCCGCCGAGATCGCGCACGAGATCCGCTATCCCATCAACTTCTTCCGCAGCGTGTTCTCCTCGAGAGCAGCCGGTCCTCTCGAGCAGGAGGACGTGGAGATCGGCCGAGAAGAAGTCGACCGCCTCGAACGCCTCGTCGCGGGGCTACGGAGGCTCGCCAGCCACGCCCTGGTCCGCAAGCGCGTTCGCGTGATCACGCTGTCGGAGCGCGTCGAGACGCTGCTACGCGACGAGCTCGACGGAAGGAAGTTGCAGCTCGCGGTACCCGTCAACGCCGAGCTCGACTGCGACCCGGATCAGGTGACGCAGATCCTCGTCAATCTCGTCGCGAACGGGCTGCAGGCAGCCGGCCCATCCGGCACCGTCGGCGTCGCATGGTCCGAGGGTACGAGCGGCGCGGAGCTGGTCGTGTGGGATACGGGGCCCGGCTTCGAGGGTGATTCGTCGCGGCTATTCGCTCCCTGGTACACCACGAAGCCCAAGGGCACCGGCCTCGGGCTGGCCATCACACACCGGCTCGTGCGTTCGCACGGCTGGGGTATCACCGCGCAGCGCAGGGACAACCGAACACTTTTCATGATAGCGATCCGCGCGGAGGACGTGCTCCATGCCGAGCCGAAGGACGACTCCAAGCCTTCGGCCGAAGTCGCTTGAGAGGCTGGACGCGTTCGCTCAGACGTAGTCGAGCAAGCTGCGCGGGTGCGCGGCCTTGAAGCGGCCGTAGTAAAGACACAGCGGATAGAGCACCGCCGTGACGAGCGCCGCGAAGCCGAAGGCCGCGCCGATGCCGAGACGATGCGCTAGCCCGAGCCCGGTCGCAGCGAGCGCGAGCAGCGGGATGTGGAGCAGGTAGAAGAACATCGGCGTGCGACCCAGAACGAGGAGCGGGCTCTTCTCGCCCACCGGGCGGGCCGACACGAGCCCGACGATGACCCAGAGGATGGCCGCGGAGAGGCCGAGCTCGAGCGTGGCGTAAGAGAGGCTCGGCGGATACTTGCTGACGTGCAGCCACTCCACGAGCGAGCCGCCGCGTCTGTAGAGGTGCATGTTGCCGTAGCCGTTGGCGGCGCGGACGACGACGAAGATCGACAGGAGCGCTGCCGACGCGGCCGAGAGAACCACTCTGAGGCGTGCCGGCGTCATCCCCTTCTCGAGAGCCGCACCGAGGCCGTATCCAAGGAGCATCATCGCGAGCCAGTACAGCGTCGGGTACGCGATGATGACGTTACCATGTGGACCGGGGACGAGAAGGAGCGCGGCGAGGAGCGGCGTCTTGTCCGGCGGCCCCCATCCCTCGAGCCCCACCACGGCCTCCCCGAAGCAGAGGATGGCGCCCCCCAGCACGACCAGCGACGCCGGCGGTAAGCGACGGAGCGGGATCATGAAGAGGAAGCTCGTTCCGATCGCGTAGAGGACCTGAAACAGATACTTCCCGGGATCCATCCAGAAGAACGACGG
>CAYUAW010000050.1:6235-9620 GCA_964442485.1 uncultured Polyangiaceae bacterium
GACAGAGAATCCATGCGTCTAACCGGAGCGGCCGTGGCCGCGCTTGCCTGCTTTCTGGCTGGTTGCACCCCCTCGAGCACGGGTGCGCAAAAATCCCCCACCATGACGCCCGCCGCTGCACAGGAGAGCGTCGGGAACGTTCCGGCCAAGCCGAGCCCGGCCGTCGTGGACGCCGCTCAGCTTCACGCCGACGCTATCGTCATCGACACGCACGACGACGTCACCCAGCTCCTGGTCTCGGAGGGGAGAGACCTCGGTGCGTCCCTACCCGAAGCGCAGACCGACTTGCCGCGCATGCGGGAGGGCGGCCTCGACGCAGAATTCCTGTCCGTCTGGGTCGCGCCAATGCTCTACCCTGGGGAGAAGGCCTACACCCGCTCGCTCCAGGAATTCGATGCGATCGACGCGATGATCGCCAGGAACGGTGCGGCTGCCGTGCTGGCCAGGACTGCAGGAGAGGTGCGCGCGGCCGCAAGCGCCGGCAAGACGGCCTTCCTCATCGGCGTGGAGGGCGGGCATAGCCTCGGCGAGGCCAGCGACGACGAGCTGGTCGCACGCCTCCGGGGCTTTTACGACCGCGGCGCCCGCTACATGACGCTGACATGGTCGAACTCGAATCGCCTCGGCGGCAGCTCGGGGGATGCCGGGAAGGACAGGGGCCTCACGCCGCTCGGAGAGCGCGTCGTTCACGTCATGAACGACCTCGGGATGCTGGTGGACATCTCCCACGTCTCCGACGTGACATTCGCAGACGCTGTTCGCACAAGTCGGCTCCCCGTGCTCGCGTCCCATTCGTCGTCTCGGGCGCTCTCGTCGCACCCGCGCAACATGACGGACGACATGCTCCGCGCAGTACGCGACAACGGCGGCGCGGTCTGCGTCAACTTCGGGCCCGAGTTCCTCGACGCCGACTGGAACGCAAAGTGGAAGGCCGCGACGGACGGCGCGGGCATCGGTGCGCTGGTGAAGGCGCATGCGACAGACCCGGCCGCCGCGCAGAAGGCGATCTGGGAGAAGTTTCGAACCCTCGCGGCCAACTTCCCGAAGGTGCCCGCCTCCCGGGTCATCGATCACATCGAGCACATCGCGAAGGTGGCGGGCGTCGATCACACGTGTCTCGGCAGCGACTTCGACGGCATTCCGATGGGGCCCGACGGGCTCGACGACGTCTCGAAGTTTCCGCTGGTGACGCGGGAGCTGCTCGCGCGCGGTTTCGCCCCGGCCGATGTCCGAAAAATCCTCGGCGAGAACGTGTTGCGCGTCCTCGAGCAGAACGAGCGCGGGCGAGCCAATCGGGCAAACTAAGGCGCCTCTCCGGGGCCGTCTGCGCAAAGGTTCGTGCTGTTTTTCGAAAGCTCTCCCATCGTGAGAATACTGATCCTAGACGACCAGAAGAGTGCGAGGCGCGTCCTCAAGCACCTGCTCTCCGATCTCAGCTACGCCGAGGTCGTGGAGGCCGACTCGCTCGCTGCGGCGAAGGCCGTCGTCGACACCACCAGCGTCGACCTGTGCCTCGTGGACGTTCGTCTGTCGGAGAGCTCCACCGACCGAGGCGGCCTGGAGTTCCTCGCGTACCTGCGCTCGGCGGGCCGCTCGATCCCGGCGGTCATGGTGACCGCATCGACCGAGCTCGCGGAGATCCGCGAAGCCATGCGACGCGGCGCCCAGGACTACGTTCTGAAGGACGAGCTCAGCCCCGAGATGCTCCTGCCGATCGTCGACGGGATCCGCGAGCGCCTCGCGCTGAGGGGCGAGGTGCTCCGCCTCCGTCAGCGCGTCGAGAAGACGTGGGGCACGGCCGCGCTGGTCGGCTCGTCCCCCGCGATGGCCAGGGTCCGACGCCTGATCGAGCGCCTGGCGGAGGCCGAGGCGCCCGTGCTCATCCGCGGCGAGACCGGCACCGGCAAGGAGCTCGTCGCCCGAGCCCTGCACGAGATGGGCGGGCGACGTGATCATCCGTTCCTCGCGATCAACTGCTCCGCGCTCCCCGGCACCTTGATCGAATCCATGATCTTCGGTCACGAGCGAGGCGCGTTCACCGGTGCGGACCGCAAGGTGCGAGGGCACCTGGAGCTGGCCGGTCAGGGGACGCTCCTCCTCGACGAGATCGCCGAGATGCCGGCCGAGCTGCAGGCGAAGCTCCTTCGTGTACTGGAGGACAGGCGCTTCCGACCGCTGGGCTCGGAGGCGGAGCTGCCGCTCCGTGCGCGTGTGCTCGCTGCGACGCACATCGACCTCGAGGAACGCATCGCCGAGGGCCGGTTCCGCGAGGATCTCTTCTTTCGTCTGAACGTGGTGTCCATAGAGATCCCGCCGCTCGCCGAACGCAAGGAAGACATCGTCGAGCTCCTGGGCTCGTTCATCGCCGAGCTTCCACGCAAGCTCACGTTCACTGAGAGCGCCGTCGCCTGGCTGGTCCGCCGCTACTGGCCCGGCAACGTTCGCGAGCTGAGGAACGCAGTCGAACGCCTCGCGCTGCTCTCCGATGGCGATCGCATCGACACTGCGGCCCTCGACGAGATTGTCGGCGCACAGGCGCTGGGTGGCTCGGCGAAGGAAGTGGACAATCTCGCAAAGTCCATCCTGGCGCTGCCGCTCCGGCTCGGCTCGAAGCTCGACGTCATCGAGCGCGCCGTCCTGCATCACGCCATCGAGACGTGCGGTGGCAACAAGAGCGCCGCTGCTCGCCTCATCGGAGTCGATCGCAAGGCGCTCGAGCGGAAGTGGGATCGACTGAGCGACGAGCCTCCGGCGTCGGAGCCGCGAGAGCCGCCGAGCCGCTGAACGAACCCCGGTCGGTCGGTCGACGACTGCGCTGATGGGGATCGGTGCGCGCGCGACTTTCGTTGTAACTTCGCACGTGAACCGGGATCTCCGCGTCTATCGAGCAGTTCGCGCATCACGACTACGGAATGCTCGATTCCTCCGCGATGACACGACGCGCCGACCAGCGCTGAGCGCGCAGACGTGTTTGCGTGACGAACGAACGAGCGTAGCCTTCAACTGCGAATGCGCGGCCTCTTCTTCTTGCCTAACGTTCACGTCGTCGTCGGGAGGAACTGAGAATGAAGACAATGCTCGAAGCACTCCGTCAGAAAACGTCGCGGCCGAGCCTGGGGTTCGACGTTCTGCGCATCTACCTGGGAATCGCGCTCTTCGTCAGGGGCGCGCTGTTCGTCGCGAACCCGGAGCGCGTGGTGTCGCTCGTCGGCTCTTCCGGCGACTGGTTCATGCCGCTGCTCGTCGCGCACTACGTGGGCATCGCACACCTCGGCGGCGGCATCCTGCTCGCGCTAGGCGTCGCGACTCGAATTGCGGCGCTCGTGCAGATCCCGATCCTCGTCGGCGCCGTGTTCTTCGTGCACTGGGGCGACGGCCTCCTACG
>CAYUAW010000050.1:9720-30600 GCA_964442485.1 uncultured Polyangiaceae bacterium
ACGGGAGGAGGCGGCGCGACCACGGGCGGCGGAGGTCGGACCACGATGCCGACGTCCTGCATGAGCGACGCCATGTGCCCGCGAACGACTCCGTACTGTGACACCGCGGCTGGTCACTGCGTCTCCTGCCTCGGCGACACCAACTGCGGTATGAACGGCCACTGCGACACCGCCACCGGCGCCTGCGTGCAATGCCTGGCCGACACCGATTGCGGCATGACCGCGCCTTACTGCAGCACGACGAGCCACCGCTGCGTGCAGTGTCTCGCGACCGCGAACTGCACCGGTATGGGCCAGGTCTGCGATTCTCTCACCGATCGATGCGTCGCCGGCTGCACCAGCGACATGAGCTGCATGGGCCGCGGCGCCACTCACTGCTCCACGACCCGCATGGTGTGCGTGCAGTGCACGAGCGACGCGAACTGCATGGGGGCCACCGCGACTCACTGCCTCGACCCCAACGGCACCTGCGTCCAGTGCATCGCCGACGCGGACTGCACGAACGGCGGAACGTGTGACACCACCTTCCACATCTGCCGGCGCGGGATGATGGGCACCGGCGGCACGGGCGGCGGCATGGCCGGCGCGACGGGCGCTGGAGGCCGGATGGGGTTCGGCGGAATGGTGGGCGTCGGCGGTCGTCGCGCGACGGGCGGGGCAGCCAACACCGGCGGCTTCAGCTTCGGAGGCCGCCGCGGGACGGGCGGCGCCGCGGGTGCCGTCGGGGCAGGCGGCGCGGGCGGCGGTCCGTAGTCGCTCTCGAGCTTCGAGGATCGCACGAAGAGACGCCCGTTTCGGCCGTTGCATCGGTCGGAGCGGGCGTCGCACGTTCCCGGCGCCCGGCGCGCGGCCCGATGCGCGAGAAGGCCCCGGCCTCTGCGGAAACGCTCAGTCGTCGCCGGTCAGGTACGTGTAGCTGCCGAGCGCTTGCTCGTAGTGACGGAGGAGCAAGCGCATCTGCTCGAGGGTGATCTTGCCTGCGCCGAGCGCGGCCTCGGCTTGCTCGCGTACCGATTCGGTCATCCCCTCGGGCGTGTGGGCGACCGAGCGGAGCACCTCCGACATGCTGTCGCCACGGATGACGTGCGTCACCTTGTAGCCAGCCTCGCTCAGGCGGACGTGGACGGCGTTCGTGTCACCGAACAGGTTGTGCAGGTCTCCGAGGATCTCCTGGTACGCGCCGTTCAGGAACATGCCCAGGTAGTACGAGTCGCCCTGCTTGTAGGCGTGCACGTCGAGCGTCGACTTCGTCTCCTCGACGTCGATGAAGTGGTCGATGACGCCGTCGCTGTCGCACGTGAGATCAGCCAGGGTTGCGCGCACGGTGGGCGACTCGTTCAGCCGCTGGATGGGCATGATCGGGAAGAGCTGATCGATCGCCCAGGAGTCCGGCGCGGACTGGAACACCGAGAAATTGCAGTAGTAGATGGTGCCCATCGCGCGCTCGATGTCCTGCAGCTCCTCGGGCACGAACTTCAGGCGGCGTACCGTGTCCCGGATCTTCTCGCAGCAGTTCCAGTAGAGCCGCTCGGCCTGGGCGCGCTCGCGCAACGTCAGGTATCCGTACTTGAAGAGGCTCTGCGCCTCTTCCTTCATCTGGCTGGCGTCGTGGAAGGACTCCTGCACGTTCTTCGGCCGGATGCCCTTGTACGTGTCGTAGAGCTCGCGAAGGACCCGGTTCGCGTCGGGCTTCGGCTCGACCGGCTGACCGAAGTAGATCTCGTTCGCACCGACGACGTCGAAGACGAGCACGGATTGATGCGCCACGACGGCGCGGCCGCTTTCGCTGACGATGATCGGATCGGCCACGTCGCGCTTGGCGCACGCGTTCTGGATCGTCGAGACGACGTCCGCCGCGTACTCGTGCATCGTGTAGTTCCGCGAAGCGTGGAAATCCGTCTTGGAGCCGTCGTAGTCGATGGCGAGCCCGCCGCCGACGTCCAGATACCCCATCGCGCAGCCCATCTTCGCGAGCTCCACGTAGATGTTGGCCGCTTCCTGGATGGCGTTCTTGACGGGGATGATGCTCGAGATCTGGCTGCCGATGTGGAAGTGGAGAAGCTTCAGGCAATCGAGCATGTTCTTGCCCTCGAGCCGATCCACCAGCTCGACGATCTGCGCGGTCGTGAGGCCGAACTTGGCGTGGTCGCCCGCCGACTCCTTCCAGCGGCCCATTCCCTTGCTCGCGAGCTTCGCCCGCACGCCGAGGATCGGACGGATCTGGAGGCGCTCGCTCGCCTTGAGAACGAGGTCGAACTCTTCGATGCGCTCGAGCACCACGATGACGGTGCGGTCGAACCGCTGCGCGATGAGCGCGGTCTCGATGTACGTCAGGTCCTTGTACCCGTTGCAGATGACGAGGCCCGACGAGTCGCGCATCATCGCGAGCGCGATCAGGAGCTCGGGCTTCGACCCCACCTCCAGGCCGAAGCTCCACTGCTTCCCGAACTCGACGATCTCCTCGACGATGTGGCGCTGCTGATTGACCTTGACGGGATAGACGCCGCGGTAGACGCCCTTGTACTCGTACTCCTCGATGGCCTGGCCGAACGCTTCGTTGATGGAGCGGATGCGGTGCGCGAGGATCTCCGAGAAGCGGACGAGGATCGGCAGCTCGATGCCACGCGCCTGGAGATCCTGCGCGAGGTCGTACAGATCGATCGCGCGATCCAGATCCGGATCGGGTCGAACCTCGACGTGGCCCTTCTCGTTGATCGAGAAGTAGGGCTCACCCCAGCCTCTTATCTGGTAGAGGTCGGAGCTCTGCTCGATGTCCCATTCGGGCGCGCCATTTGGTTTCGCGCGACGAATGCTCGGTCGAGGAGTCGTCGGTCGGCCCTGCGGGATCGGTTCTGCCATGGCGTAGCTTTCCGAAAGCTTTCGCAGAACCAGCCTGAAACGCAAGTGCCATCGAGCACCAGTCGAGAGCGCGGGCGAGCCGGGTCCGAGCAGTCGCTCGGGAGCGGCGTGCACGCTTTCGTCACCCGGCTGACCAGAAGACGACGGGAAGCGCCGCGCGCTTGTACAGCGAGAGCACGTCCATGCCGACGGCGACCGTGATGTGGACGAGGAAGCCCGCGTAGATGCTCCGGGTCCGCATCGCGAGCGAGCCGAGGACCACCCCTGCCACGATCGCGCCGTGAGCCTCGAAATAAGGCTTTCCGTAGTGGATCATGCAGTAAGGCAGTGCCATCGCGAAGATCGCGGCCGACCCCAATGTGCGACGGAGCGCACCCACCATCCACCCCCGGAAGAACAGCTCGAGCGAGAAGAACTGGAGCCAGTACATCGCCTCCCACGACAGGAAGTCGACCCAGCTGCGCGAGGAGCCTTTGTAGAACGGGTAGTAAGTCCCGAAGTCTGGCTGCGTCGAGACCAGGAGCATCAGGGGCAGGACGATCGCGAGGCACAGACCGTAGACCCAGATGTGCTCGAAGAACCCACGGACGCGCAGGCCCATATCGAGCAAGCGATCCCGTGGAAACAGGATTTTCCAGAGCGGGAGCGGGATGAGGACGTATCCGATGAACCGCGCGCACGACCACCAGCAGTAGCCGAGGAGCTCGTCGTACTTCTGTATCTTGAGGCGCGGGTGTGTCTCGGCGAGGCGCAACAAGCTCTCCCGGAGGACCTCGTCGTAGAACGACCGCGAGCCGAAATATTCCTGCATCGTGAGGACGGCGGCGACGATGACGAAGCACGCTGCCGGCCGGAAGTCGACCTCGCCGCGCGCCGACCGCTCCGCTCGGTAACGTGCGGCCTCGTCGTCGAGCTCGCGCCACGTGTCGCGGAAGAACCACCACAGGGGATAGGCGACGGCCGCGAGGATCGGCAGGGGCAGCAGCGCCTTGATCGGGGCGTAGGCGAGGTGCGACTGCAGCCAGGACACGTCCGGTAACGGCCGGACGGGCAGCTCGAGGGGAAGACGGCCTGGCAGAGCCAGCGGGGGGGTGGGCATCCGCTCCGTCAGCCGCCCTGAGCGATGCGAATTCCGCGATCGAGCCGGGCGAGCGCCGCGTCCTTGCCGAGCACGACCATCACGTCGAAGAGACCGGGGCTCGCCGTGCGACCGGTGAGCGCCACACGCATCGGCTGTGCAACGTCCTTCATCTTGAGCCCGGCGCCCTCGATCCAGGCCTTCGCACGTGATTCGAGCTCGGTGGTGAGGAACGGTTCGGTCGAGGCGAAGAGGTCCCTGAGGGCGGCGAGCCGCGGCGCGACCTCCGGCGTGAGGAGAGCTCTGGCGGCGTCGTTCATCTCGGGAGGCTCTCGCAGGTAGAAGTCGAGGAGATCCGCGGCCTCGACGAGGGTCTTCGCACGCTCACGGATCGTCGGAATGGCTGCAGTCAGGCGGGCCTGATCCGGAGCGGCGAGCCCCCGGGCCGCGAGGAACGGCTGGACCGATGCCGCGTAGTCTGCGGGAGGGGTGAGCTCGGGCCGCTTCAGCTGCTGGAAGGCGACGTCGGCAAATTTCTTCTCGTCGAACTTGCCGTCGCTCTTGCCGACCCGGTCCCAGCTGAACAGCCGAATCAGGTCGTCACGGCTGAAGATCTCCTGATCGCCGAAGGACCAGCCGAAGCGCGCCAGGTAGTTCAAGACCCCCATCGGGGTGTACCCGCGGTCACGGTAATCGTTCACGGCGACCGACGCGTTGCGCTTGCTGAGCTTCTCGCCGGAGGGCGACAGCATGAGAGGCAGGTGCGCCATCTCGGGCGGCTCCCAGCCGAGCGCCCTGTAGAGCAGAACCTGCTGCGGCGTGTTGCCGATGTGCTCGCGACCGCGGGCGACGAGCGAGATCTCCATGAGGTGGTCGTCGATGACGGCCGCGAAGTTATAGAGCGGAAAGCCATCAGAGCGCATGATTACGAAATCCGGCTGCTCGGAGTTCGGCGTGCTGATCGGCCCGAACACCTTGTCCCTGAAGTCCGTGGAGCCCTCCCGCGGCGTCTGGAAGCGGATGACGTGAGGGCGTGAAGGGTCGTTGCACTCGCGGACGGGCCCCCGATAGACGAACTCTCCCTTCGGGTTCTTCGCCTTGAAGTCCGCACGGAGCGCCTCGAGCTCCTCCTTCGTCAGGTCGCACCGGTATGCCTTGCCTTCCCGGATGAGCTGTTCGGCGAGCTCCCGGTAGAGGTGACGGCGCTCGCTCTGAAAATAAGGGGCCTTCGGACCGTCCACCTCTGGCCCTTCGTCCCAGTCGAGGCCGAGCCAGCGGAGCGCATCGAGGATCGCTCGGACGCTATCCAGGCTCGAACGCTCCTGATCGGTGTCCTCTATCCTGAGAACGAAGGTGCCCCCCTGCTGCCTCGCCCAGAGCCAGTTGAAGAGCACGGTGCGGGCGCCCCCGATATGGAGATAGCCGCTCGGGGAGGGCGCAAAACGGAGGCGGGGCGCCATGCCGAACGGCGCGTACCACGCTGGGCCGGACGAGTCATCAGGGGAGGCTCGAAGGGCCTTTGTGCGGGCTCCTTGCACTGGAGCACCCACGTTGCTAGTAACGCGGCCCCGCGTGCACCCGATCCTCGCTTTTCGAGGGGTTGCCCGACTCGGAGTCGAACCATGAAGACCTCGCCCCTACAAGCCGTCAAGGAGCGCTTCGGCGACAAGGAAAAGCTCGTGACCGCCGTCAAGGCTCTCGCGACGGAGGAGCTCTGGCTGCCGATCGTGAACGAGGTCAAGGGGCTCGAGCGCGTCTCGAACGCCAAGCTCCTTCGCCTGCACGACACGCTGTCGCGCGTCAAGAAGGACTTCGGGAGCCGCGGCAAGCTCATCGAGTCGATCCTCACGCTCGGCAAGCGCCAGAAGGACGCTGGCCTGAAGGGTCGCCTCGAGCGAATGTCCACGCCCGAGCTGGTCGATCTGCACTCCTCGGCCCACCGCCGCACGAAGACGGGCGAGAAGGAATCGTCCGCGAAGGCGAAGGCGCCGAAGGCCGCTCCGAAGAAGAAGAAGGCGCGGTCGAAGAAGGCGAAGGCCAAGGCCGCCTCCGGCGCCGCGCCCGCAGCGAAGAAGACCACGAAGAAGAAGTGAGCCGGGCGAGGGGCGTTCCTCTCCGGAGGCGCGCTCCGGCTACAGCCCCTTCTCGCGGATCCAGCGGTTCGTGAACTCGGCCGCCTTGTCGTAGCTCTGCTTGATGTCGGCGAGGATCCGGCCCTCGATCATGCCGCCGATCCCGAACATCTTCGCGGTCACGACGGCGTCGTAGATACGACGGCAGCTCTTGTCGCCCGTGGGCTCGGTGTGAATCACGCCCGAGATCGACAGCTTGTCGGCCATCACCGTCGGCTCGACCGTCATCTTCATGCGCTTCTCGGCGCGAACGAAGGTGCCGCGCTCGCGATAGCCGACGCCGTTCTCCACCAGCTTCTTCAGCGGGCCCGGCAGATCGCCGACCTTCGGAATCGCGTCGACGACGCGCTCGATGCGAGCGTCGCTCTCGTCCTGGCTGACGAGCTTCCACGCGTCGAAGGCGAGTGCTCGAAGGAAGAGCGCCTCGTTGTACTCCTTGTCGAAGAAGAGCTTCCAGAAGGTGTCTTCACTGCCTTGGATGTCGTGAACGATGCGGGCGTCTGACATGGCGCGCACTCTACCTCACGCCGGCGCTTTCCAAAGGGAGTACGATGCGACGGATGGACGCCCCGGCCGACGCCGAAGGCAAGGCCGAAGGGCCATACGTGCCCGCGGGGCAACGAGGAACGCCGTCGTGGTTGACGCAGGCCGCCATCCTGGTGCGAAAGGATGTCGCCATCGAGGTTCGTACGGGCGAGGTCCTCGTGACGAGCGGCTTCTTCGCCGTGCTGGTGGTGGTCCTCGGTTCGCTCGCCTTCTACATCGGTCCAGAAACGAAGAGCCAGGTCGCCGCCGGCGTCATCTGGCTCGCAGTGGCGTTCGCCTCCGTGCTCGCCCTCGGCCGGCTCTGGCAGCGCGAGCGCGACGATGGCGCGCTCGACGGCATCCTGACCACGCCGGTGTCGCGGAGCGCCCTCTTCGCCGGGAAGGCCGTCGGACTCCTCGCCTTCCTCCTCCTCATCGAGCTCGTGGTCGTGCCGCTGTCGATGCTCTTCTTCTCGCTCGACGTGGCCCTGGTGGGGCCGGGGCTTCTGACCATCGCGCTGGTCGCAACGCCCGGGGTGGCCGCGACAGGCACCCTCTTCGGAGCGATGACCGCCAGGACGCGAGCGCGGGACCTGGTCCTTGCGGTGGTCCTGTTCCCCCTGCTGTCGCCCACGCTGCTCACCGCCGTCGTCGCGACGCGGGAGCTCCTCGGCGGAACTCCCCTCGGCGAGCTCGGCGACTACCTCCGCATCCTCGGCGTGTTCGACGTCGCCTTCGTCGCCGCGGGGCTCGGGCTGTTCGGGACGCTCATGGAAGCGTAGGATCTCGTACACCGGCCGGCGAAACAGAGCGCTTTCGCGTTTCACACGCGCCGCCTTCGACCTCCGGCTCCGGCCGGTGTAAGTAACGCCGCAGCATGCGTCTCGCTCTGCTCGGCCCCTCCGGCAACGGCAAGCAGGCGCTCGAGGCCGCAGCACGGTTCGTACTCGAGCAGCTCAGGGTCGATCGCGCGGTGTACCTCGGGGTGGACGGCGCGCTCGACGAGGTAGTGTCCGCGTGGGCGACGGAGCTCGTTGGCGATGATCCGACGGAGGTCGCCGTGTGGGCGCGGGCTTACCAGGCGTGCGCGGAGGCGCCACCCGAAACGATCGACGAGTACCTCTCGGCCGAGCAGGAGCGGCGCGCGCTGCGCACGTTCGAGTCGTTGCCGGACGGCGAGACGCGCGCCGTGGAGATGCTCGGGGGCGCGCTCGCGGTGATGATCTACGACAAGGCTCTACTCGACGAGGAGGACATGCTCCCCGCACGGCTCCTCTTCTTCGGCAAGAGCCGGAGCCCCGTCATCAAGCAGGTGGGCCAGCGCTGGTTCCTGTCGCCAGGATCGTTCGACGAGGCGGGCTTGATGACGATCGACGACGACGGCGACGGTCTCTCGCTGACGCTGTACGACCGGAACCTCGACCTGGTCCGCAGCGAACAGCTCTCGCTGAACCGCAACGTGAAGCTGACGATCGGCGGAGCGGGCGCTTAGTGCCTCGATTCATTCGAATCGAGGCACGCCACGACAATCCGTGCCCGAGTCAGAGGGGTGCTTCGATGGACTCGAGGCTCTAGTGCGCGTCGCGCTGTTCGGGGGGAGCTTCGACCCGCCGCACGTGGGGCACGTGCTCGCCGCGGCCTATGCGCTCTCCGTCGGGCCGTTCGACCGCGTGCTCGTCGTGCCCGTGCTCGAGCACGCCTTCGGAAAGCGGCTGTCGGCGTACGACGACCGCGTGGCGATGACGCGACTGTCGATGGAACGGCTCCGTGACGTTGAGGTGTCGACGGTGGAGGCGCATCTCGGCACGCCGAGCCGGACGCTCGGAACGGTCCGGCATCTCACGGCGGAGCACCCGGACTGGGCGCTTCGCCTGCTGATCGGCGCGGACGTGCACCTCGAGCGACACGCATGGTACGGCTACGACGAGCTCGAAAGGCTCGCGCCGCCGTTCGTCCTCGGCCGCACGGGAGTGGAGAACGGCGACGCCCCCGAGCCGCTGCTGCCCCCCGTGTCGTCGACCAGGGTGAGGCAGCTCCTGACGACGACCGACGGTGACCGACGCGCCAACCCCGAACTCTGCCGGCTCGTTCCAGCGCAGGTGCTCGACTACGTCGAGGAGCGCTGCCTCTACCGATGAAAGGAAAGACGTCGAGCACTTGCGCCGCGGTGGTGCCGGCCCTCGCCGCCCTCGCCGCCTTGCTCGTCGCGACCCCTGCTCGGGCCGCGGATCCCGATCCGTGGTTCGCCGAGGACAAGGCGCTGCACTTCGGCGTCTCGGTGGCGCTCGCGGGCGGCGGCTACGGCGTCTCCGCTCTCGTGCTCGACAAGCCGTGGCAGCGCGCCGTCGCGGGTGCGTCATTCTCCCTGACGCTCGGTGCTGGAAAGGAGCTCTACGACCTGTCCGGGCACGGCGATCCTTCCTGGAGGGACTTCACGTGGGACGTGATCGGCACCGCTGTAGGTGTCGGCGTGGCGTTGCTCATCGACAAGGCAGTGTCGTCCCCCGCGAGCCCGCAAACGTCCGTGCGCGGTACGCAGATCGCAATCGCGTTCTAGAGGGAACACGCGGCTCACACGCGTTCACACGTAAGCACGGTGTCGTACACACGATTGACCGCGCTCGCGAGCTCGATTGACCGTGCGATGCACGCGTGAAATGATTGTGAGTCGCATGCGAGGCACTTCTACTTCGGGGGAAGTCGAGCAACCTCTCGTGGGCGGACGCTACACGATACTGGAGGCGCTCGGCGAAGGGGGCGTCGCGGTGGTGCACCGCGCCGTCGATTCGGCGAGCGGGCGTCACGTCGCGCTGAAGCGGCTGCGCCCGGACGACCGAGCCGACCGTGAGCGCGCCGTGGAGCTCTTCCGTCGCGAGTTCCACACGCTGTCGCAGCTCGCTCACCCGAACGTCGTCTCCGTCTACGACTACGGAGTGGACGAGGGCGCGCCGTACTACACCATGGAGCTCCTCGACGGGGGGGATCTCCTGAACGGCGTCCCGTACGAGTGGCGAAGGGCATGCTCGCTCGCGAGCGACGTCTGCTCGGCGCTGTCATTGATTCACTCGCGGCGGATGGTCTACCGCGATCTCAGCCCGAAGAACGTCCGATGCACGAGCGACGGTCGCGCGAAGCTCCTCGACTTCGGCGCGCTCGCGCCGATGGGCCCGGCGAAGATCTTCGTCGGCACGCCCGCCATCGCCGCGCCGGAAGCCGTTCACCTGCAGCCGCTCGACGCGCGCACGGATCTCTACTCGCTGGGCGCGACCCTCTATTACGCGCTCACCGGGCGTCGCGCCTACCCCGCGAGCCGTCTCTCGGATCTCTACGACGTCTGGCGGACCCCGCCCCCTCCCCCCTCGACGTTCGCGCGCGACGTCCCGGCCGCGCTCGATGACCTGGTCATGGAGCTGCTCCACCTCGATGTGGGGTTGCGCCCGGCGAGCGCCGCCGAGACGCTCGACCGATTGAGCGGCATCGCCGGCCTCGAGCGAGACGACTCGCACCGGCTCGTCTCGCAGGCGTACCTCTCCACACCGACCCTGGTGGGCCGCGACACGTCGCTCGAGCGATTCCGAAGGCACATGAAGGTCGCGCTCGCCGGTTCCGGGGGCGCCGTGCTCGTTCACGGCGTGCGCGGCGTCGGAAGGACACGCTTCCTCGACGCTTGCGTGCTGGAGGCGAAGATCGCGGGCGCGATCGTGCTGCGCGCCGACGCCGCCGATGCCGTCGGCGGCGACCACGGCGTCGCGCGCGCGCTAGGCGCTCAGCTGCTCGACGCCGCGCCGGACGTCGCGCGCGTGCACGCGCAGCGGAAGATCGACGTCCTGGGTCGCCTCCTGCCATCGCTCCTTCCAGCCGGGCCCGCGCCCACGGTCGCGGGCGCGGCAACAGGGGCGGGGACCACCGAGCTCCAGCGCGCCCTGCGCGAGTGGTTCATCGCCGTCGCCGGGGAGAGGCCGCTCTGCATCGCCGTCGACGACGTCGAGCGCATCGATCTGCCGTCCGCCGGGCTCGTCGCGCTCCTCGCCCGCGAGGCCACCGAGAGGCGGCTGATCGTCGTCGCGACCATCCCGAGCGACGACACCGGTCCGCGCTCGAGCGCGCTCGCGCTCCTCGCCCAGGAGAGCCGCTCGATCTCCCTGGCCGCGCTCAGCGCTGCGCGAGCCGAGCGCCTGCTCCGCTCTCTGTTCGGAGACGTGCCCAACGTGCAGCTGGTAGCGAACCGGCTACACACGTTGTCGGGCGGACTCCCGAGGGATCTCATGCAGCTCGCGCAGCACCTGGTCGATCGGGGCCTCGCCCGGTACGCGTCGGGCGCGTGGTCGCTGCCGCAGCAGCTCGACGCTTCGGATCTTCCGACGGACATGGCGCACGCGCGCCTCGCCAGGATCGACGCGCTGAGCCCCGCGGCGCGAGCGCTGGCCCGCGCGCTCGCGCTCGGGCCGAGCGAGCGCTTCACGTTCGGCGAGTGCGTCGTGCTGAGCGGTGATCCCGAGATCGCCGACGTCGTGAAGGCCCTGGACGAGCTCGTCCGGGCGGAGCTCGTTGCGCTTGCGGACGACGGCTATTGCCTCTCGGGGATGGGCTGGCGCGAACCGCTGGTCCAGTCGCTCACGCCGGCGGACGCACGCGCGCTCTACGGGAGGCTCGCGCAGATCTGCTCGCGCCGCCCGAGCGCGGGCCTGCGAGAGGCCACCTACTTGCTCGAGGCAGGCGCGGAAGAACGGGGTCTCGACGTCCTCGTGAAGTTCGCGCGCGAATCAACGCTGCAGACCACCAACAGCATGGAGGCCTTCGCGGAGCTCGTGCAGGCACTCCCCGACGACTGGCTCTCGGTGTTCGACCGCGGCCTCGCACTCTGCGAGAAGTACGGGCGGAGCGAGGACGACGTGCTCGCGCTGCTGTCGCGCATCTCCGGCATCTCGTCGCAGCTCGTGGTGGACGCGGCGCCGTACTTCGCGCGGCTCCTCGCGCACCTGCAGAAGGACGCCGGCTACGACGATCCGAAGGCGCTCACCCCCGCCGTGACGAGGCTCGGCCAGGTCGTCGCGAGCGGCGTGGGGAGCGTCGCCGCGGCCCTGTCCATCGAGCTGCTCGAGATCTTGCCGTCGCTCGAGCCGCTCATCCGGTTCTCGCCCGCGCTCGCGTCGTGGCACACGCTGATGGAGGGCGTCTTCGCGCGCGTGCTCGGCCAGAGCGACCGGGCGCGGGAGATCTACGAGCGACAGCTGGAGCGGATCGCCCGGCCGGATGGGGGTGGCCTCATCCAGACGTATCGCGTCGCGCAGGCGCTCGGCATCGCCCAGTCGCTCGGGATGCTCGAAGCGAGCATGGGGCTCGAGAAATGCCTCGAGCGGGCGAAGGCCGTCGAGGCCTCTCCGCTGCACGAGGTGAACGCCATCCGCATCCGGATGCTCTACGCGCTCTGGCAAGGCGACGTCACCGAGGCGGACCGGTACAAGAGCCAGGCCGAGCTACTGACCGTCGAGCGCGCGCGACGCCAGACGAACGAGGGAGCCCACCTCCTGCGCGAGCTCCTCGGGCACGCACTGATGGACGATCTCACGCGCGTGAAGCGTACGCTCGACGCGCTCGAGCCTCTGTCGCACCGCGCTTCCGGCTGGAAGACGGTGCTGCACCTGGCGCACGGGGAGTACCAGCGGATTCGCGGGAACACCTCTGCCGCGCTGGTCCACGTGGAGACGGCGCTCGCGTCGATGCATCCGTCGGGGCATCCGATCTGGTCGGAGGCCGCGGGCTCTCGTGTGCGCTTGCTGGTTCTCGAGGGCCGCGCCGAGGAGGCCCGTGCCGCGGGCTCCGCCTACCTCGAGGAAGCGAACCGTAGAGGCATCGGCTACGAGCAGAACTACATTCGCATGCCGCTCGCGGTCGCACTCTCGCGTCTCGGCGCGAGGGCCGAAGCGGCATCACTCGCCGAGCTGGTCGTGTCGACGTTCGAGGCGCTCGGGGTGACGGGGTTGAACCTCGGGCTGGCGTACGAGACGCGCGCACGCGTCGCCATGTACGACGGCGATCGGGCGCGATTCGAGCATTACCTGAAGCTCTGCGCGAAGTACTATCGCGCTGCGCTTCCCGGTCCCCTCGCGGCGCGCTGCGATCGCCTGCTGCGCGAGGAGCGCCTCGTGAACGGCGTGCCGGAGGGTGCCCCGATCAGGGCGTCCGGTGAGTATCAGGCCGTCGCGGCGTCCATCTCGCGCATCGCGACGCACCTCGACCTCGCGTCCGATCCGCGGGAGCGCGCCCAGGCCGCGCTCGAGCTCCTCCTCGAGGACAGCGGCGCCGCGGAGGGCTTCCTGCTCGGCCTGTGCAACGGCGAGCTCGTGCTGCGCGCCCGCATCGGCACCGCGGAGCTGTCCGCGAGCATGCTCGCCCTCGCGAAGAAGTACCTGGCGGACCAGTGCCGTGTCGACGAGCTGACGCTGGTCACCGAGCTCGAGCAGGAATCGCGGTCCGAATGGACCGTCGACGAGCGCTTCGTCTATCGCCCCGTCCTGCTCAGTCACGAGGTGGACGCGGCGCTCGCCGTCACGGGATTGGCGCTCCTGCGCGCGCCGCTCGGCGGATACTTCCGTCACCCCGCGGCGACGGCGGTGCAGCTGAGCCGCCTGGTGTGGCCCGAAGAGCAGGTCGCGAGCGTCGAGCGCTGACTCGGCCGGATCGCGGACCGGCCCCCGCGGTGATTCCCTTCCCTTCGAGCCGGCGCTACACCGAGCGCATGGGACACCTCGACGGGAAGTGCGCCGTGATCATGGGCGGCGGTCGCGGCATCGGGCGCGCCGTGTCGCTGCTGTTCGCGCGGGAGGGCGCGAGCGTGGTCGTGAACGACTGCGGCACCGACGTGCACGGCCAGGGCAACGACCCTTCGGTCGCGGATGCCGTGGTGAAAGCGATCACCGGCGAGGGTGGCACCGCCGTCGCGAGCCACTCCGATTGCTCGAGCACCGAGGGCGCAGAGCGGATCGTGACGCGTGCTCTGGACACCTTCGGGCGCGTCGACACGATGGTTTATACCGCGGGGATCCTCGGAGATCAGGCGCTGGCGCGTGCCGACGAGCGCACGGTGCGCCGCGTCCTCGACGTACATCTGATCGGAGCGTTCCACGCAACCCGCATCACCGCGGTGGCGATGCAGGGGCAGCGGGGGGGCCGCATCGTACTTTCGACGAGCGCAGCCGGTCTGCTCGGCAACTTCGGACAAGTAGCGTACTCCGCCGCCGCCGCCGGCACGTACGGGCTCATGCGCGCCGCGTCGATCGAGCTGCAGCGCCACGGCGTCTTCGTGAACGCGGTGGCTCCCATGGCCAAGACGCGCCTCACGGAAGACCTGCCCATGTTCGCGCACGTCGAGACGATGACCCCCGAACACGTGGCGGCCGCCTACTTATTCTTCGGTAGTGAGCTCGGAGGAGACAGGACCGGGAACGTGCTCGCGGTGGCCGGGGGCCGCGTCAGCCTTTACAAGATCGTGGAGTCGGCCGGGCGTTTCAAGGAATCCGACCAGGGTATCTGGACTGCCGAGGAAATCCGCGACGAGTGGAACGCCATGGCGAAAGCGTAACTCGCGGGCCGGGGTGATTGCTGGGAGGGGGTGCCGATGTTAGCTTTTCTCGACTAGAGGCTCGTTCGTCGCGCCCCTGGGATCGGAACCGCGCGTATGCCTCGCGAGCCGCACATCCCGCTCTTCCTGTGGATAGCGACCGCGTTCTTGGTCCACATCACGGGCTACAAGGGCGCGGATCGCGCCGCGGAGGTTCTCGGAGAGCGTCTGGAGGTGCAGCGCTTCGCCGATGAGGTGCGACGCCACGTCCTCTCGGCGAGCCGGCCCATGGAAGTTGCGCTGGTCGACGAGAAGGACCTGCCGACCCCACCCGAGGAGGCGAAGCCCGACGACGCGCAGCCGGACGACGAAGCTGGGCCGCCGAAGGACGCGACGCCGACGAAGGTGGAGCCCGCTCCCAAAAAGCCGAAGGTCGATCCTAATCCGAAGCCCGTCGAGGAACCGAAGAAGGACGAGCAGAAGCCGGACAAGCCCAAGCTCGAGAAGCCGAAGGAACCGGAGGAGAAGAAGGCAGAGGACAAGCCAAAGCAGAACTACCCGGCGATGAAGGTCCCGAACCGGATCGCCGTGCAGCAGCACGTGGAGGATAAGAGCCAGGCGGACAACCCGAACGCGGAGTTCATCGGGGACGAGGCCAATCACGTGAAGGAGCAGACCCAGGCTCGCATCACGGCGACGGATCAGAACGACCCCGATCCGAACCCTGGAACGAGCCAGGATGGGCCCGCGCCGGAGCCCGGCAACGCCCACGTGAACGACGTCGCGCACTCCGACGACTCGCCAGGAGAGGTGAACCACGCGCCGAACGACCAGGCCGCGGGCGCGAAGGCGACGGCGTCCGTCGAGCACCAGGAGAGCGGCGCGAGCCGCTCGATCCGCGAGGTGGCACCCAACGCACGACACGGGAAGCCCACCGGCGATGCCCACGGCGCGAAGGAGGCCCGCAACGGGTCCAAGGCGGAGCCGGAGCGCATCGCAGCAGCCGGCGCGCGCGCGACCCCGGCGTCCCCGGACATGGAGACCGCGCGCGACGCGAGCGAACGCATCGGGCCCGCGGCGGAGGAGAGCGTGGCGCGCGCCGCACAGGTCGCGAAGCACAAGCAGCTACCCCCCGCGCGCGGGCAGGAAGACGCGATGGACTTTCTCGGGCTGGGAGCGAGCGGGCGGACCCCGGGCGGCATCAACCTCAACCTCACCCCCGGCGCGGCCCTGGCGGCGGTCGGGCACGATCAGCTCGGCAGGGAGCGGCTCGCCGACGGCGAGCGCCGTCGCAGCAAGCACCGAGGCTCGTGGCGCACGCTCGGCATCGAGCGATGGCGCGCGGCCATCGAGAACTACAATTCGTCGGTGAAGCCCGGCAATCAGACCGCGCTCAACACCGCCCGCGTCCCCTTCGCGACGTACCTGAACCAGATCCACAACCGCCTTCATCCGATCTTCGCGGATCAGTTCCTCGCGTCGCTCGACAGCTTGCCGGCCGACAGCCCCCTCAACAACAACGACATGCGCACGAACCTCGAGATCGTGCTCGACAAGGACGAGGGTAAGATCGTGAAGATGGGCGTGACCCGCTCGAGCGGCTCCACGCAGTTCGACGTGGCCGCGCTGGAATCGGTGCAAAATGCGGCGCCCTTCGGCAAGCCCCCGCCCATCATCGTGTCGCCCGACGGCAGGGTGTACCTGCACTGGGAGTTCTACCGCAATCCGTTCTACGCCTGCTCGACCTACTTCGCTCATCCCTACTTGCTGAAGGCCTCCCCGGAGAGCGCCCCGCCCAAGCTGCCGCCGGCGAGCTCGCCGCCGTTCGGTCCGCGGGAAGAGAGCGTCCCGGGCACGACGGGCAGGGGCGATCTCGGCAGCCTCGAGCACGGCCGCTCGCGCGGAATCGTCAGCCGGCTGCCGTGAGCGGTCGTGTAGACTCCAAGGACTCGAGTGAGCTTACTACCGCGCCGTAGTGGCGAGCCGCCCCCGGGCGTGGACAACCCTTCGCGGTGGGGCGCGCCCGCCCCCGTGCTGCTCCGGTCGGTGGCCGTCATGGCCTGGCTGTCACTGGTGACGCGGCTCATCTCGCTCGCTCTGCCGGGCTCGCGCTCCGGCATCGGCCCGTGGATCCGACACGCCGACGTCGCGTCGAGCCTGCTCTCCCAGGTGGCCGCGCTCCTCGGGTCGAGCTTGCTCGTGCTCCTCGTGGTGGGCACGCTCGCGGAGCGGAGCTTCGGCTACGCCTATCGTCTCATCGTCGTGCCGACGTCGGCTGCGGTGCTCATGCTCGTGATGCTCGCGAGCACCATGGGCCTCGAGCCGGAGGCGACGCTCACCATGGGGCTCGCCTGTCTCGCGCTGTCCACCGCGGGAGCGACCGCTGCGATGAACGCGCCGCAGTCGCGCGCGCAGGGCCTCGTCGTATCGCTCGCGACCCTGGGTGCGGCAACGCGCCTCGCCGTGCGCGTGCTCACCATGGGAGCGATCCACCACGAGGACGCCTGGGTGACGCGCGTGTCGTGGCTCGCGTTCGTGGGGACGGCATTCGACGCCTTCGCCATCGCGCTCGCCGCCGCGCGGCTGCGCGCCGAGCACCGCAACCGCGCCGGGGTAGGCCTCCTCGCGGTCCTGGTTGGTGCTCTGTGGGTTTCGTGGAACGCGCTGCGCGGATCGTTCGACGGCGCGTCCACCTGGCAGGTCCTGTGCTCGCGCGCGGTGGGTGAGCTGTCGCAGTCGCCCATCGCGTTCGGCACGGTGGCGAGCCGCTATGCGCTCGAGACCGTCGCAGTCCTGTTTGCCGCGCTCGTCGTGTTCTGGCCGGGGGCGATCTCCGCGGGGATGATGAGCGCGGCGCTCGCACTCATGTCGCGGCCGGGGGTCGACGTCCCCGCCGCCGCGCTAGTGCTCGCCATCGGCGCGCTGGTGGCGCCGCTCAGCCGCGCGCCCCTCGTGGATCCGGCGCCGGCCCCTTCCAGGGCCGGTCCGGCGGAGCAGACGCCCGCCGGCGCCGATCGCTGATCGTCGCTCGTCGCTCGTCGCATGGTGCTCGCTCGCCGTCGCCGTCCCTTCGCGTCCGGGGTCGTCTCCTGCGCGGCGCTTCTGACCATGTCGCTGGTCGGGTGTCGCCACAGGGACCGTACACCCACTGAACGGGGCTTCGGCGTGTTCATGCGTGCGTGCGCAGGCTGCCATGGCCCCGACGCTCGCGGCACGCGCCCGCCGGGGTTCGCCGTACCGCCGCGCGACCTCACCGATCCGGAGCTGCAGGCGCGCCTCGGCGATGACGCGATCCGCGAAACGATCCGCTACGGCAAGGGACAGATGCCGCCGTTCGGCGCTGCCCTGTCCGACCAGGAGCTCTCCAACGTCATCACCTACGTGCGGACGCTGAGGCGCGGCGGACCGTCGCCGGCGAGCTCGTTGCGCTGAGCGCGGGCGGCGGGACGGGAGCTCAGGGCGACGCGACGACGAGCACGCCGAGGAGCGCGAGCAGATAGGGAATGGAGGCGGCGAAGAGCGAGCGCGCCCAGGGAGCGCCGGCGCTCTTGCGAAGCCCGACGAGCCCCCAGGCCACGTAGATGGCGCCGAGACCGGCCGCGACGACGACGTAGGGCAGGCCCCCGAGGCCCGCGAAGGCCGGCAGCGCGCTCACGAAGAGCTGCAGGATGAGGAGCGCGACGATGGAAAACTTCGTGTAGTCGAGCCCGCGCTCGATCGGCAGGACGCGAAGCCCGGCGCGCCGGTACTCCCCCGCCCGGAAGATCGCGATCGCGTGGAAGTGCGGGATCTGCCACACGAGCATCAGCAGGAAGACGGAGACCGCACCGAAGCTCACCGTGGACGTCATCGCCACCCAGCCCATGAGCGGCGGCACCGCGCCCGGCACGGCGCCGACCCACACTGCGAGCGGCGTGACGCGCTTGAGCGGAGTGTAGACGAGCACGTAGGACAGCAGCGCAAAGGCACCGATCCACGCGGTCACCGCATTCACGCAGAGCGCGAGCACGGGCAGGCCAGCGAGCGCGAGCGCGATGCCGAACCACAGCGCCGTCTCGGGCGTGAGGCGACCGCTCGGGATCGGGCGGTTTCGCGTGCGCGCCATCAGGGCGTCCACGTCGGCCTCGAGGTACATGTTCAGCGCGCTCGCCGACGCGACGACGAGCGCAGTGCCGACGAGCGCCCACGCGAGCCGCACGTAGTCGACGATGGGGCCCGGTGCCATGGCGGCGCCGCACCAGGTCGTCATGACCACCATGCGGGTCACTCCGGGCTTCGTCAGCTGAAAGAGCGCCGTGAGCGGCACGGCAGAGACGGAGCTCCGGGCCGATTCGAACAGCGACTCGGAACGCGCGGGCGAGCTGGGGCCGGGGTACGGGATCATGGCCTGGGGCTGTCGAGCGGTAGGGGCCGTATCATCACGCCTTTCTGCCGGCAATGCGCCATCGGAGGAACCTTGCCGCAACCGCGTGCAGGAGGAGCGCCACGACGGCCGGCAGTGGCAGGATCCACGCATAAGTCCCGGCCGCGGCGTGGCCGTCGTCGAGAGCCCGGAGTGCGGCGACCGCCACGAGCGCCGGGGCAGCGGATCCCGCGGCGGCCCAGATGGGCTGCCCGAGGGCTCCCCGAAGTATCGCCCAGGCGCACGACCAACCCGTGGCAAGGGCGATGGCCCCGGTGAAGAGCCCGCGCCGGGCGCCTCGAAGTCCGCCCGGCCGGCTCCATCCAGCGACCCCGGAAACGCTCGCGTCCGCCACCCGCAGCGACAGGCGAGCAGGCGGCAGCTCTCCGGCCATACGGAGATCGTCGATCAGAATGTCTTCGCTCCGGGTGGGGCTGCCGAGAGCGCGGGCGGTGAACCACCATCGCGTCCTCCGCATGCCGGGCACCGCGCCGGCCAGTCGCGGACCGCCGGCGAAACATAGCCAGGTGAGCGACAGCAGAGGAACGTCCACGCGGCGGCGACCGGGATTCTCGAAGCACGCTCGACGCCCCGACCCGACGAGCATCGTTGCGAAGCGCCTCGGCGTTTCGAGCTCCGTGGAGCGCGCGAGCACCGCCGCCGTGACGAGTACGGCCAGTCCAAGAGGCAACAGCCCGGCTGTGACCCGCAGGGGATGGGCCCCCAGCGACTCGAGCGCGCGCGCTTCGCCGCGCTCCACGAACAGCGCGGCGGCGATGCCGATGCCCATCGGAACGCCCACCAGCGCTGCGATCTCAGTCCCCCGCGCCACGAGTAGCTCGGCAAAAGGGACCGCGACGCCGACGGGAACGTCCCTCGAGAAGAGCCACGGCATCAGGCGCACGAGGCCACCGAAGAGGGCCACGGAAAAGACGAGTGCGCAGGAAGAAACCACCCAGCGCGCTGAGAGCGTGAGCAGTGGACGCATCCGCGCCGAGGATAGCCTCGCCCACCGGGCCGGGTTCACGTTTCGAGCCTGCGCCCCGAACATCCCGGTGGAGGCAGGCATCAGTACGTCCAGGTAAACGGAGGCCCCCCCCCTGTTCACGCTTCCTTGGGGCAGGCTCAATGTTATCTTCTGCTCGTACTCGCGTCGGAACGACTACCTTGGAGGGCCCATGAACGGGTTCGGACGACGGTTCTTCGCTGCTGCACTGGTTCTTACTTCGGGCGTCGCGGTCGCCCCCGCCGCGCGAGCGGCCGATCCCCCCGCCAACGCACCGGCCTCCAATGCGTCTCCCACGGGAAAGGGCACCGTCGGAGGGGCTCTGCTCGGCGCGGAGGTCGTGATGCTCACTGAAGCAATCGCCGACGTGAAGCAGGGCTGGGCCTATGGCCTCGGCGGCGGCCTTGGCGCGGTGGCCGGTGGTGTCGGCGGCTTCTTCGCAGAGGACAAGGGCAACCCGAAGCTGTCGCTCTACCTCCTCGTGGGCGGGATGGCGCTCGCGATCCCCACGACGGTCGCCGTGCTGAGCGCAACGGCATACGAGCCGGTGAACTACACCGAAGACAAGCCGCCCCCTGCCGACGAGCCGGTCGCGGAACCACCGCAGCCTGGCTCGCCACCTGCCGCGGCGCCCGCGCCGGTTTCTCCGCCGTCACCCACGAGCCGCGCACGCACACACCGCACGGAGCGGGTCGCCCACGCGAAAGTTCCACCCGCCCTCGTCGGGGTGGACCAGGGCACGCTGACACTGTCGGTACCCGCCGTGGAAGTGCGACAAGCTTACACCCGCACGGAGGTCGCAGTGCTCGGCGTCAAGCAGCACACAGAGGTGGAAGTCCCCATGCTCAGCGTCGTGTTCTGACCTTCGACGGTTCCGCGCACAATCTCCCACCTTCGCGCGAGTCATTGCTCATCAATTGTCGGGCAATTGTTCTTGTCGTGAGATATTAGTTCGAATGAACTGGGCGTGAGAACACGGGCGTACGCGCCTTTCCCCTCACGTGCTGTCGAAGCGAATACGATGGTCGACGCAGTCGCCGAGAAGACGAAGGTATCGCGCCGTGTGGTGAATGACCCGGCGCTAAACAAAGTGATCGCGGGGCGCTATCGCCTCGAGGCGCGCATCGGTGAAGGGGGGATGGGCATCGTTTACCGAGCCCGGCACGTCCTCATCGACCGCGTCGTCGCGGTGAAGCTCATCCGCCCCGACCTGCGTGGGGAGACTCACCTGCGGGCGTGGATGCTGCGCGAGGCGCGGGCAGCGAACCGCGTCGACCACGCGCACATCATCGACATCCACGACATCGGCGAGACGGA
>CAYUAW010000051.1:0-25079 GCA_964442485.1 uncultured Polyangiaceae bacterium
CGCAAGTTCATCATCGCCGACACGCCCGGCCACGTGCAGTACACGCGCAACATGGCCACCGGCGCGTCCACGGCGGACGTTGCGGTCATCCTCATCGACGCGCGCCTCGGGGTGCTCCAGCAATCGCGCCGCCACGCCTACATCGCGTCCCTGCTCGGTATCCCGCACCTCGCCGTCTGCGTGAACAAGATGGACCTGCGCGGCTACGACGAGGCCGTCTATCGGGCGATCCGGGACACCTTCGCCCAGTTCGCGGCGCGTCTGCGCTTCAAGGACGTCACTTACATCCCCATCAGCGCATTGAAGGGCGACAACATCGTGCACGGGAGCACGATGACGCCCTGGTACTCGGGCCCCACGCTCCTCCAGCACCTCGAGACGGTGCCCATCGCGCACGACCGCAACCTCAAGGACTTCCGCTATCCGGTGCAGTACGTGCTGCGGCCGAACCTCGACTACCGCGGGTTCGCGGGGGAGATCTCCTCGGGCGTCGTGAAGAAGGGCGACCCCGTCATGGTGCTGCCGTCGCGCAAGACGACGCGCATCAAGGGCATCGACCTCTACGAAGGCGAGGTCGACGCGGCCCTCGCGCCGATGAGCGTCACCGTGCGGCTCGAGGAAGAGATCGACGTGAGCCGCGGCGACATGCTCGTCCACGTGGACAACGTCCCGGACGTCGCTCGTTCGTTCGAGGCGATGCTCGTCTGGATGAGCGAGCGCCCGCTCGACGCGGCCAAGAGCTATCTGCTCAAGCACACGACGCAGACGGTGCGCGCCGAGGTGGCCGCCGTGCTCGGCCATACGGACCTCGAGACGCTGGAGGAGCGACCCGCGGAGGGGCTGTCGCTGAACGACATCGGACGCGTCCGCGTCGAGACTCACCGCGCCCTCTTCGTCGACCCTTACGAACGGAACAGGCGGACCGGCGCGTTCATTCTCGTCGATTCGCTGACCAACAACACCGTCGCCGCCGGGATGATCGTCGCGTCGGACGCGGGCAAGGTCGTGCGAACCGGCGAACGACTGCTGCGCACGCAGGTGAGCCCCGCCGAGCGCCGCGAGCGTCTCGGTCAGTCAGGGGCAATCGTCGTCGTCTCAGGCGACGCCCCGCCGGACACGCTCGCGGAGCTCGCCTACACCGTCGAGCGGGCGCTGTTCGACGAGAGGCGCGTCGCGACGGTCGTGGAGTTGGCAGGTGACGTGAGCGCGCTCGGCGTCGGACGAGAGCTCGCCCGCGCCGGGCTCGTCGCCATCGTCGTTGCTCGCGGGCCGTTCACAATGGTGGAGGGCACGGAGAGCTCGCTCCGGGTGAAGGTACTCGAGCGCGGATCAGCGGCCGCCGCGGCGTCGCCGGACGCGGCTCTGACCGTCTCGCTTGACGAGGGCGGCGTGGAGGGAGCTGCCTTCCGCATCACATCCGAGCTGCTCGCGAGACAGCGGTAGATTTTCGCCCTCCGCGGGCCCGACAATTCCCCTCTTGTTCGCTTGCCCCGGGCCGTGCATGGTTCGGCCTCTATTGCGTAATGCGGAGGTCCGGACGTGAAACAGCGTAAGTTGGTTCTTTCATTGCTCGTACTCTTGGCCGTGCCCCTGGCGGTCGGCTGCGGGTACTCAGAAGACGAGTGGCAAGCCCAGCTCTCGAAGTACGGCAAGCTCAACGACCAGTACAACCAGGAGAAGCAGCAGAACTCGCAGCTCTCCGCCGATCTGGACGCGGCGAAGGCCCGGGTCGCCGAGCTGACTTCGAAGCTCCAGGCGATGGGCGTCAACGTCGAGCAGCTCACCACGAACCTGGACCAGACCCAGAAGGCGCTGGAGGAGTACAAGGCGCGCGCCGCGCAGCTCGAGGCGATCAAGCAACGCTTCGAGCAGCTCCGCCAGAAGCTGCAGAAGCTGACCAACCTCGGCCTGAAGGTCTCCATCCGGCACAACCGGATGGTCATCTCGCTGCCGGGTGACGTGCTCTTCGCGTCGGGCCAGGACACGTTGAAGCCGGAAGGCTTGACGGTGCTGAACGCAGTCGCCGAGGTCATTCGCAAGGACCAGCAGCTCTCGGAGCGCTACTTCCAGATCGCCGGCCACACCGACAACAAGCCGCTTTCGGGTGGCTCGTTCAAGGACAACTGGGGCCTTTCGGCGATGCGCGCGCGCCAGGTGCTCGTCTTCCTCATCTCGGCAACCGATGCGAAGGGCGGAGGCGGCGGGCTCGATCCGACGCATCTCCACGCCGCCGGCTACGGCGAGACCGATCCGGTCGCCGACAACAACACCGACCAGGGCCGGCAAGCGAATCGTCGCGTCGAGCTCGTGCTGATGCCGGACGTCAGCGAAATGCTCGATCTGAAGTCCTTGATCTAGCGCTCGTCGATCGAGCGCTCGTCGAGATGTGGACGAGCGCTCGTCGAGATGTGGACTGGCAGGATTTTCGCCCCCACTTGGGTGAGGGCGAAAATCCCGCCGTCTTTGCCACGAGTGTGACCCGCGCTCTGGACTTGTTTCCGTGTCGCGCGACTTCGTCGCGCTCCTGGCGATCCGGTAGCGCAGTCGCACGGCCCCAGCGGGCCTAATCGCGGTCACTCCGCGGATTTCGAGACGGCTTTCCAGAGCTGGCCGTCGCGCTTGACGCGGACGCGGTAGGTCTCCTTGGTGCCCTTTAGCGCCGTGGTGACCTTCGTATCCGCCACGAAGCCGTCCTGGGCGAGCACGACCGCCGTCGTGAGCCGACCTGCGGAGGCTTCGCGCTGTCGTGCGCACTCGTTGGCCTTCGCGGCGCAGTCGGCCTTCGCCTTCGACAGCTCCGCGGTGAGGTCATCGCCCGAGACGGTCTCCAGGGCGCCTGCGTAATCCATCGAGCGCCAGCGCTGGACGAACTCGATCGCGGCGTCCTTGGCGCTCAGGAGGAGCCGGTCCGTTGCGAGTTTCGGAGCGGCGTGGCTCTCCGGGGGATGCATGTTGCAGGCAAAGCGCGCTGCTCCCCACGACATCGTCGTCACCGCGAAGATGACGAAGAGCGCAATCAGCGATTTCCGATCCGGCGAGTTGATCTCCGCCTCGGACGGAATTGCAGCGGGTGCCGCAGGGCGCGCCTTCGCGGGAGCTTCCTCAGGCTTTGTTGAAACGGTGGCGTCTTCCGCCATGGTCGCGCAAAGATCCACACCTTGGGCCGTCGGCGCAAGCGAACTTGGCGCTCGGGTTGCGAATTCGTCCCGATCCTGGTCGCGAGGCGGCCCGGATCCGGCGCCCCGGGCTCCAAAGGTGCTATGGTTCCGCGGCCGTGCGCGGCATCGTCTACCACTTTCCGAGCTATCAGGCCCTCTCCATCCAGGTTGAGGCCGGCAGCGATGAGCAAGATCTCGAGCTTCCTCCCGGCGTTACCGGCCGGGAAGACGGAGAATGGGTTCTTGCGCAGTTCGTCGTCCACGACGAGTCGACGTCCATCGCTGCCTGCATCGTCGATCGCGGCTACGGGCTCCGCCTGGCGTTCGAGGACCGGGACTGGCAGCGCCTGTGGACCTTCGCGAACTCGAAGGATCCGCCGACCATGCGGCCTTCGAGCTTGCCGCCTCCGAGCGGTGACGTGCAGACACCGCCCGATACGCGCGTGCTCGTAGTGGACGACGAGCGCGAGACACAGCGTGTGCTGCTCGCCATCCTGAACGCTGCCGGCTATGCGACTAGCTTCGCGGGGAGCGCTGAGGAGGCCTTCGATCGCCTGCGGGATCTGCCGATCGACCTCGTGGTACTCGACTGGGTCCTTCCGGGCATGTCCGGCCTCGATTTCTGCAAGCGCGCCCGGAAGGATCCGATGTGGCAGCGGCTGCCGATCCTCTTCCTGAGCGCCCGGTCCGCCTCGAGCGACGTGGTCGCCGCCTTCGAGGCGGGCGCCGACGACTACGTCACGAAGCCGTTTCGTGCGCCGGAGATCCGCGCGCGCATCCTCGGGCTGCTCCGTCGCGCGAAGATGATGCCGCACATCGCGCGGAAGCCCTGAGCGGCCCGGGCGGCGGCCGCTACTGCTCGCGGAATGCTTCTGCGGGGCGAAGGCGCGAGGCGTACATCGCTGGCCAGACCGTCGCGACGAGGCACAGCACCACGGCGAAAACGCCGGTGAGCGCAAACTCGATGGGGTGGATGCTGACCGGGAGGCGCGAGATGAAATACACCTTGGGGTCCAGCGGGAATCCGTAGACGAGGATCCACCGGCAGACGACGTAGCCGGCGACGAGACCGAAGGCCGCCCCGGCCGTCCCCATGAGCACGCCCTGGTAGAGGAAGGAGCGCAGGAGCCCCCAGTCGGTCGCGCCCATCGCCTTCAGCACGGCGATCTCTTTCTTCTTGTCGAGCACCACCATGATGAGCGTCGCGATGACCGCGAAAGCGGCGACGACCATGATGAGCGCGATGACGAGGCTCATCATGATCTGCTGGATCCGGAGTGCCGTGAAGAGGCCGTGGTTCAGCTGCTCCCAGTCCACGATGTGATAGATGGGGTTGTTGAGCTTGGCCGAGACGTCGACGCCGATGATGCGCGCTCGGTCGATGTCGTCGACCTTCATTTCCACGCCGGTGACGGTGTCGCCGCCGTCGTAGAACGCCTGCGCCTCGTAGAGATCCGTGTAGACGAGCTTCGAGTCGTACTGGTCGAAGCCGGCTTCGAAGATCCCCGTGACTCGGAACTCCTTCGCGACCGGCGGACGCATCGAGCCGCCGGAGAACGAGAACCCGATGGTAGGTGAGGTGACCTGCAGGCAATCGCCTAGCTTCACGCCGAGGGTCTGCTTGAGGGTCACACCGAGCACGATGCCGGGAAGCTTGGCGGTCGCCGCGTGATCCTTGCAGGGATCGGGATCGACGTCGTCCGGGATCTCGTCCTCGTTGGGTAGCACGCTCGAATAGCCGCCCTCCGGCGTGACGCCCCCCGCCGGGGCGAGCGCGCTCGCCGGCGGTGCCGGTTCGTCTTCCTCTTCCGCGGCGGCCGGTACCTTCGCGCTCGCGACGGGCTTCGCGCCGTCGGCGGGCGCTGCGCTCGCCGTCGGGAGCGGGAGCGGATCCAGGGCTCCACTCTTGCCGTCCTCCTTGTCGAGGAGCTCGACGATCGCCCTGTCGAGCTCGTCCGAGGCACTGCCCGAGCCCGCCGGCGGCGTCAGCGGCGACGTGCGAGGGCCCGGCGGCAGTAGCTCCATGCTCGTATGGTGCGACGGCGGAGGTTTCGAACCCGGCAGCCGGAGGCCGGACAGGGAGCCTTCGGTCATGTGCCGAGGCAGGTCGAGAACCTGTGCGAGCCGGTCCGGATCGACGCCCTTCAGCAGCACTCCGGTCGCCGTACGATCGCCGTGGGTGATCATCATGGGGTTGATGACGAACGGCGCGATGCCGATCACGCCCTTCACGGTCGCCATCTTCTTCATGACGTCGCGGTACTCGGGGAAGTCGCTCGAGTACTTCAGGACGAGCACGTGCGCGTTGACGCCGAGCACCTTCTCGCGAAACTCGCTACGGAAGCCGCCCGTCACGCTGAGCACCGTGCAGAGCGCCGTCGTCCCGAGCGCGACGCCCATGATCGCGAACGCCGTACCTACCGAGATGAACGCGCGCTTTCGCGAGCGCATGTAGCGGAGGGCTAGGTCGAGCGGGAACCCCAAGCTCGTTCTCCATTCGAGGGGCGCGCATTCCCGGGGCTAGGCCGGCCGTCGTGGCGCATGTAGGCGGACTGGGGACTACCAGAGCCATCTCCCAAGCGCCAACGCTTCTCGCGGCAAATCGGGGCCGGGCCGGTAACCGTACTCCGTCTAGCCTCGTCGGAATGCCGAAGACGCTGGCCGGAAACCCCGCAAGTCTTTCATAGATGCCCGCTTATTGCGCTCGATCACGTATGGCAATATCCCGAGAACCTGCTGCAATGTGGAGGTCATGACGGGGCCCGCCTCTTGCCGCCCCGGATTGGTCTCGTGTTGCTCGCAGGAGCAGGGCGGGAAGCTTCGCTTACGACGTATGTAGAGGTCTGCGCGATGAGCCACGATCCGAATCAGAAGGGCCTGGGGGCGCGCGCGCCGACGCCGCCTTCGTCGGCAGCGAGTCAAACGAACGAGCGCTCCACCGGGTTGAAGCTGGTCGGTATTCGCGCCTCCGCGGAGAGCCTGCCGGACGCGGAGGCGGTTCCCGTCGGTCCTTATCCCATGCAGTCGATGTCGGCCGCGCTCATCGGCTACACGATCGACAACCGCTACAAGGTCGAGGCGGTTCTCGGTGAGGGCGGCATGGGTGTCGTGTATCGATGCCGCCACAAGATCATCGACAAGAAGGTCGCGATGAAAGTGCTGCGCGCGGATCTCGCGCGCGATCAGGAAGTCACCGAGCGTTTCCTGACGGAGGCGAAGGCCGCCTCCACGATCGGCGACGAGCACATCATCGACATCAGCGACTTCGGGCTCCTCCCGGACGGTTCCACGTACTTCGTCATGGAGTACCTGGACGGTCAGCCGCTCTCGAACGTGCTGCAAGGCAACCAACCCGTTCCGGTGCCGCGGCTCCTCCACATCGCGTTGCAGCTCGCCGAGGGGCTCGCGGCCGCGCACGAAGCGGGGATTGTTCACCGCGATCTGAAGCCCGACAACATCTTCCTGATCCCGCGCGGCAGCGACAAGGATTTCGTCAAGATCCTCGACTTCGGGATCGCGAAGGTCTCGACGGGGACGGCAGGGCAGCTCACGCGCGCCGGCTCCGTCTTCGGAACGCCTCACTACATGTCCCCCGAGCAGGCCGCCGGCGCACCGGTGGATCACCGCGGCGACATCTACTCGTTCGGCGTGATCCTGTACGAGCTCGCGTGCGGCCGCGTGCCCTTCGACGCCGACAACTTCATGGGGATCCTCACGCAGCACATGTACAAGGCGCCGGTCCCGATCCGCGCTCTCGTGCCGCCGCCGCAGGAGATCCCGCCCGGTCTCGAGGCCATCATCCTGAAGTGTCTCTCGAAGCGTCCCGAGCAGCGCTACGCCTCCATGCGCACCCTGATGGCGGACCTCGAGCTCCTGAAGAGCGGGCTCGTTCCGGAGGCCGTCTCGGACATGATGACCCGCTCCGGCGGGTTCCACGTCCCGAACGACTTCTTCAAGATGCAGGGGCGCATGCCGGCACCGGTGCCGGCGACGCCGCTCGGCCGCGAGCAGCGCCGCTGGCCCATCGTGGCCGGCATCGCGGGCGTGGTGGTGGCCATCGGACTCGTCGTGGCGATCTTCGCCAACAGCTCGACGAGCCCCGCATCCCCTTCCGCCGCCACGCCGGTTGCCGAGACGGCTCCAGCGCCGACGGCTGCGCCCTCTCCACCGGAGGCGACGTCGCTGCCGGTGGCCATCGCCGTCGAGCCCATCGATGCGGAGGTGCTGCACGGCGGGACGAGTCTCGGGACGAGCCCGGTCGTCGTGGAGGTGCCGGAGGGCAAGCTCGTCGAACTCGACGTGAAGCGGTCAGGGTACGTTTCTCAGCGAATCGTCCTCGACGGCAAGCAGCCGAAGCTCATGGTGCGGCTCGAGCACGAGAAGCCTCCGCCCGGAGCCTACCGCCCGCCGAAGGCGGGCGCGCATCCCCCCGTCTCTCAATCGGCCCCCCAGGAAGCGCCCAAGCCGAAGCCGAAGCCGCAGCAGCAGGTGGGCGGCGGCGAGATCGTGAATCCCTGGGCGAAGTAGGCGCATCCGTTCTCGCGAGCGTGAACCCCGCGACGGTGCTCGCCCCGCGTGATGCAAGGGCCGAGAAGCGCTAGCCTCCCGCTGCCTTGGACCACTCAGCGCTCCGCGCCGCACTCCCTGCATCCGCCCGCGCCCTCTGCGCGCGCCTTCGCGGCGAAGGTTATCGCGCGTGGATCGTCGGTGGCTGCGTGCGCGACTTCCTGCGGCATGATCTCGGCGCGGAACCCGCGGGCGCGCCGCCGACGCCCGGCGACTGGGACATCGCCACGGACGCGCTGCCGACCGACGTGCAGCGAGTCTTTCCGCGCGTAATCCCCACTGGGATCGCACACGGCACCGTCACCGTGCTCCTCGATGGACAGCCCTTCGAGGTGACCACGCTGCGCGGGGAGGGCGCATACAGCGACGGCCGACGTCCCGACTCCGTAAACTTCGTCGACGACATCGAATCGGACCTCGCGCGACGGGACTTCACCATCAATGCGATCGCGTACGATCCGGATTCGGACCGCATCATCGATCCGTTCGGCGGCGTCGCCGATCTGCGTGCGCGCAAGCTGCGCGCGGTGGGCAACGCGGCGGAGCGCTTCGCAGAGGACGGGCTCAGGGTGCTCCGCGCCGCGCGCTTCGTGGCGACCCTGGAGGTCGAGCTGGACGAGGACACGGAGCGCGCCATCCTGCCTTCGCTCTCGTCCTACCGGAAGGTGAGTGCGGAGCGCATCCGGGACGAGTGGGTCAAGGCGATGAAGGCGCAGCACCCGAGCCGGGCCTTCGAGGTGATGCGGACGCACGGCATGCTCGCCATCACCGTGCCGGAGCTCATGGAGTCGGTAGGATGCGAGCAGAACCGCCATCACTCCTTCGACGTCTGGGGGCACTCCATGCGTTGCCTGGACGCATGCCCTCCGGAGCCGAAGCTCAGGGTCGCCGGGCTCTTGCACGACGTCGGCAAGCCTCGCTCCCGGGAGTGGAGCACGAAGACGAACGACTACACGTTCTACGAGCACGAGCAGATCGGCGCGACCATGGCCGATCCGATCCTCGAGCGGCTGCGCTTCTCGAACGAAGAGCGGAACCATATCGTCGGGCTCGTACGTCATCACCTGATTTGCTGGGAACCCTCCTGGTCGGATGCCGCGACGCGGCGTTGGTTGCGGCGCGTCGGTCCGGAGCTCCTCGAGGATCTGTATGTCCTCAATCGTGCCGACGTGCTCGGCAAGGGTCGCGACGTGGCCGACGACCTCGCCCGCCTGGACGGGCTCAAGGCCCACGTGGTCAGGGTGATCGCTGCCGGTGCCGCGCTCAGCGTGCGGGATCTCGTCATCTCGGGCCGCGACCTGAAGGAGCTCGGGCTGCGTCCGGGGCCCCTGTTCGGGGAGATCCTGCGGACGCTGCTCGACGAGGTCGTCGAGGAACCTGCCCTGAACGAACGCGAAGCGCTGCTCGAGCGGGCGCGGCAGCTGGCGTCGGCCCGGGCATAGTCCTGCAGTCCTTCGCGTGGTGCCTTGCGCCCCGCCGCGGCGGAAACTGCACGAAGGACGCAACTCGTCGCGTCCTGGGACCGACTGTCGAGCATGGGCACCCTGTCGCACTCCGAAGTGGAGGCGGAGCGGCTGGCGTCCATCGTGGTCGGCTGCGGCCAGCTGGTGTTACGGCGGCTAGGGCGCGGCCTGACCCGCTCGACCTACCTGCGAGCGCTGGTTGAGGAGCTCGTCCGTCGTCGCGTCCCGTTTCAGAAGGACGTGAGGCTTCCGCTCGTCCACCGAGGGGTCCGCCAGGAGGGGCGGCATCTCATCGAACTCTGCGTCTTCGGGTGCGTGCTCGTCGACGTCGTCACCGTCCGGGATGTCGGGGAACTTCACTACGTAGCGCTTCGTCGGCGCCTTCGCTTGACGGGGATCCCTGTTGGACTCATCACGAGTTTCGGCTCGGCACGACTCGTGCTCAGTAGAGTCGTCGTCCGGCAAGCTGGTGCATTTTGCCTCAGCCCGCCGACTTCGAAGCCGCCCGGCAACATGCCGAGCGCGGCTGGCCGGTTGAACCCACGTGTTAGACAGGAATTCGATGATCGGATCAGCACAGGTCGAGGAAACGATGCCTGCCGCCCCTCCCGCAGGCCCGGAAAGCATTCCTGATTCAGCCGAGCGAACGACACCCGTCACCGGAGCCGATCCGGAGCCGGGACGCCTGCTCATCGTCGACGACGATCAGACGGCCTGTGAGTTCCTCGAAGCGATCCTTCGCCGCCAGTACAAGGTCACGTGGCGGACGTCGGCTCATGACGCCCTGGAGATGGTCGCTGACCAGGATTTCGACGTAATCCTTACGGATTTGAACATGACGGATATCGGCGGCCTCGACCTGTGCGAGCGCATCGTCGGGATCCGACCGGACGTTCCCGTCATCGTCGTCACGGGGTACGGGAGCATGGAGGCCGCGATTGGGGCAATTCGCGCCGGTGCCTATGACTTTGTGACGAAGCCGGTCGATGCGACCGTCATCGAGCTCACCGTCGACCGGGCGCTCCGTCATCGACGCCTCCAGGAAGAGGTCAAGCGGCTCCGCAAGGCAGCAGCATCTCCTCAGGGCTTCGACGCGATCATCGGCCGGAGCCCGGCCATGCGGCGCGTGTTCGACCTGATCACGCGGGTCAGCGACACGGATGCGACGGTCCTCATCACGGGCGAAAGCGGCACCGGCAAGGAACTCGTCGCGAAGGCCATCCACACGAACAGCAATCGCCGTGAAGGGCCGTTCCTCGCCATAAACTGCGCCGCCATGCCCCCTGCGTTGCTCGAGAGCGAGCTGTTCGGCCACGTCCGTGGCGCGTTCACCGACGCGAAGACGGCCCGCACGGGGCTCTTCGCGGAGGCCACTGGCGGGACCATCTTTCTGGACGAAATCGGCGAATTGCCGCTCGAGATGCAGCCCAAGTTGCTCCGCGCGTTACAGGAACGCAAGGTGCGACCCGTCGGCGGCAACCACGAGGTCCCCTTCGACGCTCGAATCGTCGCTGCGACGAACCGCGACCTCGAGACGGAGGTCTTCGAGAAGCGTTTTCGCGAGGACCTCTACTATCGCGTGAACGTCGTTGCCGTGGAGGTGCCGCCACTGCGCGAACGCGGCGGCGATGTCCTGCTCTTGGCGCAGAACTTCGCCCAGCGTGCGGCCGCCCGCGCGAACAAGGAAGTGAAGGGCATCGCGACCGCCACTGCCGAGAAGCTCTCGGCGTACGACTGGCCTGGAAACGTGCGCGAGCTGGAGAATTGTCTCGAGCGCGCGGTGGCGTTGATGCGCTTCGACTCCGTCATGGTCGACGACCTGCCGGAGAAGATCCGGAACTATCAAGCAGATCGGTTCGTCCTCTCGGCAGACGATCCCGCGGAGCTGGTGACCGCCGCGGAGCTCGAGCGGCGCTACATGCAGCGGGTTCTCGCGCTCGTAGGCGGGAACAAGTCGCGGGCCGCGAAGATTCTCGGCTTCAACCGGCGCACCCTCTATCGAAAGATGGGGCGGACGAACTCGAAGTCGACGGGTGACGAGGGCCGCTGAGGCTCGCGTTCCGTGTTGGGACGAGTTCGCGCATGAGGCACCTTGCCACAGCAAAAAGCCCTCCAATGGGGTCCATCGCCTACGATCGGGCCCCAGCGGGATTTCTGCGGCAAAACGTCGCGCGGGGGCCTCGAAAGTCGTGCTGGTACGAATCGTGCTCGTTTTCGGAGTGAAATGGCCGCAGCCGATATCAGTGCAGTCTCCAGTTCCTCCGATACAGCGAGCACGGCGTCCCCGCGCCTCGAGGCGCTCACGGGAGCCCGCGGGCACGCCAGCGAGCCCAGCCGGCGCCCCATGGAGCCCGCGAGCGTGGGGGTGGCCATCGAGGGGGCGGCAGGTGCCTCCGCAGGCCACGACGAGATGGCTCGCATCTTCGATGGCCTGGTCGTCGATGATCGGTCAAACGTCGGTCTCATCACCGTGGACGAGCTCGAGCGCCGCTACATCGAGCGAGTGCTGGCTTTGACCGCGGGGAACAAGTCGCGCGCGGCTCAGATCCTTGGGTTCGATCGGCGTACGCTCTATCGTAAGATCGAGCGATACGGCAGGTCGCAGTGAAGGACGAGGGCTCACTTCAAAACGAACCATCGAGTGTGCTTCCCGAACGGGCAAGCGCTGACACGGAGCCCGAGTCGTCGGAGCAGGGGCCCTCGAAGGCCGGCTACGCGGATTTCTTCGCGCGCGTTTCGCACGACCTGCGTTCGCCCCTCGGTATCGTCATGCACGCGCTCCAGAGGCTGGAGGCGGAGCTGGGAAAGCAGCTTTCCGACGAGCAGAAGGTGCTCGTGAAGCTCGGCGCGCGTGGCGTTCGGCGGCTGCAGACCTTCGTCGAACGCGTCGGATTGCTGTCGGAGCTAGAGAACGACGACCTCGAGGTGAATCCTCAGCCCGTCGACCTATGCCAGCTCGTCGTTCGCGCTGTGGAGGCGAACAAGGCTCAGGAGCCACGCTCGGACGTGACCGTCACCTACGAACCGCCCAGCGGGCCCTGCGTGGCACTCGCGGATTCGGCGCTGCTCACGCGCGTGGTCGCGGAGCTCCTGAGCAACGCGGTCGCTCACGCACGCCGCAGCGTCCGGGCCGGCGTCCGGAACGAGTCCGACAACGTGACCATTTTCGTCGAGGACGATGGCCCAGGCGTTCCGGAAAGCGCGCGAGGCGCGCTCTATCGTCGTTTCATCGTGCGCGACGCCCGCGGCGGCCTCGGCATCGGGCTCTCGATGGCGAAGGACCTCGTCCAGGTGCAGCACGGCGACATTCGACTCGAGGCGAGCACACTGCCGCCGGGCCGTCCGGAAACGGTCGGCGCGCGGTTCGTTTTGTCCCTGCCTCATGTGGCTGTGGCCACTCGCCCCGAACGCTGAGGAGCTTCACGGCGGGCACGACGGATGCACTCGTCTGAGGACGCGAAGCAATTTCGCGCACTCGAGTACGAGGTACCCGTCGCATGCACCTACCCGCGTCCGTTCTGTCGTGGCTAAAGAGCGTCACCGCACCCATCCTCGGATGGGATCCGCGTCCGCTCGGGCTGCGGGACACGCTCCCCGATCAGCCCCGTCCCACCATCCCTAACCTCGCGCCGACGGTCGTCGCGCACGAGGCCGGTGACCACACTAGCCACGCGGAGCCCACCGCCGTGGGCACCTGTCCGAAATGACACACGGAACGAGTGCGCGCGGGGCGGCATTCGAGCGGTTCTCGGGTGGCACAGCCGATGCTCCGCTGCGGGAGATCCCTTCCGCTGTCGCCATGTGGCGTTCGCACGGCCGTATCGAGGGGGCAAGGAGCGACTTCTCATGAATCAGATCAGCACCGCACGAGGCAACGAGGCCATCGAGAAGATCGAGGACGGTGTGCGGCAAGCCCGCGAGCAGATGCAGCGAGTGGACGAGAAGCTCGTCCGCTTCGCGAAGGAGAAACCAGTCTTGGCGGTGTTCTCTGCGCTGGCCGTGGGATTCGTCGTCGGCCGATTCATCTCGAGGCTGTAGGAGAAGATCATGGAGACCAAATCTCAGGTTTCGGAGCACGCGGGCGCCGGAAAGAACCAAAAGAACGGCACCAGCACGGGCCCGGCGGAGCTGCGCGATGCGTGGACCGACGTCGCGACGTCGATGGGCGATCTGTACCGAGCGGCGGACGCTTTCGCCACGGAGCAGACTCGCGTGCGCCCGCACGTCGTGCTGGGCGTCGCAGCATGCGTCGGGTTCGTGCTCGGTGGCGGTCTGGCCTCGCGGCTCGGTGGCACGCTGCTCGGAGTGGGCTCGCGCCTCGCCGCGTCGCGGCTCCTCGAAGAGGTCATGGCGAAGTAGCGCAAGACGCGAGCTCGCGCGCAGAGATCCCCAAAGAAAGAGAAACGGAGAAGCGACATGTTTCAAGATGCGGTTTCAGACAAGTTCAACGCCATGCGTGGCATCACCGCGGACGACGTCCTTGCTGCTCTCGGGCTCGAAAGGCGACGCACCGTTTCGGCGAGCATCCTGCCGATCGCGTCCGGCTTCGCTGCGGGCGCTCTCGCAGGGGCTGCGGTCGCATTGCTTTTCGCTCCGAAGGCGGGCAGCGAGATGCGCCGCGAGCTGCAGAACCGGGCGAACGACGTCACACGCCGCGTGAGCGCGGCGGCCGACGGTGTGATGACCGACGTCCGCAATGCCCTGCCCATCGCCGAGAAGGCCGAGGAGCACCCTCAGCCGCCGCGTCCGTCGTACATGCAGGAGAACGGCAAGGGGCTCGAGCACGGCAACGTGCGCATGTCTCCGCCGCCGAAGTAACGGTCAGCGACAGTGTCTATCTCCGCCGAGTGATGTGTCACTCGGCGGAGATTTTCATTTCTCGGGTCCCGAGTGCTCTCTGTCACGCTGTCGCGTCACACACGGGTAACATTGCCTCTCGAGGCCGAGCCGGCCGGCCCGTTGAATGACGTGAGGATGTGGCACATCGCCTTGCCGGACATCGAACTTCACGAACTCCCTGGCCTTCCGGAGATTTCCACGGCGGCGTCTCCGACCCGGCACGACGATTGCGATGATGTGTTTCGGGTGTCGCATGGACGACGCTCAGAAGGAGGACACATGAAACGCGAACTCACCTTCGGGGCAATCGGTCTCCTGTTCCTTGCGGCGTGCAACCGATCGCCTGCCAAGGAGCAAGAGGAGGCGCGGAGCGCGCAGCAGCAGGCGGACGAGAAGAGCGCTCAGTACCGCATGCAGGCAGAGGAAAAGAGCGCCGAGGAGCAGGCCAAGGCGAATGACAAGTCGCGCGAGGCTGCCCGGACACTCGACCAGACGAAGAACGACTACCGTCAGAAGGCTCAAGGCGAGCTCGATTCGTTGACCAAGCAAATCGACGAGCTCAAGGCCAAGAGCGCAAAGACGGCCGGCAAGACGCGAGCGGAGGTGGACCAGACGCTGGCTGACGTGACCGCACGCCGCGACGCGGTCGATGCGCAGATCCGCGCCATCGATCAGGCGAACGCAGACCAGATCGAGACCGTCAAGGCGCGTCTCGACGATCAGATCGCTCAGCTTCGTCAGAGCGTGAACGAGGCCGGCAAGCGCATCTAGGCCCGGAGCTCAGCTGGCTCGAAGGGCGCAAGCCATCAAACCGGTGCCGGGGCATGTCGCGACAGCGTTCGTGCCCCGCCGGTTTGCCGGTTCCCGACTACGTCGAACCGAGTTACGGCGCCGCTCAATGCGCTCCGTGAGCGCTGAATCTCTCGTCGAGCAATGCCGCGACCTTCCCAAGGTCGACGGGCTTCACGAGATGCAGGTCGAAGCCGGCATCGGCGGTCCGCCGCCGTTCGGCGTCGCCGCTGTGCCCCGTGAGAGCTACCAGGAAGGCTTTCCCGCCGGTGGGCTGCGCGCGGATGCGTCGCGCGACCTCGTAGCCATCCATTCCCGGCATCCCGATGTCCACGAAGACCGCCACTGGCTGTTCGCTGGAGAACAGCTCGATTCCCGAAGCGCCATCCAGGGCCGAGAGCACGTCGTAGCCGGACAGCGAGAGCGCCTCCGCCAGTAGCTCGACGGCGTCCACGTAGTCATCGACGACGAGAACGCGCACCTTGGCTCGAGTAGTACCATCCGAGGCCATTCACTGAGCTCGCTACGACGGCGTGACGAGGTTCGCAAGGACACGATTGCGGCGCGCCGACGCCTTCCGCTACCGGGCAGCGCTCCGGGGCGGAGGCAATGTGTCACCGCCGGCCATGCAGCGAGACGGAAAGCGACAGCTGCCGGAGCCGTTGCGCGCCAAAGCCCCGGTGTTCATGGCAAGCGCGGCGCGGCACGCTTCCTGAATGCCGGGCACGGAGCAATGCGTGCGGCAGCCATTCAATGGGTTCTCACGATGGCGGGCTTCGCGGCGACGGCCTCCGCCGGCGCGAGCCACCGGCTCGCGAAGGTCGCCCACATTGCTGCGCGCACCCGGCTCTTCAAGCGGCTCGCCGCGACTCCACTCGGGCAGAAGATTGCGGTGCCCGTGAAGAAACCGGAAGCCGCGCCCGCCAGGGACGCCGTCGATCAAGCGTCGTGGGAGTCGTTTCCCGCGAGCGACCCGCCTGGTTACTGAGACACCGCTCCACGGCGAGATGCCGCTCAACGAAAGCGTCGCTTCTTCATGAATACGACTCCACGCAGGGCGGCACGCGCCCTCGGTTCGCTCGCGCTGTCCTTGTTCTGTCTCGGCGCGTGTTCCGTGCTTGACCAGCATTCCGCTCCTCGGGTTGCACGCGATATCTCGACGGTTGCTGCGGAGCAGTGGGTGGGGCCGGACAACATGCCTCTCGTGCTGGAACCGAACGAACGAGCGCGCGACCTAGCCGCGCTGAATGCCGTCTTCTCGTTCTGGGGTCGCCCCGCGAGCGCGGTCCCGGCGTCGTCACACTCGTCGAGCGCTTCTCGGACGGAGCCGCTGCTCGCGGGCGACGCGGAGCGCTTTGCGCGCGCCGCCGGGCTCACGGCTGTCGCATTCCACGGGACGCTGGAGGACGTCGTCTACGAGCTGCGGGCGGGGAGGCCGGTCCTGGTCGGCGTCACCGACGCAACGCAATCCACCGGTCATCATCATCTCGAGGTCGTGGTCGGCTGCAATCCCCGCGCGCGGCGCTTGAAGAACCTGGATCCGGCGCGGGGCATGGTCGAGCGCACCTACGCGAGCTTCCAGGACGAGTGGGAACGCGCCCGGCAACTCACGCTGGTCATGTTTGTCGCGGATGAGGCCACAGGAAACCCTTCATCCACTGCACGAGCGACGCGGGATGAGCCTCGGAGCTCACGTTTCGAGGCAGCTCCACCTTCGCATGATGCTTGGCGTCTGCGTCGTCCAGTCGCGTCCCCGTCGCAGCATGTCGCGCGGCGTTGAGCACGTACAGCGCGCCGCCCACTCCGGTGATGTCCCAGAACTCGGCTCGCCGCGACCTCACGTGAACCAGCGCGAACTCGGGGTCGGAAGGGCCGCCGGGGAACCAGGGCCGCCATGCCTCGTTCCAGAGCTCGCTCGCCTTCTCGCGATTCACGATGAGCTCCGCTTCGCCCGAGATGCAAACGAACCTCGACGGGTCCTGCATGACGACCGCGACGCGAGAATCCGTGAGCAGCTCGTCCGCTTTGGTCGAGCTGATCCCCGTCGAGAACCAGAGATCGCCCGAGTCCTCGACGCCGGCCACGCTCATCGGTCTGGCGCGTAGCTCGCCGCTCGCGCCATGCGTGACGAGCATTGCGGTGCGGAATTCCCGTACGAGCTCGTCGAGATGGTCTCTCTGGCTGAGTGTCGTTTGCATCTGGGGTCTCTCCCGAGCGCTGAGCGCGATGGCGGCGCCTCAGCGCTCGCCGGCTCCGGTGGGCTGCACGACGAGCTCGACGCGGCGATTCGACGCTCGCCCTTCCGAAGTCTTGTTGTCAGCGATGGGCCGGCTTGCTCCGAAGCCCTCCGCCTTGATGCGATCCTGGGGCACGCCGTGGGACACCAGGTAATTCCGCACGTGCTCTGCGCGTTGCTGTGACAGCTCGAGGTTCTTCGTCTCGGAACCTTGCGCGTCGGTGTGCCCTTCCACGCTGATCTGGCTGTCTGCCTGATCCTTCAGCGCATCGGCGATCTTGTCCAGGCTGGTCTGGGCAGTGGGCAGGAAATCCGCCTTGCCGGAGCCGAAGAGCACGGAGCCCGGGATGGTGATGACGGTCCCGCGTGTGTCGTTCTTGACCGCCACGTTCGCCACGACCACGGCGAGCTTGTCGAGCGCTTCGTGGGCATGCTGTTCCGCCTCGGCGCGCGCCTGCCGTTCCTTGTCGAGCGCTTCACGGGTCTGTTCCAGCTGGCCGGCTGCCTGCGCCTGCCGAGCGCTCGCCTGCGCGGTGGCACGCTCGGCGTTCTGCTTGGCCTGGGACGTCTCGGCCTGTACCTCTGCGAGATCCATCTTTCGCTCCGCGATGTAGGAGAGATCACGCGTCGCTTCCGAGTCGGAGTCGTCGGAGTAAGAGTGCTCCGCGCGATCCAGCGCCACCTTCGCGTCATGGAGGGTGGCGGGTGCGAGCTGTTCGGCAGGGCTGGTTTGAGCCCGGGCGAAAGCGGCGCGCGCATCGAGTAGCTCGCGCGGGGGGGGAGAAGACGCGCATGCCGCGGCGAAGCCGAGCAGGGAGAAGGAGCCGATTGCCGATACGAGAAGTCGTTGGGTCTTCATGGGTCGCGTTCCTCGAGGGATCAGGGGTTGGCTGGCGGCGGAGTGGTCGCGGGACCAGGAGGAGGGGGGACGCCGGGCGTCGCGCCCGGTTGCTCCGGCGCCGTGGTGTCGGGTAGCGTGGCCGGCTGCTTCGGAAAGGCGCCGGTCTGGTCCAGAGCGCGACCGGCCTCCGCGCGCGCCGAGTCCTCGCGAGCGAGCGCGAGCGCCAGCTCGGCGTCCGCGTCGGCGCGCTGGAACATGAGATCCGCCTTCGCGTTGTCGCCGTTCTTCATGAGCGCTCGTCCGTTCGCGATCTCGTCGCTCGCGAGCTTGAATTGCAGGTCCGCCTTCGGAACGCGCTCCGCGCCGACCTCGTGCGCTGCGCGCGTCGCTGCCTCCGCGGTCGCCATTCGGTCGGTCGGCGGGGGGGCGCCTGCGCACGCCAGGGCTGCTATCGAGGCCGAAAGGAGCGCCGTCGCGCCCATCGTCGTATTTGAATTCGCCATATGTCGCTCCCGTACGCGGGCTTTTTCCCGGGGCCCGCGCAATGCCACAGACGATGAGCAAGCGTGGTGCCAGAAGAATGCGCGCGCTCCGGCTAGCCGTTCGCGCGAAGCAGAGCACCACGACCGGTCGCCCGGGCACAAAAGCAGGAACGCGCGCCGCTCGTCTCCGAGGGCGCGCGTCCTTGCGCTGCTAGTCGATGCGAGTCAGCTCGTCGCGGGCTTCGGCGTCCCGAAGATGCTCGCGGGGCGCTTCTTCTCTTTCGTCTGGTTGCGCTTGTCGCTCCAGCTCGGGATCACGATGCGATCGCGTGCGGGGAGCGGCCGGCCTTCCATTGCCGCCGAGATCTCTTCCGAGTCGAGGGTCTCGCGCTCGAGGAGCATCTCCGCGACCCGGTCGAGCTTCTCGCGGTTCTCTGCGATGGTCTTCCGTGCGAGCTCATACTGCTTGTCGACGATGGCGCGGATCTCCTGATCGATCTCCTTCGCCGTCGCCTCCGAGTAGTCCTCGCGCCGCTGCGTGATCTCGCGGCCGAGGAACACGTTCTCCTCCTGCTCGCCGTACGCCAGGGGCCCGAGCTTGTCGCTCATGCCGAGCTCGCAGATCATCGCGCGAGCCATGCGCGTCGCGCGCTTGATGTCGTCGGCAGCGCCGCTCGTGATCTCGCCGAACACGAGCTCTTCGGCGACACGGCCGCCGAGCGCCATCGCGATACGTGAGAGGAGCTGCTTGCGGGTCAGAGTGTGGCGATCCTCGGTCGGGAGGAACTGGGTGACGCCGAGCGCGGCCCCGCGGGGGATGATGGACACCTTGTGAACCGAGTCGTTACCCTCGACCAGCTTGCCGACGAGGGTGTGACCGGCCTCGTGCCACGCGGAGATGCGGCGCTCTTCCTCGCTCATCACCATGCTACGGCGTTCGCTGCCCATGAGGACCTTGTCCTTCGCGAGCTCGAAGTCCGACATGGCGACCGCATCCTTGTCCTGGCGAGCCGCGAGCAGGGCGGCCTCGTTCACCAGATTCTCCAGGTCGGCCCCGACGAAGCCGGGCGTGCCGGCCGCCAGCAGGCCGAGCTGGACGTCGCCGGAAAGCGGCACCTTCTTCGTGTGGACCGCAAGGATGCCTTCCCGGCCGCGGATGTCCGGGCGTGGAACCACGATGCGGCGGTCGAAGCGGCCTGGGCGCAGGATGGCCGGGTCGAGGACGTCGGGGCGGTTGGTGGCAGCGATGATGATGACGCCCTCGTTCGACTCGAAGCCGTCCATCTCGACGAGGAGCTGATTCAACGTCTGCTCGCGCTCGTCGTGCCCGCCGCCGAGGCCCGCGCCGCGGTGCCGACCAACGGCGTCGATCTCGTCGATGAAGATGATGCAGGGCGCGTGCTTCTTGCCCTGTTCGAAGAGGTCACGGACGCGGCTCGCGCCGACACCCACGAACATCTCCACGAAATCCGACCCCGAGATGCTGAAGAACGGCACCCCCGCCTCGCCGGCGATGGCGCGCGCGAGCAGCGTCTTGCCCGTGCCCGGAGGGCCCATCATGAGGACGCCCTTCGGGATGCGGCCTCCGAGCTTCTGGAACTTCTTCGGGTCCTTCAGGAAGGCGATGATCTCCTCGACCTCGTCCTTCGCCTCGTCGATGCCGGCGACGTCGGCGAACGTCACCTTGTTCTGAGCCTCGTTCAGGAGGCGAGCTCGGCTCTTTCCGAAGCTCATGGCCTTCCCCCCGCCGGCCTGCAGCTGGCGCATGAACAGGTAGAACATGACCAGGAGGAACACCATCGGCACGAGGATGGTGAGAGTCGTCGTGAGGAACGGATTCGTCTCGTCCTCCTCGTACTCGACCTTCACGTCGTACTTCAGGAGCTCTGGCGCGTACTCGGGCGGGCCGACCGTGATGCCGCGCTCGGGCGCTTTCTGCCCCGGGCCGACTATGCTGAACGTGTACTCGCGATCCTTGATCTTCACCGAGTCGACGTGGCGCGCCTCCTTCGGCGCCTTCACCAGCGCGACGAAGTCACTGAACGGCATCGGCTGCCGCTGAGGGCCGTCCGCGTTCAGGAACTGCCAGATCGCGAGGAACGCGACGATGAGTACGACCCAAAGAAGAAGCGTTTTGTGGGGTTGCTTCACTGAAACCTCTGGCACGCCGAAACTAGGCTTCGGCCCTTTTGCGCGAGCGAGCCCGCTAAAAATCGACTAACCCGCATCAGTTAACCACTTTTACCGGATTTGGCACCCCCCTTCTTCGGAAGCGGTCGCCGTTGCCGTGCCAGCGGCGCTTCGGGGGTTGCATCCACCCGAACTTCGTACGCTTTGGGCCCGACGACGATTTCCCGGCTGCCGGAGAGGAGGATTCTTGCCCCTTGGCCGAGCCTGACTGCTCGACGAAGGGCGCTGGTTTGAGCTCTCTTGAGGGCAACGGCCTTGCCGTCCAGGTCCATAAGGTCGGCGAGGGGCTCCTCCGCGAGTTCGTCCGCGAGCGCCGTGAGGTGCGGGACGATGGCCGGCGAGAGCTCCACGAGGACCGGCATGAGCTCGAGGCGAACCCGGACGCGGAGAAAGCGTCGATCCTGATTCGAGGGATCCTGCGAGAACGGAATGTCATGGCGACGGAGGTGATGCAGCACGTCTTCCTTGCGTGCCCGGATCAAGGGACGCAGCGATACGCCCTCGGCCGGCGGGAGCACCGCGAGCGCCTTCGGGCGAGCCCCGTGCAGCAGTCGGAGGAGGACCGTCTCCGCGCGATCGTCTGCGTGGTGCGCGGTGGCGAGCCGCGTCGCCTGGGCCTCGTGCATCGCGACACGTAGCGCCTGGTAACGCGCTTCGCGGGCCCGGGCTTGCAGATTGCCGCCGGGCGAGACCGTCACGCGGGTACGGGCAAACGGCACCCCGCAGCGGGTCGCGAGCTCTTCGGCCAGGTCGAGCTCGGCGGCTGCCTCCTCACGGAGGCCGTGATCCACACCATGGGCGACCACGCTCACCCCGAGCCGCGGCGCGACGAGCGACATCACGTGCAGCAAGGCGGACGAGTCGGTGCCGCCGCTCACCGCGAGGAGGATCCGCTCGCCGCGCGCGAGCCGGCACTCCTCCTTCAGCGTCCGGAGGGCCAGCGTGATGAGCGTCGGTGGATGCGACCGCGCCGCCAACGTCAACCCGCGCCCGTCATGCGAGCTCGAAGCTCTTGCAGAATTCGAGCGACGGCGCCGTCTCGATCCGCGTGTCGCGATGGCCTTCGTTCGGGTAGCCCTCGGCGCATTCGCCGCTCTCGGCGACGAAGTGCGCGCAGTGCTCGCAGGCGTAGCAGAGCCCGAACGTCGCCGCTTCGTGACGCAGCCGGTCGTCGACCGGTGTTCTCATGGAAGCCCCGCCGCCTCCGTCACGGGAACGGCTGCGCGGGCAGGCCGCGCTGGAAGAAGAAGCGAAACTGGCCGGTGACTCGGCTCGGCGTGAAGCGCACGATGACGCCCGCGTCTCCGTAGTCGAGGGTCGGCAGCGCGTCGGGGCCCGCGTCCGGCGCCGGAGTGCCCGCGGCCTCGATCATCCCCTCGCGGGGATCGGTGACGAGCGCGTCGAACTCCGCGTCCGTCAGCCGCTGGTCGGCGTTGTTCTCGTTGCGGTTGCCGCTGAACAGCGAGTGGAACGTGATGGTGCCACCGACGGAGAACACAGCCGGATCCTGGTTGTGGCAGCTGTCATTCAGGTAGAGCGACAGGCTCACCTGTGGAGGATTCGCCTCGACCCTTCGGGGCTGGCCTGGAGGCGTCACGCCGATGGGGAGCCCGAGCGGGATGGGCGTGTCGAGCTTGCTCTGCCGGATGTTCGACACGTCGTTCACCACGAAGAGGACGCCGTCGGAGATCCCGACGATGCGATCGCCTCGCTGCACGCGGATCTGCTGCGTGTCCCCCGAGGGATCCGACGCGAAGAACGTGGGGCCCAGATCGAATGGGCCGTCCCAGCAGTTCGTCGCGACGAGCCGGGTGCTGCGCACCCACCCCGTGCCCTCGCCCGTCGTGCACCCCACGGCCAGAGCAGCGACGAGCGCGAGCACGGCCCTCGTCATGGAGAGGCCTCCGCGTGCTCGGGCCTCGCCCGAGCGTCGTCGTGGATGGGGCCCAGGATGGTGCCGCCGCCGAGCACGGCGTCTCCGTCGTAGAACACCGCGCGCTGTCCCGGAGTGACGGCGGCGACGGGCGCGTCGAAGCGCAGCTCGACGCTCGCGCCGCTCGCGACGAGACTCGCAGGCACTGCCGGCGCGCGGTAACGGACGGCCACGTCCGCGCGAAGCGGCAACACGACGCCGTCGTGCAGCGTGACGTCGACGAGGTGCGCGCCGCAGGCGAGGAGCGCCTCGCGCGGCCCGAGATGGACGGTCGCGGTGTCCGCGTCGAGCCGGACGACGTACGCGCGGCTGCCGGTCGCGACGCCCAGGTTCTTTCGCTGGCCCACCGTGAAGCGGAACAGGCCGTCGTGCTGCGCGAGCGCGCGCCCCGTCTCGTCCACGATCGGCCCTGGCCGCGCGCGTTCACCGGCGCGCTTCGCCACGAGCTCGTCGTAGCGGCCCGTGGGGACGAAGCAGAGCTCCTGGCTCTCGCCCTTGTGTGCGCCCGGAAGCTCGAGCAGGGCGGCCTCCTCGCGCGTCTCGGCCTTCGTCGCGTCCCCGAGGGGAAGCATCAGGCGTCCGAGGCTCTTCGCGTCGAGGCTGTCCAGGAAGTAGCTCTGGTCCTTCGCTCGGTCCCGCGCACGGCAGAGCCGCGGAGGCGGGCCCTGCGCCACGCGCGCGTAGTGGCCCGTGGCCACCCAGCGCGCCCCGAGCCGTTCCGAGAGGGCGAAGAGCTCCTTCATCTTGACCCCGCGGTTACAGCGAACGCACGGGCTCGGCGTGGCGCCCCTGAGGTAATCTTCCACGAACGGCGTCACGACTTCGCGGTCGAAGAGCTCGCGGCGGTCGAACGCATAGTGGGGAATCCCGAGCACGTCGGCGACCCGACGCGCATCGTAAACGTCCTCGGGGGCGCAGCAGCGGCCCCGGACGGAGCCGTCGTCGGGGTAGTCCCAGAGGTGCAGTGTGACGCCGACGACGTCCCATCCCGCGCGCACCAGGCGCGCAGCGGCAACGGACGAGTCGACTCCTCCGCTCATGGCGACGAGCACGCGGTCGTTCACGCGGGAAAGCCTAGACCAGGGAGATTCCCCGCACCACCGCCGGGGCGTCTGGTCAATCGACGACGCCGCGAAGGCGCTTCGTCAGCCGTCCGATTGCGCGCGCGTGCAAGCGGCTAGCCCACGACTTGCTCAGCCCGAGATCGGCCGCCACCCGGTCGAAGCGCTCCCCTTCGAGGTAGTGCCGGCGCACGAGCTCGGCCTCGTCCTTCGGCAAGGTCTCGATGGCCGTCTGCACCTTGGCGAGCAGCTCCGCCCTGGCCATTGCCTCTTCCGGGCTCTCGCGGGCGTCGACGGACGTGAACTCGCCTTCCTCGCCGCGCCCCGGCTGGGCGACCAGGCCCACTGCCATCGCGGTCGCCATCGCAGCGAGGTGCGCCGTGAGGGCCCGCTCCGCGTCGGCCGAGCTCCCGGGTGCAGGCAGCGCGCCGAGGGTGTCCTCCGCTACGCCCTCCGACACCTGGCGCGCGCCGTCCAGCGCTCGCAGCCGCTCGTGTACCCGTCGCGGCAGGCGTGCGGTGGCGCGCACGCCGTCCACCACGGCACCGCGGACTCGAAAGTTTGCGTAAGCCCGGAAGGGGACGCCGCGGGTGGGATCGAAGCGCCGGGCAGCGTCGAGCAGCCCCTCGCGGCCGTAGCTCACGAGATCGTCGAGCTCCACGCCCGCTCCGAGCGAACGGCGGACCTGTCGCGCGATGATCTCGACCAGATCGAGCGCTCCGTGAAACCGTTCGAGGACCTCCGGGCTGTCGCTTTCCACAGGCTCCGCGCGAGTCTACACGAGCGGCCCCCGTCGCCGCGACGCCGGTGCGCCCGGGGTAATAGGCGAGAGGCGGCCCTGGCAGCTCGGGATTGTTGCGGCCGTTCCGCGAGGCCGCTCCCGGGCGGTGCGCTCCCGGGCGTCACATGCCATAGTCCGCCGATGCTTCGCTGGGGCGCGGCTGCGTACGCGCTACTCGGGATCTTGGCGCTACTGCTCGTCAGCTTCTGGCGTGGCGGCTCGCCCCTGCTCCATCCCGAGCCCTGGCTCGTGCTGGAACCCGAGACGCGACACGTCTATAGCGCGCTCTGGGGCCTGGCGTTCGGCGGCCTGCTCGTGGTGGGGACCCGCGTCGCGGTCACTCGCTTCGCGTGGGCGCGGGAGCTTCACGCCGCCCTGCGTCCCTTCGCGAGCGGCATGTCCTCGCTGGCCATCGTGGTCATCGCGATGCTCAGCGCCTTTGGCGAGGAGATGCTCTTTCGTGGGCTCCTCGCTCCCGCGATCGGGGTCATACCCCAGGCGCTCATCTTCGGCGTGGCGCATCAGATCCCTGGTCCGAGCCGCTGGGTGTGGGTGCTCTGGGCGACGATCGTCGGGCTCGCGCTCGGCGCGATGTACCAGCTCACGGGCTCGCTCGTCGGCCCTCTCGCCGCACATGCAATCGTCAACGCACTCAACCTCGCATATCTCAGGTCGTACGACCCTTCTCCCCGCCACGCGCTCGGGGGGCTTCTCGGCGCAAGCCAGCAGCCGAATCATTA
>CAYUAW010000051.1:25179-30367 GCA_964442485.1 uncultured Polyangiaceae bacterium
GGTAAAGTGTGAAGGCCGTGTCGCAGCCGGACCTGGCCCAACCGGCCGAGAGCGCTCGCATCCTCGTCGTCGACGACGAGAAGTTCATTCGCGACATCATCGCGGACTTCCTGGCCATGGAGGGCTACGTCGTGCGCACCGCTGCGGACGGCGCGGCGGCCGCGGACGAGCTCCGGCGCGCCAGGTTCGATCTCGTCATCAGCGATCTGAAGATGCCGCGCATGGGCGGCCTCGAGCTCCTTCGCGAGGTGTCGGAGGTGCACCCCGACACGATGACGATCATCATGACTGGCTTCGGCACCGTCGAGACGGCGATCGACGCGATGAAGCGGGGTGCCTACGACTACATCCTGAAGCCGTTCAAGGTCGAGGAGGTGATCCACATCGTGCAGCGCGGGCTCGAGAAGCAGCGCCTTGCTGCCGAGAACCTGAGGCTCCGGGAGGCGCTCTCTCTCTACAAGGTGAGCGAGGCGATCGCGGCGAGTCTCTCGCTCGACGAGGTCATCGCGACGCTGTCGGACAGCGCCATCAACGAGGTGCACGCCGACGTCGCCTTCACCTGGCTCGACGACGGGATGGGTAGCTACTTCGAGCGCAAGGTCGACCGGGGCGCTGCCATCGGCCAGAACGAGCGCGTCGGTCTGCTCGATTCGTCGCTCCTCGTGACACGGCTCGCCGCGGGCGAGCCGCTCGTCGAGCACGGGGCGCGCGCCGCCGAGCTCCTCGCCGAGCAGCCGGACAAGCCCGTCTCGAGTGTTGCCGTCGTACCGCTGCGCACGCGAGAGCGCCTGCTCGGGTGGCTCGCGGTGATGAGCTTCACCGAGGGGAAGCGCTTCCTCGAAGGGCAGCGCAAGCTGCTCAGCATCGTCGCTTCTCGCGCCGCAGCGGCCATCGACAACGCGCGGCTCTACGAGGACTTGCAGGCGACCTTCCAGCAGACCATCGAGAGCCTCGCGCGGACCATCGACCGCATGGATCGCTACACGGCAGGTCACTCCGAGCGCGTCGCGCGCTATGCGGCCGCGCTCGCCGTCTGGATGGGAGCGACGCCATCCATGGTGGAGGTCGTTCGCCAGGCCGCGCTCATGCACGACATCGGCAAGATCGGCTGCGTGATGAACCTGAACAAGCCGGGCAAGCTCACGCAGGACGAGTACGAGATCTTCAAGAAGCACCCCGCCTACGGCCGGGAGATCCTGGACCCCATCCGGTTCCTCGAGCCCGTGATCCCCGGTGTTCACCTGCACCACGAGCGCTGGGACGGCCGGGGCTATCCGCTCGGCCTGAAGGGCGAGGGGATCCCGCTGCTCGCGCGGATCATTTCCATCGCCGACACCTACGACGCGATGACGAGCGACCGTGCATACCGGCGCGCGCTGCCCCACGAGGTGACGGTGAACGAGATCATCCGCTGTTCGGGGAGCCAGTTCGACCCCGACGTCGCCGGCGAGTTCACCGACCGCATCGACGGCTGGCTCGAGGAGCAGCGCGACCTCGGAACGAAAGTTCCGGAGTGACGATGACGGAGCGGCGAAGGTTCCGTGGCGTATGGCTCGGCCGTCGCCCGTATGCGCTCGTCTCCGCGCTGCAGACCGAGCTCGTGCGCGCCCGCCTGCTCGGGCACGCTCCGGACACCGTGCTCTTGCTCGAGCACGACCCGGTCGTGACCCTGGGGCGCCGCGCCGACCCCGCGCACGTCCTTCTATCGGAGGACGCGCTCCGCGCACGAGGAATCGACTACGCACAGGCGACACGCGGCGGCGACGTGACACTGCATGCGCCCGGTCAGCTCGTCGCGTATCCCATCGTGAACCTCGCTCCCGACCGCCGCGACGTCCGGCGCTACGTCCGGGACCTGGCAGAGACGATGCGCCGCCTGTGTCTCCGCCACGGCGTTTCCGGGGGCGAGGTGAGCGGCCTGGTTGGGCTCTGGGTCGACCTCGATTCGGTGAGCGACTGGCAGGGGGCGCGGGAGGGGGCTCGCATCGCCAAGATCGGCGCCATCGGCGTCAGGATCTCGCAGTGGGTGACCTGTCACGGTTTCGCCTTGAACGTCTCGACGGCGCCCGATCTGTTCCGCCTGATCGTGCCCTGCGGCATCCGCGATCACGACGTGACGTCGATCTTCGAGCTATCCGCGGCTCGCCCGGAGATTCGCGCGGAAGCCGTCGTCGCCCTCGAGTCGCTCGCGCGCGTCATGGGCGCCGAGGTGCTCGGCTTCGACGACCTCTCCGCGACGAGCCTCGAACCCTGGCTCGCCGAGCTCCGCGCGGGCAACTCTGCCGACCAGACGCTCCCCTCTTTCTGAACGGGCGTGTAGCACGCGGGTTTCATGGTTGCCGCGGTCGGCAACTTGCCGGCAAGGGCTTTCTGCAGCACCCTGACGTAGGATCGCACGGCGGTGTCGGGGTCTGGTGGAACCGCGGCAGGCCGTACGAGTGAGCGCTCTTGTCTAATCATCGATTCGAGGACGACGCATGAATCAGGGGACGTGGGTTCGCAGGTTCTGGGCCGTTCTGCTGTCGGGCCTCGCGCTGCTGCTGTTCACGGCATGCGGTCGGGCCGATCTGGGTGTCCCCACTGACAGGGGGATACTGCTCGATGGCGGCGGTGCCCAGCCGACGTGCGGCGACAAGAAGTGCTCCCCGGAGGAGACGCACGCGAGCTGCAGCGACGACTGCTTCTGCATGGACGGCGTGTGTTCCGCGGACGAATCGAACGCGTCCTGTCCGAGGGATTGCCCGGTGACCTGCGGCAACGGGAAGTGCGACGGCAAGGAAACGTCCTCGAGCTGTCCCGCCGATTGCCTCAACAAGCCGATCTGCGGCAACGGAAAGTGCGAGAGCGGCGAGACGTCGACCTCGTGTGCCGTCGACTGCGTGAAGCCCGCGTGCGGCAACGGCGTGTGCAACGCGGGCGAGACGAACGCGACCTGCCCGGCCGACTGCAAGCCCACCTGCGGTGACGGCATCTGTTCGAGCGGCGAGAACGGCGCGAACTGCCCGCAGGACTGCAAAGCCTCCCCGTTCTGCGGTGACGGAGCGTGCAACAACGGCGAGTCGCTCGCGACGTGCCCGACGGACTGCCGTGCCTGTGGCGACGGCGCCTGCAGCATCGGTGAGGACGTCAACAGCTGCCCCACGGACTGCGACGTATGCGGCAACGGCGTGTGCGGGAAGTTCGAGAGCCAGGGGAGCTGTCCCTCGGACTGCGGGACGTGCGGTAACGGCTTCTGCGATTTCAACGAGTCGAGCCAGACCTGCATCATAGACTGCGGTTACTGCGGCGACGGCGCCTGCGCCGGTGTAGAGCTCAGCGGGACGTGCCCGCAGGACTGCGGCTACTGCGGCGATTCGTACTGTCAGACGACCGAATCGCGGGCAAGCTGCCCGGTCGATTGCGGCGCGACCTGCGGCAACGGGCAGTGTGACGGCACCGAGAACCCGGGCAACTGTCCCTACGACTGCGGCTACTGCGGCGACGGCATCTGTGGGACGACCGAGAGCCCGAGCACCTGCGGGGATTGCCCGCGGAGCTGCGGTGACGGGATCTGCCAGCCCGGCGAGGAGAAGATCTGCGCGAAGGACTGCACATTCTGCGGCGACGGCTTCTGCGGCCCGACCGAGCCGCAGTTCTGTCCTCAGGACTGCGCCGGTACCTGCGGCGACGGCTACTGCTCGCCAGACGAGACTCCCTTCGGCTGCGCGTACGACTGCGGCTACTGCGGGGATCGGACCTGCGGCTTCGCCGAGAACAACCAGAGCTGCCCGACCGACTGCGGCTACTGCGGCGACTTCGTCTGCGCGTCGAACGAATCGCCGCTGAGCTGCTCGGTGGACTGCGGTAACCGCGTCTGCGGCAACGCGCGCTGCGAGCTCGGCGAGACGACGACGTCGTGTCCCTTCGACTGCGGCGTGTGCGGCGACGGCGTCTGCGGCGCCCTCGAGAACCCGATGACGTGCAAGGACTGCCTCTCTGCCTGCGGCGACGGCGTCTGCTCCTCGAGGGAGACGGCCCAGAGCTGCCCGTCCGATTGTACGTTCTGCGGCGATCATTTCTGCGGCGCGAACGAGGCGTCCTTCTGTCCGCAGGATTGCGCCGTGAGCTGCGGCGACGGCTTCTGCTCGGCAGGCGAAAACGCAAACCTTTGCCCCTACGATTGCGGCTACTGCGGCGACAACACGTGCGGCGTGAACGAGAGCCAGTTCAACTGCCAGGTCGACTGCGGAGCGCCCTGCGGTGACGGCGTGTGCACGTTCACGGAGAACGCCTTCTCGTGCCCGACCGACTGCACCATCTGCGGCGACGGCTACTGCACGGGCAACGAGGGGCCCTCGACCTGCCCGCGCGACTGCGGCAACGGCTCCTGCGGCGACGGTTTCTGCTCCCTCGTCGAGTCGCCCGCCACGTGCGGCTTCGACTGCCGTGGCTACTGTGGAGACAAGATCTGCAACAACGTCTTCGAGAGCCCGAAGACGTGCGCGTTCGACTGCGGCTTCTGCGGTGACGCCATCTGCGGGCCGGGCGAGTCGGCCGCGACGTGCAAGATCGATTGCGGCAGCACAGTCTGCGGGGATCAGTTCTGCTCACCGGGGGAGCAGATGACCTGCCCGATCGACTGCTTCATCGTCTGCGGCGACGGCGTCTGCTCGTCGAGCGAGAGCCCGAAGTCGTGTCCCGTGGATTGCGGCGGCTGCGGCGATGGCCAGTGCGTCGTGCCGGAGTCGTCGATGACGTGCCCGACGGATTGTCCGCCGGTGAACACCTGCGGCGACGGCTCGTGCTCGCCGAGCGAGAACCCCTTCAGCTGCCCCGCGGACTGCAGCGTCTGCGGCGATGGCCGGTGCGGCCCGGGCGAGACGTCTCAGGGCTGCCCCAGCGACTGCCCGAAGAAGTGCGGGAACGGCACCTGTGATTCGGGAGAGACGACAGCAACGTGCCCGACGGATTGCCACGTCTGCGGTGACGGCTCGTGCTCCGCGGGCGAGGTGGGCAGCTGCCCGAAGGATTGTCCCGTCTGCGGCGACGGCATCTGCGGGCCTCTCGAGAGCGGGCAGACTTGTCCGACGGACTGCGCAATCCCGTCCAGGTGCGGTGACGGCTTCTGTGCCGTCGGCGAGAGCCCGACGAACTGCCCCATCGACTGCATCAACGGTCGCTACTGCGGCGACGGCCAGTGCACCGACGG
>CAYUAW010000052.1:0-10597 GCA_964442485.1 uncultured Polyangiaceae bacterium
TAATAACAGACGCGGTTGCGGCCGCCGCGCTTCGCTTCGTAGAGCTTCTCGTCGGCGCGCTGGATGAGCTCCGTCGCCGTGTCGTTGTCCTTCACCAGCGCGCAGCCGATGCTGATCGTCACGGGGATCTTCTCGCCCTGGAAGACGAAGGAGTGTTCCTTCACCTTCTCGCGCAAGGTCTCGGCGAGGCTCGTCGCGCCCTCCATCTCCGTCTCCGGGAGGACGATGACGAACTCCTCGCCGCCATAGCGCGCGAAGACCTCGTCGCGCCGGATACGGCTCTGCACCGTCTCGGCGAGCTCGCGCAGCACGTAGTCGCCCGCGAGGTGCCCGTAGTGGTCGTTGATACGCTTGAAGAAGTCGATGTCGAACATCAGCAAGCTGAGCGGTCGGTCGTGCCGGCGCGAGCGGATGATCTCACGCTCGAGCGACTCGAACAGGTAGCGCTTGTTGTGGATCTGCGTGAGACCATCCACGATGGTCATCCGGTAGATCTCCTCGTGGTACTTCGCCTCGGCGTCTTCGCCGGAGAGGTACTTGAGGATGGTGGGGCCGACCTTCACGCGATCGTTCGAGTGGAGCTGAGCCTCGCGAACGATCTGTTTCTCGTTCACATAGGTGCCGTTCGTCGAACCGTCGTCGACGGCGAACCAGTTCGCGCCTCGCCGCTCGAAGTGCGCGTGCTGGCGCGACACCGAGTCGCCTTCGAGCACGACCTGATTGTCGGCGCCGCGTCCGACGCGGACGCGCGGGCCTTCGAGGACGAACCTCTTCCCGAGAAGGTTCGGTTCCTTCGTATAAATGACGACGAGGCAATCGTTACCGGTCTCCCCGGGCTCGTCATCGAGCTTTCCCTGGATGACCTGGGTGACTCTCGTCTTTTCGTCGAAATCGCTGGGCACGCAGCAGAACCTGGACTCGAAAGTATAGACGCCCACGCAGGGGAGCGGGGGATCGTCCCCGTGGTCCCTCGCCACGCCGGTCCCTCCGGCGCGCAGGATGTCGAATAACTCCGGAGAGGACCCTAATTTCACGCTTCTACCGGCGTCAAGCCGCGCGTCTGGTCGCCGGTTCGAGAGTTGGCCTCCCGTGTAGTCAGGGGTGGTCCGTGGTGGGCGCGGGCTCGGCGATCGGCTCACGCCACGCCGTCGACGGGGACCGGCAGACCCACGAGCCGCATCAGCCGGAGAGCGTTGCCGCCACTGACCGGCCCTGGCCGCAGCTGGTAGTCGAAGGTCATTCGACCGCCTTCGACGCTCTCGCGGAAGTGGCACTGCAGCACATGCGCCATGAGCTCGTCGGGCAGACGACAGAGGCCGATGTCGTGAGTCGAAACTGCACCGATCGCGCCGCGACGGAGCAGCTCCGCGAGGATCCAGCGGGCGCCGATCTGTCGTTCTTCGGAGTTCGTGCCGTGAAGGATTTCGTCCAGAAGGAATAGCACCGGCGTCTGGCCCTTCGTCGCGTCGACCGCGGCCTTGAGACGCGAAACCTCGGCGTAGAAGTGGCTGACGCCTCGCGCGAGAGAGTCGCTGATCTTCAGGCTGGTGCGAATCACGAGAGGCGAAAGCCTGAGCTTTGCCGCACAGACGGGGGCTCCGGAGAGCGCAAGCGCCGCTGCGGTCCCCATGGAGCGCAGCAACGTGCTCTTCCCGGACATGTTCGAACCGGTGACGAGAAGCGCGCGCCCCGGTTCCGGGAGAGAGACGTCATTTGCGATGCGACTCTTCGCGGGGAGCAGCGGATGTGCGAGCCGGACAGCCTCGAAACAGGCGGGGCCCTCGACGATCTCGGGCCAAGTGAACCCCGGCTCGTCGAAGGCGAGCCCTGCAAACGCGCTCAGGGCCTCGACCTCACCGAGCGAGCGAAACCAGCCGCGCGCATACCTCCCGGCGATCTTCTGCCAGCCCTCGAGCCGGAGGAGGCAATGGGCGTCCCACAGGAGGAAGGCGTTGGCGAACACGTGGATGATTCCGCCGTGACGGAGCTCGAAGTAGCTGACGATTCGCTCGAAGCGACGCATCGACGCCGACGGGCTGACCTCGCTCGAGACCAGGCCCTGCCGCAGCTCGGCCAGGAGCGTGGAAGGCAGGTTCAGCCGCTCGATGAGCTCGAACATCGGCCCGTACCGTAGGAATGCACCCTGAGTCGACGAGACCGCGCCGAAGACCAGGTCCGCCTGGGGCCTCACTCGCGACGCGACCACTAGCTGGGCGACGAACGGCAACACCCAGGCCGTCCCCGGCAACCCGACTAATCGCGCGACGAACATCAGCCCGAGCGTGACGGCGGGCAAGATGTACAGGGTTGCTACCAGGGCCGGTCGTGTGGATAACCAGGGTGCCTGCTCCGCCCAGGCCAGCAGCGGCTCGGGGTCGGGGGGTTCCACGGGCCGCTTCTTGCTGCCGGGGCGAGTCTCGACGGCCAGGCTGGGAGGCGGCTCGACAATGGCAATCGACAGCGCCTCGAGCTTTTGCCGCTCGTCGAGCAGGGGGGCGAGGGCGCGGGCGGCTTCCTGGCGAGCGCGAATCGTCGCCGGGTCTGTAGCGTTCGACAGGAACCGCGCCATGGCGTCCTGACCGAAGCGAGTGTGAGCGACGTTGATGCGCTGATAGACGGAGCCGTTCCCGAAGAGATCCAGATCCGCCGCGTACGGGTGGGTCTCCGCCGCGAAACGCGCGCCGTCGTCCGGGAGGGAGTGCCACTCGCCCGTGACGCGCGCCTGCGCGTCGAGGTTCACCCGGGCGAGCCGCAGCGCATCGTCTTCCTTCGCGATGACCTTCGAGTGCCAGATGACGAGAGCGACGAAGACGACCGCGGCGATGGCAGCGACGGGGCCGCCTGCGGCCTGTCCGCCCAGGGTGCCGACGAGGAGCGCGACGGCGGAAGTGCCGAACGAGAGCCCGCGGAGATTCGACACGAGACGCGATCGTCGTCCGTGGTCCGCCGCGAGCCGCTCGAAGCTCGCGGCGCGCTCGGTGTAGGGGTTGTCTCCCGGCGGTGTGACGCCCGGAGAGTGGGGAGCGGCCGTCACTTCTTCTTCTTGCTGATCGTCACGACGAGCGACGCGCCAACCGCGGGCTCGTCGGGAAAGCCGACGAAGCGGCGGTCGAGAACGTCGGCGATGCATTTTCCCGCCGCGTCTCCCAGGCCGCGCTTCTTCTTGATGCTTACGCCCTCGGCGCGCCCGCGCTCCTGGACGAGGAACCGGAGCTCGACCTCGCCTCGCTCGCTCGTCAGCCCGCCATTCTTCGCGGCGCACTCGGCGAGGCGATCGCGCATCTTGCGGAGCGCACGCTGAGAATCCGAGAGAGCTCCGCTGTCGGCGACGACAGCGCCGATTTCAGCTGTGAATTCGTCGGTAGGCGGCGGAGGCGGCGCAGGCTCCGCCGCGGGCGGCCTGGTCGGCGGGAGCGGCCAGATCGAATCCCCGGCCTTGCCGATGGGCTCGGCGGGAACGACCGCCGACGCAGCTGGTACCTTCGGCGGCGGTTCCGCAGGGGAAGGCGCGACCGCAGGTGGCGTCTTCGCGGCCTCGGGCGCACCAGGGAGCCTGCCGACGTCCGCGGGAGCACGTGGAGCCGCGGGCGGCTCGCGGAGGCGGGCCGCCTCTTCCGACGTCAGGCAGCGCACGAGGTGGCCATGACCATCCCCGAGGCGGCCCCATGGACACTGCGCGTCGATCGCAGCGCGCTCCGGTTCGGCGGCGGCATGCGCCACGGGAAATCCCAGGGCGACGGCTCCGGCCGCGAGGGCCGGACGGATTGCGGGGAAAGCGAAGCGAACCGACCGACGCTTCATGCAGCTGCTCCTAGACGGCGGATCGTAAGGTTTCATTCCAGTTGAGTCCCGCTACGATTCTATCCCTCAGGGCAAGAAATCGGCTACGAACCCGGCCCCCGTGACCCCGAAAACCGCTCACTCCCCCGACGCTGCAGGCGTCGTGCTCACCTTTCTCGAGAGCGTCGGGCGGCGGTCCGAAGCCGAGCTCTACCTGAAGCTGTTCCGCGAGCTCCCGAAGGAGAGCTTCGCGATCATCGCGGCCGAGGCCGCCGTGTTGCGTTACGCCGCAGGCTCGCTGGTGGAACAGCTGCGCTTCCTGCACGAGCTCGGCCTCGTCGCGCCGGTCGTGGTGGGGCTGCTCGAGCAGGCTTTCCCCGAGCGCGCCGCGGCGCGGCTCGGGAAGCGCTCGCTCGACATGGGCGCCGTCCTCATCGACGCGCTGGAGCCGGAGCTCTCCGCGCGCGTCGCGCAGGAGCTGCGCGACGAGAACTTGCCCATCGTCTACTTCGGCGCCGCGAGCGGGCTCACCCTCGCCGGGCGGTTCGAGCGCCTGGGAACGCTCGGCGGCGAGCTTGGCACGCGCAAGCTCGTCGTCCTGCGCCGCAGGGGCGCGCTGCGCCGTCTCGCGCGCTCGGGCGCCGCGGCGAGCGAGCGGAGTCTCTCGATCATCAACTTGCGCAGCGACCTCGCGTCACTGCGCGAGCCGCGTGCCGTCGGCGTGGAAGACTCGGAGCTGCTCGAGCGCCTCGCGGTCTTCCTCGAGCGCCCCGACTGCGCGCGGGCCGTCGCGAGCGTCACGTCGCCGCTCAGCCTGCTGCGCGAGCTCTTCACCGTGAAGGGCGCCGGCACGCTGGTGAAGCGAGGGACTCCAATCGAGCGACACACGTCGTACGCGACAGTCGACGTCGTACGCCTTCGCGCGTTGCTCGAGTCGAGCTTCGGGCGACCCCTCGGCACGTCGTTCTTCGAGCAGCCGCCGCTCGCCGTGTACCTGGAGGAGAGCTACCGCGGCGCGGCCATCCTGGTGCCCGCGGACACCGCGCCTTACCTGACGAAGTTCGCCGTGGACCGCGTCGCCCAGGGCGAAGGCATGGGCCGCGACCTGTGGGAGGCGATGGTGCGCGATCACCCTGCGCTCTACTGGCGTTCGCGCGCCGACAACCCCATCTCCGGCTGGTACGCCGGCCTGTGCGACGGCATGATGCGCGTCGCTGGCTGGACGGCCTACTGGCGTGGTATTGCAGCCGCCGACGTTCCGCGCATCATCGACGACGCCCTGAAACGGCCCGACGATTTCGGCCCCGCGCAGGCCTCGTGAAATGGCTCCTCGAGAACAGCTCCGAACGCGTTCGCTCTGATGGCCTTCATCATTGGCTTCCTGCTCGCCATCGCCGCCATCGGCGGGCTCATCTACGTCCTGGTGATCTACCGGAACGTCCCCGGAGCGATGGAGCAGCGCTTCGGAGTGTACGAGGCGCTCCCGGACGACGTCGGCCAGTGGAAGGTCGACACGGAGTCCGAGGAGGGAAAGGCGGCGACGGCACGCGGCCTCAAGCGGGAGTCGCGCATCTTCCACGACGTCCAGAAGAATCGTCTCCTCAAGCAGGTCCGCTACAGGAACCAGGCCACGAACGAGATCACCCGCATTGACCCGGACGAGGTCATGAAGCGGAAGCGCATCCGGTCATAGGCGCGGGTCCGCGGTTTCCTCATGGTGCCGTGCAGGTGCCGGCGCTGCACTTTGGCGTGGGTGGCGCGACGCAGGGCAGGCGCGTCACGGTGCAGCCGGCGGCCGCGAAGGCGCCGCACGAGTTCGAGTCGATGGCGTCGAGCTCGTTCTGGATCGCCGTCGCACCGGTGGCCGACGCGGGCGCGTAGGTGCAGCTCTCCATGCACTGATTCACGAGCATGACCGTCTTGCAGTCGGCGTCGACGCTGCATTTCTTGTCGGCGCCGTCGACGACGGGCTGCAGGGCGGCGTTCAGCTGCGCGGTGCGGTCGGCGCAGGTCCCAGCGCCGGCGTCCGACGTCGTGGTCGTGAACACGTCGCTGCAGACGCCCTTGAGGCACCTGGGCGCGTCTCCCGGAGAATTGGGGCATCCCGTCAGCAGCGGCATGCAGCCAGCACCAAGGTACGGAGCGCACGTGTCGCGCTCGATCTGCGGCCGCATCGCCGCGAACGCCACTGCGGCCGTCTTCGACACGGGGACGTTGCAGCCGAAGTCGCACTGCACGTCCGGCTGCACACGGGTGCAGTCGCCGTCAACCTTGCAGGATTTGTCGAGCGCGTCGATGGCCGCAGTGATCTGGTCGTCGATCTGCGTTGCCTTGTCGTCGCAGCTCGCCGTGCCGGAGTCGGTGGGCTGACCGGGGAGAGCATCCTGGCATTTGCCGGCGATGCAGGTCGGATTCCCCGGGAACGCGCAGGGAAGTGCGATGGTCATGCACCCTTGCTTCGCGAACGGCTCGCAGTACGTCTTCTCGATCGAGGCGAGCCCGCTCGCGATCGCGGCGGCTCCCGCCTTCGACGTGGTGCCGTGGCCGCAACCGCCGCCACACGACACGTCGGGAGCAGCGATGCAGTCGGCGGTCGTCTTGCACGACTGGTCGGCGCCGTCGTCCAGCGTCTGGACTTTGGCGAACGCCTGCGAGCTGAGATCGCTGCACGATTTCGTCCCGCCGTCGGTCTTCGTCGTCGTGGTCCCCTTCCGGCACACCCCGTCGCCGCACGCCGCGCTCGCGCCGAGGCTCGCGCAGTCCGCGTCCTTCGTGCACCCGACGGCGCACGCCGACTTCTTCGACGGATCGGTGCACGCCGCGGGCGGCTCGGAGCAGGTCGCGGCGGAGCCGGCAGACGAGCATCCCGTCGCGCACGCCGTCGTGCAAAGCCCGCACCAGCACTCGAGACCGCCGGCGCAGTCCGCGGAGGAAGCGCATGTCGCGAACCAGTTGGTGTTGCTACCCCCCGCCTGGTTGGACATTCCGCCACAAGCAAGGGCGAACCCGAGCGCGAGGAAACTCCCACCGATAAGCTGCACGATCTTCACGATGCCTCCTCCTGGACGTCGTCGTCCGAGTCGTTGACGTTCTGACCGAAGTAGACGGTCACCTTGATCTTGTGCGCTTCGTCGAGCGCGTTGCGTTCGTTGTGCTGCATCACCCGAGCCCAGACGTCGTTCACGTCGCGACGGATGCGCGCGAGGAGTCCGTACACCTCATCGAGGTTCGGATGATCGGGCGCCACCTCGAAGGTCAGCGTCGCTCCCCCGACCACGTCCTTCGCGTCGGAGCGCGCTCCACGACGCACCTTCGCGGCGATGGCCGACGCGACGGCGCTGAAGTGGTCGAACACCGCGGCCTCCCACCCCTGCTCCGCGCCCACCGGGACGACGAAGCTCTCCGCCGAGAGCGTCGCGCCCTCTCGACGGACACGGCCTTCGGCGATCAGCGACTCGACGGCCTCATCGACCAGCGTCGCCGAGAACGGCAACGTCGCGCCGAGTTCGGCGCGCGTGCTCGGGCGCCGGTAGAGCGCGAGCCACACCATCGACGTCACCGTCTCGGCGCGCGCGTGCTCCGCGACGCGACCGCGGTCGAGGTCCGACGACGCGCCGTAGACCGCGTTCTTCCCTTTGCCCGTGGAGTAGACGAGCCCCTGGTTGATCAGATCGACGACGACCGCCGCGACGTCCTGCTCGGGGTCGTGGCGGAAGCGCGTGAAGAGCTGCTCCCGCGTCACGCTGCCGTGCTCGGAGAGATGGCCGAGAACGGCCTCCCACAGCGTCCGCTCGCGCACGGTCGCGCTCTCCGTCAGCCGCTGGACCTTCTTCTGGTAGCTCCGCAGGGCGAGGCCGAACATGTCGGCGACGACCTTGCGCGCGACGCCCTGCGCCTCGATCTCCGACGCGAGATCCAGGAACACCTGGTCGGCGACGTGAGCGAGCGGTGCCCGGATGCCCGCCGACGTGGAGAGCTGCGCGATGAGCACCGTCGTCTGGCGCACTATCGCGTCGATGAGCAGCTTCGCGTCCATGAGAAGGAGGCTAGCTGGGCCGAAGACCCGGGGGCAGGTGCCCCAAAGTTCACCGGCGATTCTACCGCGGTCCGTCCCGGAGCAGGGGCTCGAGCGCCGCCGCGAGACCGAACAGGCGGCGATCGTCGCCCCTCTTGCAGACGAGTTGCACGCCGATGGGAAGCCCAGAGCGCGACTTGCCCGCGGGCAAGCTGACCGCGGGCTGACCCGACACGTTGAAGCCCGCCGTGAACGCGCCGATGGGGACGACCGCGCGGAACATCCGCTCGCCGTCGAGCCCCCGGAATTGCCCGACCTTCGGCGGCAGGACGGCGCTGGTCGGCAGGAGCCAGGCGTCCGCCGCGCTCGCATCGAACCACACGTCCAGCTGTCGCTCGAGCGCCTTGCGCCGCGCGGCCGCTTCCGCGTCGCTCACGCCGCGCCCGATGTCGCGCATCCAGCGCGTCGTCGGCTGCAAGAAGCGCGACGTCATCGGGGGCAGCGGCACGTTCGCCATCAAGCGCGCCATGATCGGCAAGAATTCCTCGGCCCCGATGTCCGGCAACGACGGCCCCTCGTCGACGTCGTGTCCGAGCGCGGCCAGACATCGGCCCGCGCGCTCGACTGCCGCCGACACCTCGGGATCGAGCGCGGCCAGCGGCGACTTCAACCCGATGCGCACGCGGAGCTTGGCAGGCACACGCTCGGTGGCCGAGAGGAACGAGCTCTTCGTCGCGAGCTCGACGCGTCCACCGAGGACGTCGGTCATCGCCGCCGCGTCGCGCACGTCCTTCGCGAGCGGCCCGATGACGCCGATGTCCGCGACGTCGACGCGCGGGTGCTCGTTGAAGAGCGTGCCCCTGCCCGGCTTCACGCCGACCAGACCGCAGAACGACGCCGGAAGACGGATGGAACCCGCGCCGTCCGAGCCGGGCGCGATCGGCAGGAGCCCGCCGGCGACGGCGGCCGCCGCGCCGCCGCTCGAACCGCCCGCGTAGTGCTCGCGCGAGTGAGGATTGCGCGTGGGGGGACCGAGCTCGGTGTCGACGAACGGGAGGATCGTGAGCTCGGAGCAGCTCGTCTTTCCGACGATGACGAAGCCGCCCTCGCGGCAGCGCTGCGTCACCTTGCTGTCGATGGGCGAGATGACCCACGAGAGCGCGCGCGAACCCACGCGCGTGTGCAGGAAGCGCACGTGCTCGTGATCCTTGATCGCCGTCGGCACGCCGAGGAAAGGTGGGAGCTTGCCGCCGCGCGCGAGCCGCTTGTCCGCCGCCCCCGCGGCGGCGAGCGCGCGACGCTCGTCGAGGTCCACGAACGCGCCGAGCTCGCCGTCCTTCTCGGCGATGGCGGCAAAGGTCGCCTTCGTGAGCTCGACCGAGGAGATCTCCCGTCGGCGCAGGCGCGCCGCAAGCTCGAGTGCCGTCGGACCGGCAGGTGCAGAACCGTCCATGGCGCACATCCTAGGCCACGGAACGTTCGTACCGTTCGGTGTTTTGGGGGTCCCGGTCCCCTGGGCGACGAGCCGGGGCTCACGCCGCAGCTCGCACCGACGCGCGGGAAAGCGACTCGAGCAGCGACAGAACGGCGCACTCTTCGCGGCGGAGGCCGCTCGCGGCGCGAGCGCCGGAGAGACAGCGGGAGAATGCCCTCTCCAGCCGATCCGTCTCGTAGGCATCGATCACCAGCGGGTGCACGTAGCTCTTCCGGCAGATGGCTCGCGTGTTGCCCAGGTGCTCGGCGACGCGATCGATGGCCGACAGCAAGCTCTTCTTGCGCTGCGCGACGGTGCGAGGCAGCGCGGACTCGTGCAGGAAGACCGTCGCGTGCACCGTCGCCGACCAGGTCCGGAATTCCTTGGCCGTGAAGGTGCGCCCCATGGCAACGCGGATGTAGGCGTTCACGTCGGTCGACGTGACGGCGCGGTGGCGGCCCCCCTCGTCCACGTACTGGAAGAGCCGCTGCCCCGGGATGTCGCGACAGCGCTTCACGATGGCCGCGAGCTTCCGATCGCGGATCGATGCACGGTAGTCCTTGCCACCCTTGCCACGGAAGGAGAACGCCACCGTGGGCCCGGTGACGCGGGCGTGGCGATCCTTCAACGTCGTGAGGCCGAACGACGCGTTCTCTTTCGCGTACCGGTCGTTGCCGACGCGCAAGCTCGTGCGATCCATGATGCGCAGGATCGTCGCAACGACCTTGTTCTTCGTGAGCACCGGCGACGCGAGATCGCGCTGTATCGCCCGACGGAGCTTCGGGAGCTCGGTCGCGAAGTCGACGATGTCGTGATACTTCGCGAGGTCACGCACCTCGCGGAAGCGCGGGTGATACCGGTACTGCTTCCGGCCGCGCATGTCGTGACCGGTGCACTGCAGGTGCCCGCGCGCATTCGACGCGATCCGCACGTCCGTCCACGCCGGCGGGATCGCAAGCATCCGGATCCGCGCGAGGGCCGCGGCGTTCCTCACCGGCTTGCCGTCGGACGAGACGTACAGGAACCCCTTGCCGCGGCGGCGGCGTCGGATCGTGAGCTCGTCGGCAGAGACGTGCAGGAGGCCGCCCTCGTGTGCAGCGGCCTCGGAGTCGTGGAGCAGCCGGACGGCGTGCGACGTATTCACGGCCTCAGGTTCAGCAAGCGCCGGGCCAGCGCTATTCCCGCTGCTTTCTCGCGACCTCCGGTGCCCGGCCGTCACCTCTCCCCGTGCGTCGTGGCGATCGGCCTCACGTCACGCTGCGTTCACCGTATCGCGTCGACGACGGCATCTGGCGCCTCTTCCTGCGGAAAGTGACCCGCGTCCTCGA
>CAYUAW010000052.1:10697-13935 GCA_964442485.1 uncultured Polyangiaceae bacterium
GTGTTCTCCGAGATGGCGCGCAGGTTCCCGAAGTGGAGCAGGTAGTCGCGGCCGCCGGCCTTGCCGCCGGTGCCTGACGCGCGGTGACCGCCGAAGGGATGCCGCGACACCTGGGCGCCGGTGATCTTCCGGTTGATGTACAGGTTGCCGACGTCGAGCTCGATGCGCGCGCGCTCGATGTGCGCGGGGCTCCGCGAGTAGATGCCGCCGGTGAGCGCGTACGCCGTGCCGTTGGCAATGGAGAACGCCTCGTCGATGTCGTTCGCCCGCAGAACGACCAGCACGGGGCCGAAGATCTCCTCCTGGGCGAGGGCGTGATCGGGCGGGACGCCGCCGACGATGACGGGAGCGACGAAGAATCCGCGCTCCGTCCCGCGCGGGAGCTCCCCCTCGAAGAGGACGAGCCCGTCACGTCGCGCGAGCTCGACGTAGCGGTGGACACGCGCGACGGATTCGGAATCGATGAGCGGCCCGATGGACGCCGAAGGGTCGTCCGCGGGACCCGCGACCAGCGTCTTCGCCGCCGCGGTGAGCCTCTCGACGAACGGCTCGTAGGCGCGCCCGACGACGATGACGCGGCTGCACGCGGAGCACTTCTGCCCCGCATATCCGAAGGCGGAACCGAGGACGCCGGGGACCGCCTCGTCGAGATCGGCGTCGTCGTCCACGACGATCGCGTTCTTGCCGCCCATCTCCGCCACCACGCGCTTGATTCCCGAGACCCCCGTGGACGTTTCCGCTGCCTTCCGCGCGATGAGGCCGCCCACCTCGCGCGAACCGGTGAAGGCGATGGTCGCAACGTCGGGGTGCGCGACGAGACGTGCGCCGACGACCTCGCCCTTGCCGGGCAGAAAATGGATGGCGCTCTCCGGCACGCCCGCATCGCGGAAGATGCGGAACACGTGATACCCGCACGCGGGCGTCTGCTCGGCCGGCTTCAGGATGACGGGGTTGCCCAGGACGAGCGGCGCGGCCGCCATTCCCACGAGGATCGCGACGGGGAAATTCCAGGGACTGATGACGACGGTCGGCCCGCGCGGCGCGAGCACGGTCGCGTTGCTCTCCCCGGGCACGTCGTGGCGCTCGGGCTTGGCGAAGGTCCGCGCGAGGAGCGCGTAGTAGCGGCAGAAATCGATGGCCTCCGCGATGTCCGCGTCGGCGTCGCGCCACGGCTTGCCGGCCTCGAGGCACGTCCAGGCCGCGAGCTCGTCGCGCCGCGACGCCATCAGCTCCGCGGCCTTCTCGAGGATCGCGGCGCGGTCTTCCATCGGTACCGCGCGCCAGCGGGCGAACCCCTTCTTCGCCGCGCGCACGGCCAGGTCGGCGTGCTCTTCCGTCGCGGAAGCGCTCGCAGCGACGACTCGCTTCGCATCCGAAGGAGAGACGCTGAGGATGCGCTCCGCGGTTTCCATCTCGCGGCCGCCGATCACGACCGGACAGTGGATCCCGGCGTCCGCCTTCACCCGTTCGAGGGCCGTCTTGAACGCCTTGCGCACGCTCTCGCTCGAGAAGTCGCGGAGCGGCTCGTTCTCGAACGAATCGATGGGCTCGGCCGCGGGTCGCTCGTGCATCATGGAACGCTCCTCGATGTGAAGTTCTGCTGCATCGCCGGCGGCCTTCCTTGCGGGCGGCGCGGGCCTCGCGATGGCGAGCTCGATGGCCCCCTCGTCAGGCTTCTCGCTGCGCACGAAGGATTCGTTGCTCGTGTTCTCGAGCAAGCGCCGCACCAGGTAAGCCATGCCGGGGATGAGCTCGCCGAACGGCGTGTACACGCGCACGCGCTGGTTGAACTTCGTCAGCGCGATCTTCAGCGAGTCGGCCATCCCGTAGAGCGCCTGGAACTCGATGTACCGCTCGGGGAGCTTCGCCGCTCGCGCCGCGGCGAGACCCCGCGAGAGGCTCCTCGGGTTGTGGCTCGCGAACGCTGGTCGAAGGAGCCCCGCGCGGTCCACCAGCAGATCGACCGAGCGCTCGTAGCAAGCGTCGGTCTCCCACTTCTCCTCGTAGACCGGGCACGGCCAGCCGCGCTGGCCGGCGAGCACAGTCTCGTAGTCCCAGTACGCACCCTTCACGAGACGGATCCACACCGGCGTCCCCCGGCGGCGCGCCCACGCTGCCAGGCCCTCGATGTCGCGCTCTGCGTCCTTCAGGTACGCCTGGACGACGATCCCGACGTTGGCGCGCTTCGCGTACTTCGGGCTCCCGAGCACGTCCTGGAAGAGCGCGAGCGTCAGCTCCTTCCGCTCGTATTGCTCCATATCGACGTGCACGAAGCCGCCCACCTCGCCGGCCGCGTCGAGGATGCGGCGGAAGCGAGGCACGACCGAGCGCGCCACGCCGTCGGGGTCGAGGGGATCGAACAGCGGGGTGAGCGCGGAAAGCTTCACGGAGACGTTCACCCGCGGCAGCGGCGTTCCGTCGTGATCGCGATCGATCAGCGCCTCCTCCGGGAAGCGACCGACAGCGCGAGCGGCCTCGCGCAGCAGCACGACGTACTGGTCGGTATAGGCGTCCGCCTCGCGATCCGTCAGCACGGCTTCACCGAGCGCGTCCAGGGTCACCGCGAGCCGTCGACGGCGCATGCCGCGGATCGCCGCGACGACCTCACCGACGGTCGACCCCGCGATGAACTTCCGCGCCATCCTGAGCACGTTCCGACGGGCAGCGCGCGAGACGATCTTACCGAGCGTCCCGCCCGGAGACGACAGCTCGATACTGAAGCGCAGCGGCGCGGGCAGCTCCGCGCGGGCGCCGCCCAGGTACTCGAGAAGATGTCCCGAAACGTCGCCGGGAGGCAGACACGGGAGCACGTCGATGAAGCGGAAGAGCTCCACCTTGAGCTTCGGGTGCTCCATGAAAAAGTCGAGGAGCCGCTCGTCGAGCCACGCGGCGTCCGGGACCCATGGGTCATCCTCGCTCGCGTGCTCGATCAGCGCGCGCGACAGCTCCAGAGTGGCAACTTCGACGCGAGCCCCGGCCGGCACGACAGATCAGTATAGTCAGAACAGTCAAAGCGCGCGCCTCCGGCACCCTCGCCGCCCTCATTTGGGGTTTGCTAACGTTTGCCGAGCCCGAGCCGTGACGGTGATAGGATGTACGGCTGCGTCATGAATACGTCGAGCCCTGGCAATGAGCTTCGATCGACAGCGAGCGCCACCGGACGACTGGTGATGGTGCTCGGCATCACGCTTCCGCTCGCCCTCGGCGCCGGCATCCTCGTCGGGATGCTCGTGTTCGG
>CAYUAW010000052.1:14035-30212 GCA_964442485.1 uncultured Polyangiaceae bacterium
CTGCTCGACCGCGAGACGACCAACCAGGCCTCCGGAGTCATCGTCGATCTCCCCGGGACGCTCGGCCCCGATCTCCTCTTCGAGGCCACCACCAGCAAGGCCTCGCGCGAAACCGCGCAGCTCGCCGAAGATCTCCTCGCCTCGAAGGAGGTCCGCGACAAGGCCTCGCCTGCGCTGGGCGTGACGCTCGCACTCCTCCACGCGAAGGAGTGCGACGAATTCAAGACGCTGCTCCCCCAGGTTGCCGAGCAGGGCGACCGCCGCGCGCTTCCGCCCCTCATCAAGCTCGCCAACAAGCGCGGCTGCGGCGACACCAAGCAAGACGACTGCTACGCCTGCCTCCGCGATCTCGACAAGGACAAGAAGGCCATCGACCTGGGCGACGCCATCACCGCAGCCAAGCGCCGAGCGCCGCCGAAGCAGTGAGATGAGGGCGCCCCGCTTGAACGGGCGCGGCGTGCGGCGGGGGCGGCTTCAGGTTCCGCTGCTCGCCACCTTCGTCGCGGCAGCCGCGCCTGCGCCCCCAGGTCAGCGACCGAGGGCTTCGGCGCGGTTCACGATGCGGGGGGTGAGGAAGATGACGAGCTCGCCGCGGGTGTCGCTCGCTCTTCGGTGCTGGAAGAGGAGGCCGAGCAGCGGGATGTCGCCGAAGAAGGGAACCTGGTCGAGGTTTCTACCGGTGTTGCGCGTGTAGATGCCGCCGATCACGGCGGTGTGGCCGTCCATCACGAGAAGATCCGTCTCGGCTTCGCGCTTCAAGATGGTGGGATCGCCGCGCGCCGAGGTCTGGTTGAAGTCGGGCTCGTCGCGGTTGATCTTCACGTGCATCGAGATGCTGCCGTCGGCCGTGACGTGGGGCTTCACGAGGAGCTGCAGCTTGGCCTCCTGGAACGTTGTCTGGACGCCCTGCGCGCTCACCTGGGAGAACGGGATCAAGGTACCCTGAGCAATGCGCGCCTCGTGATTGTCCAGGGTGAGGATGCGCGGGCTCGAAAGGATGCGGAGCATGCCGTTCGACTCCGCGGCGGAGAGTCGCAGGTTCAGGTTGAAGTTGCTGTCGACCGAGCCGAACGTGAGCCCGAGAGCGCCACCGCTTCCGGTACCGACGGCAGCGGGCAGGTTCACCGCGAAGTTCGGGTTGTTCACGGTCCGCTGGAAAGGCGAAAGACCCGCGGTCGGCGTGTTGCCGTCCGTCGCACCGCCGACGATGCCGATGCTGTTCGGGAAGGCGATGCCCGTGGGGTTGCCCGTCGCCGACGAGAACGTCGCGTCACCACCCCACTGGATGCCGAAATCTCGCAGGTACCGGCTCGTCGCCTCCACCACGCGCGCCTCCACGAGCACCTGCGGCGTCTGGGTATCGAGTGAACGCGTCAGCTCCTCGATCTGATCGAGATTGCCGGCGACGTCGCGAACGATGAGCACGTTGGTCCGCGTGTCCACGGCGATGGAGCCGCGCGACGACAGCAAGTCCCGCGCGCGCGCCTGGATCTCCGACGCCTGCGCGTAGCTCACCGGGATCAGCCGAGTCTCGAGCGGGGCGAGCTGGAGCTCCTGGCGGCGGCGCGCGATGGCCATCTCCCGCTCCTTCTCGAGCTGCGCGAGTGGAGCGACGCGGATGATGTTCCCGCGCTGGACCATGCCGAGGTTCTTCGACTGCAGCACGACATCCAGCGCCTGATCCCAGGGGATGTTGCGCATGCGGATCGTCACGTTGCCCTGGACGTCGTCCGCGGTGACGATGTTAACGCGTCCGACGTCTGCGAGGAGGCGGAGGACGTTGTGGATGTCGGCGTCCTTCAGGTCGAGATCGATGCGGCGGCCGTCGTATTTCCCTCCCGCCCCGGCCGCGGCCTCGGCCTGCCCGGCGATGGCCGGAGTGAAGCCCGCTGCAGCCTCGCCGGATACCTTCTGCTCGACGACCGCGCGCGGCTTTCCGGAGTGGTAGTCCGTCGTCACCGGGGGAATGTCGTGGATCGTGTCCTCGACGTGCAGCGTCCGTGCCTTGCGCGCTGCGCCGCCATCGAGACCCACGCCCGTGACGGACGTCGGCAGGCTGCCCGGCTTGAAGAGGGTCCAGAGCAACGACGAGCCCCTCCGGCCGACCCGGGTCGCGACGTCGCCGTCGCTCTCTGCTTCCACGGTGACGGTGTGCTTCGATGGATCGCCGAAGCTCGAGACGGCGGAGACGAGGCCCCCGAAGGCGCTCACGTCGCGTTTCCGCTCCAGCTCTTCGGCGATCTGCGTACCCTGGAAGACGAGCTCGGGTCGGCCCGACTCGCTCCGCGTCTCGGTGTACTTCGGCGCGCCGGAGAGAGACACGACCACCTCGTCGTGATCGCCGTGGTGCTCGAACTCGATGCCGGAGACGCGCGGCGTCTGATCGGCGCGCGCCGAGAGCGTCTTCACGACGGGCGTCGTGTCCACGCCGGGCGCCCCCGGACGAACGCGGATCACGAGCTCCTTGTCGTTGACCGACACGAGGTACTTCGCGTCCTCCATCAGCGTGACGAGGATGCGCGTCGTGCTGCCGGGCCCGGTGTGAAAAGCCTGTGTGAGGACGCCGCCTACGATGCCGACTCGGTCGGTCAGCGCCGGGTTCGCCCCGAGCACGTCGGCATCGGTGACGTCGACCACGAGCCTCCGGTTCCCCTTCTCGAGGCGCGCGGTATAGGCGGGCTCCGTCGTGAAGGTGACCACGACCTCCGCGGCCCGCGGCTCGCCGAGAGGACGGACCTCCACGTGCGTCGCGTGCCTTCCGCTGGCGGCGAGGCACAGCGACGGCGATAGGCAGAGGGCTGCCGCGAACGCCGCGGAACGGGCTCCACGCCGGATGCGGGGAGCCCAGGCGGCGGAGCGACCGCCGGTTTGGACCTCGCCGGATGCGGCGCTCGTACGAAGGGGGTTCGGCAAGAGAGAGCTCATTTCGGCTCCAGCGACGCGGAAGGCGACAGCCTTCCAGGACAATCTCGGTTCCTCGCGGGAGCGTACCCAACGAGCCGCTGGGCGAACAAATAACGGGACAAATTCTCTCGCCGGGGGGTCGACTGCGAGGCGCGCGCGTCCATCCGCCTTGCCGCAAGAGCGGGTCGAGGCGTGGCTCCGTGCATGCCCGGGCAAGGGGCCCAGGGCGCTCTACTGCAGCGCTGCCTGCTCTTGTTCCTGCTCGGTCCGGAGCGGGATGATACGCGTCGAGCTCGGCACGTCGGGGTTCGTCGGGTCGTCGCGGACCAGCACGATGTCCGTGTCGCGGATGCGCTCCACGCGCCAGTTGATCTCGTAGTCGGCGCCGCTCTGGCCGCCCTGCACCGTCTCGGCCCGCCCGACGAACTGCCCGCGCTGGATGATATGTCCCTTGCCGGTCGGGTCGACGAGCAGGGCACGCTCCGGCTGGATGCGGGTCACGATCCCGACGAGCTTCAGCTCGTCCACCGCGTACTGATCGAGGACCACCTCGCGCTGCGACTTCACCTTCGTGCGCGCCTCGTCGGCGAAGGACTTCGCGTACGAACGGAACGGGTCGCGGCTGCGCTCGCCCTCGACGAAGTCCGTCTCCTGGAAATCCACGGCGGGCGGCGCGTCGCTGGACGGCTTCGGCGCCGCCGCTGCCTGGCCCCCACGGACGAGCGGGGCAGCTTGCCCGGTCACCGCGGCCGAGGCCGAGCCCGCCGGCGCAGTGGTCACTTCCTCGCTGCACGCAGCGAGCACCGAAAGAGCAGCGACGACGCCGAGGAGGGAGCGAGCCATGTGGTTACTGCACCTTCTTCGGCGGCATGCGCTTTTCGTCGACCGAGTGGAACGCCGTCGCGAGCGCCGTCACCTTCAGGAGCACCTCATCGCCCTTCGAGTGAGGGTCCGTGATCGAGATGTTCTCCATGTTGATGATGCGGTCGAGCTGACCCACGTTGTAAAAGAACTTCGCGATCTGGTGGTAACGTCCCTCGAGCTCGAGCCTCATCGGCACGCGCGAGTAGAACTGATCCGGCGCCTCGTCCTGCGGCGTCCAGGCGGAGAGGTTCACGCCGGCGACGTTCGCCACGGATTGCACGGCGCTCAGGAAGGCCGGGTACTCGGTGGTCGCGGGGAGGATCTTGTTGAGCTCCCGCTGACGCTGCTGGCGATCGGACAGCTCCGCCAGATCGAGCTGGTAGGCGTGCTGCGCCTTCTGCGCCTCGGCGAGATCGTCCCGGAGCTGACGCTCCCGGGCCTGCTCGGCCTTGATACTGGTCGCCACGTCTCCATAGAAGACGACGAAATAGACCACTCCCGACAGGATCATCAGCGCGGCGCCGATGCCGATCTTGGCGGCGAGGTTCAGGCGAGAGAGTGCGCTCGGGCCCTTCGCCATGTCAGTACCTCGCCTTTGCTTCGAGCTGGAACTGCACGAGATCCATTCCGGCTTCGACCGAGTGGACCTTCTTCGCCGGCAAGAGCTTCACGTCCGCGAAGTAGCTCGACAGCGCCATGCGCCGCGCGAGCTCGCTCACGTCCTCGCCGTCACGGGCGGTACCTTCGAGGCGGACCTGCCGCGAGCCCTCCACGTAGCGCGTCAGCCAGAGCCTGCGGGCGTCCCACCCCGGGTTGTAGACGGCGAGCGGGTTCTCGCGCTTGAGCTGGTTCAGCTTGTCGGGGTCCACGCTCGGGCCGCGCCCCGGTGTCAGCATCCGCGCGAGCTCAAGCAGCACCGCCGTCGGCCCCGTCCGCGCGCTCTGCAGCTTCGAGATGGCGTCCTCTCGGGCGCGCAGGCGCTCGAGCTGAGCCTTCACGTCGTTGTGGTTCTTCACGGCGTTCTTCGACTGGTCGATCTGAGTCTCGAGCTCGGTGTTCTTCCTTCGCTGCGCGACGAGCTCTTCCTTCTTGTTGCCGTGGTAGATGAAGAAGCCGACCGCCTCGAGCGCGACCAGGAGCACGATGACCACTGCCCAGAGCTGGCCGCCTTCGGCCCTCTGCGCTCGCCGCTTCTGCGGCAGCAGGTTGATGCGAATCATGCGCGCGCCTCGCGATCCTTCCGCAGACCGAGGCCCAGGGCGACGCTGAGCTGCGCGGCGTGAGCGCCGAGGAGCTCCTGGTTCACCTCCGAACCCTCCACGACGATACGCTCTGTCGGCATCCACACCTCCACGGCGACGCGCGAGCGGCGTTGGATCGCCTGCGCGAGGGGGGCGAGGTTGGCCGAGCCGCCGGTCACGTAGATGCGGCCGATCTCGCCTTCTCCGGTCGTCGCCAGGAAGAAGTCGAGGCTTCTCTGGATCTCGCCGGCGATGGAGTCGGTGACCGACTCGATGACGCGCACGGCTTGCTCCGGAATGATCCCGGGCGCGGCCTGCGGCCCGCCGCCACCGCACTTGTAAGCCTCGGCCTGCTCGTAGGGCACCGCGAGCTGCTTCTGGATCTCCTCCGTGATCGCGTTGCCACCGTTCGCGATCTCGCGGGTGAACGCGCTGACGCCGTTGGCGATGATGTTCAGCGACGCGAGACTCGCGCCGACGTTGATGAGGGCGATGGTCTGCTCGAGCGGCAGACCGCGCGACACCTCGAACAGGTTTTGCACGGTGAAGGAGTCGATGTCGACGACCACCGGCTTGAGCCGCGCGTCACGCGCAAGCTGGGAGAAGTCGCTGATCTGGTCGCGCTTCGCCGCGACCAGCAAAAGATCCATCTGGCTTGCCTCGGGCCGACGGCGCAGGACCTGGTAGTCGACCTGCACGTCCTTGATGTCGAAGGGGATGTGCTGCTCCGCCTCCCACTGGATCTGCTCCTCGAGCTCGGCCGGGGTCATCATGGGGACGGTTATCTTGCGGATGATCACCGACTGACCGGAGACGCTGAGCGCGACCTCCCGCTGCCGGATCTTCCCGTCCGTGAAGGCCTTTTGCAGCGCCTCGATGACCCTGCCCGAGTCCATGACCTGCCCGTCGACGATGGTCTGGGGGGACAGTGGCGCGTAGCCGAACCGCTGGAGGGCAAATCCCCGCCGGGTCTCCTTCAACTGGCAGACCTTGACCGAGCTGGTCCCGATATCGACTCCGACCAGGTTCTTGCCTTCCGCCATGATTCCTCGCGCTGGGGCCCGCGGCCGCTTTGGCGCGGATGAAAGCTTGTCATTCTAAGTAAAAAACCGCCAAGAAAGGCGCCGGCCACGACGTCGCTGTCGACGCCGACGGATACGGGTAGATTATTACCCCCCTCCCTTGACGGACAGGCCACGGAAAACGTAAGGCCCCCCGGGTGGCGGTGAACTGACCTGGGTCAACGACTACCCAACTACTCCCCCTTGCGGTCCGGCAGTGCTCGCCACCCTTCATTGGAGTCGTTGAGAGAAGATTGAGGCAAACTTCCGCGGATTCGACGGCGGTGGCTTCGGACGGGCTCGGGTAGGCAAGCCGAATACGTCACGCGCGTCCCGGGTAGAAATCCACCCCTGAAATGGAGGATGAGCAGACGATCCAGCGTAAATCATGCTGGATTCTCACCTGGCACGGTCGGTGCTCAAGGACACATCCGAGGTCCCCGCCCATGCCGTCCACGTCTTCAGCAGCAGTCGCGCTCGACAGCCAGATCCCCCAGAGCGGTACGCACCACAACGTGCCCCGCGCTCCCCGCAAGACGGCACCCGTGCCTTCGGCGGCACTCTCGGCGGAGCTACTCACCCGCTACGAGCCGATCGTCCGACAGATCGCCGGCGGCTTCCAGCGACGGCTGCCGCGCAACGTCCTTCGCGACGATCTCATCGCCGCCGGCATGAGCGGCCTCTGGGATGCGATTCGCAAGCACGGCGTCGAGCGCGCCGGCAACTTCGACTGGTACGTCCGCGTTCGTATCCGCGGCGCGATTCTCGATGAGCTGCGCGCCCAGGACTGGCTACCGCGCCGCGCACGCGCTGCGGCCGCCGAGGCGGCAAAGTCATCGGGAGGCTCGGCGCCGAGCGCGCCGATCGTCCTTCGCTTCGACGAGGTCAGCGAGACCGAGCAGGCGCGCTGCCTCATCGCGAGCGACACCATCAGCTCCGACCAGCACATGGAAGAGCGCTTCGTGCGCGACCAGCTGGCGAAGGCCGTCGAGCTGCTCCCCGAGCGCGAGCGCCACATCGTTTCTCTCCACTACTTCAAGGGCGTCAAGTTCAAGGAGCTCGGCCGCATGCTTGGCGTGAGCGAGCCCCGCATCTCTCAGCTGCACTCGCGCGCCATGGGCCGCCTCCGCGTCATGCTCGCCGAGGCGCAGGCCGCCTGATAGTCCGGGTGCTTCAGCCCTTCGCCGGCGCCTCGTTCCGGCTTCGCTGATAACCGTTCATCAGCGACGCGATGACGACGAGCAGCTCGGTGGGCTCGATGGGCTTCGTGAGATGCATGTTGAACCCCGCCTTCAACGCCTGCGTGCGATCCTCGCCGCGAGCGTAGGCGGTGAGAGCCAGCGCCGGGATGCTGCCGCCGGCGTCCGGTGACAAGGTCCGCACGTTGCGGATGAGCGAGTAGCCATCGACGTCGGGCATCCCGATGTCCGAGATGAGAATGTCGAACGAACCTTTGCGGAACGCCGCGAGCGCCTCGGCCGCCGACGAGGCGGTCGTCACCTTCGCCTCGCACTGCTCCAGCACGAAGCCGAGAAGGTCACGAGTGGCAGGCTCGTCGTCGACGACGAGGATGCGGAGACCCACGAGCTCGTCGGGGCACTCGAAGGTCGGCGGCCGAAGCTCGGCGCCGTCGCTCCCTCCCCCCGGCGCGAATGGCTGGCTCGCGCGGAGCGGCGCCATCGGCAAGCGCACCACGAAGGTCGCGCCGCAATCCTTTCCGTCGCTCAGCGCGGCGACGCTGCCCCCGTGAAGCTCGACGAGCGACCGGACGATGGCGAGCCCGAGGCCTAGCCCGCCTGCCCTCCGCGTGAACGCCCCGTCGCCCTGACGGAACCTGTCGAAGACGTAGGGCAGAAACCCCGACTCGATGCCTTGCCCCGTGTCGGCGACCACCACCTCGACGTGGGATTGATCACGGCGGAGCCGCACCTGGACGCGGCCGCCACGGGGCGTGAACTTGATGGCGTTCGAGAGCAGGTTCCAGACGACCTGCTGCAGGCGATCGGCGTCGCCGACGATTGTGGCGTGGGAGTCGAGGATCGGCTGCAAGCGAACGCCCTTGGCCTCCGCGGCGGGCCGCACGGCGTCGATGGCCGCCTCGACGACGCGCACCATCTCGAGCGGACCGACGCTGAGGACGAGCTTGCCCTGCTCGATGCGCGATAGATCCAGCATGTCGTCGATGAGGCGCGCCTGCGCTCTCGCGTTGCGCTCGATGGTCTGCACCGCCCGGCCCACCTGATCGGCAGGGATCGCCCCGGACGAAAGGAGGCTCGACCAGCCGACGATCGCGTTCAGCGGCGTACGAAGCTCGTGGCTCAGGGTGCTCAGGAACTCGTCCTTCGCGCGGCTCGCGTTCTCGGCGGCCGCGCGCAGATCGTCGACGCGCTGTCGCGCAGCGACCTGCTCGGTCACCTCGTTCGCGACGGCGATGATGCCAGAGACGTCGTTGGAAGGCCCGCGCAGCGGCTGAACGACGTAGTCGAAGAAGGCCTCGGCGACGACGCCGCGTCGCAGCACCGGCACCCGGAACTCGGTAACGCGGAGCGGGCGCGCCGTCTGATACACCGTCTCGAGGGACGCGATGACGGGGTGATCGCCGATCTCCGGCAAGGCTTCGCGGAGCGTGCGGCCCACCAGGTCGCTGCGACCGACCATCTCCAGGTAAGGAGGGTTGGCGAGCTCGAACCGGAGCTCGGGCCCCGTGAACACGGCGACAGGGACGGGGGCCTGCTCGAGGACGTCGAAGAGGCGCGCACGTTCGACCTCCGCCGCCTCACGCAAGCTCGCGATCTGCAGGTGCGTCGCGACGCGCGCCATGAGCTCGCGCGCCGAGAAAGGCTTCACGAGGTAATCGTCGGCCCCGGCCTCGAGCCCCTCGATGCGCGACTCTTCCCCCGCGCGGGCGGACAGCATGATCACGGGAATGCTCCGCGTCGCGCGATCCGACTTGAGCGACTTGAGCAGGTCGAAGCCATCGACGTGCGGCATCATCACGTCCGTGAGCACGAGATCCGGTCGCCTCCGGCGAGCGGCTGCAATCGCCGACTTACCGTCCGACACGGCCTCGACCTGCCACCTCTGGCAGAGGAGCCGCGTGAGGTAGTCGCGCATGTCGGCGTTGTCGTCGGCGAGCAGGATGTGGGCGCCGGCGTGAACATCCGCCGGGGGGAGCGACGACGGGATCGGCTCGAGGGGAACCGTCGTGGCGCCGGGCAGCCACCGCTCCGCCTCCAGGACGAACGGCGTGGCGGCGCTGACGGCCCTCCCCCCGTCGCCCTTCTTGCGGATACGGTCCTGAGGCAGATGTGCCATTCCGCGAGGGACGCGCAAGGTGACGGAGGTGCCCACCCCGACCTGGCTCTTCACGGAGGCGGTACCGCCGTGCAGCCGCACGAGCTCGTGCACGAGGGCCAGGCCGATCCCCGAGCCTTCGTTGGTCCTGGCGCGCGCGCCTTCCACGCGATGGAATCGCTCGAAGACGTGCGGAAGGTCCTTCTCCGGGATGCCGCTTCCGGTGTCCGAGACCGTGAGCTCGACGTGCTCCGGAAGCGCCCGCACCGTGACCGAGATGGTGCCGTCGAAGGTGAACTTCAGCGCGTTCGAGAGTAGATTCAGGATGATCTTCTCCCACATGTCGCGATCCAGATAGACGGGGTCCGCGAGCGGCGGGAGAGCGAGCTCGAAGCGAAGGCCCGCGCGTTCGATGGCCGAGCGGAACGCGCTCGCGAGATCTTGCGCGAGCGCGGAAAGATCCGTCGGCTCATACGATGCCATCGTCCGTCCCGCCTCGATCCGCGAGAAGTCGAGCAAGGCGTTCACGAGTCTCATCAGGCGGACCGAGTTGCGGTAGACGGTCTCCACATCCTCCCGCGAAAGCTGGCCGGATCTCGCCAGCGAGTCCTCTATCGGGCCCAGGATGAGCGTGAGGGGCGTCCGGAATTCATGGCTCACGTTGCTGAAGAACGCGGTCTTCGCGCGATCGAGCTCCGCGAGCGCTTCGCTGCGACGTTTCTCCTTCTCGTACGCCTCGGCGTTGGAGATGCCGGCAGAGAGCTGGCCGGCGACGAGCTCGAGGAAGCCGCGGTAGTCGTCGTCGAACAGACGGAAAGGGCTCAGCCCGACGATGAGCAGCCCGTGGTGACCCGACTCGTGCGGAGCGGCGATGGGGACCACCGCCACCTGCTTAGGCGGCACGCTCCAGGCGCCGGTCGGCAGCGCGCCGATTGATCCGTCGCAGCCGGAGACGACGAGCAGCCGCTCTTCGGCCATCGCGCGCGCGATCGGCAAGGGCGACTCCGCGTCGATGGGCAGGCGCTCGGGCGCGAGCGCGTGTCCTGCCGGGATGCCGCAGGCACCCGCGAGCGACAGCTGACGCCGCTCCGGATCGACGAGATACAGCGCAGCGAACGGCACGTCGCGATCGGCCGTCGACAGCGCCTCCGCGGCGCGCATGCACGCTTCCTCCTGGGTGCGCGCCTCGGCGACGCGCGCCGCGAGCTCGCGCAAGAGCCGGAGCTGTCGCTCGCCCATGATGCGACGCGTGTCCTCGGTGTTCGCACACAGCACGCCCCCCGTGCCGCCCTGCTCGTTAGGCACGGGGCTGTAGGAGAACGTGTAGTACGTCTCCTCGGGATAGCCGTTGCGCTCCATGATCAGGAGGAGTGCTTCGTCGTAGGTGCCCTCGTCGCCGCGCATCGCGGAGGTGGCCCGGGGCCCGATCACGTCCCAGATCTCCCGCCAGATGACCGACGCCGGCTGGCCCAGCGCGGCCGGATGCTTGCCGCCGACGATGGTCTTGTAGGCGTCGTTGTAGAGGTTGATCAGCTCATCGCCCCACCAGACGAACATGGGCTGCTTCGACGTGAGCACGATACGGACGCACGTGCGCAGGGTCGACGACCACTGCTCGATGGGACCGAGCGGGGTCCTCGACCAATCGATGGCGCGGATGCGCGCCCCCATCTCGCCTCCCCCGGCGAGGAAACTCTGCGCTCGCCTCGCCTGACCTTCGTCGGAGTTGCTGGTCACGATTCAAGCTGCCTGGCGCCGCGCCGCCGGGCTGATCGTTCCTAGCTCGCCGCCCCGTCGTTGTCATCGGAGGTGACCCAAAATCGAGACCGCGTTAGATCGACGATTCGGAGCGTACGGGCGAAGTGACATTTTGCCGCACACCGACACCGTCACTGCTCGTCGCCGTACCGAAACGCATAAGGCGTCATGGGCCGCCCGATGGCGTAGAGCGCGCTCGTCTCGTAGCTGCTGAGAGGCGCTTCGGGCGTGCCGGCCCGATGCACGAACGCCGGGTGTCGCGACCCGCGATCCAGCGCAACGACCTCCTTGCACCCCAGCTCGACCAGGGTCGCGGCCAGTGGGTCGCTCGAATCGTGTCGCGCCGTTGCGATCATGATCCGACCAGTCGAAGTGACACAAAGGGCGCCGCGAGCGCGCGTGCCGCCGCGATCGGCGGCGCGCGGGTCGACCTCGCCGTCCTTCGCCAGGAGCGGCAGCTGCACGGCGTCCTCTCCCGGCTCGAGCTTCGGGCGCTCGCCAGGCAGCGCGACCTTCGGTGCGCGTCCGGGCGAGAGCACGACCGTCGCGTAGGTCCTCCGGAGCTCGAGCGACGCGCGCCCGTCGAACGCGAGCCCGTAGCGCAGGGCGTCGGTGGTGTGCCCGAGGCCGACGGCGGCGACGACCCTGCCCTCCAGCGCAGGCTCGAGCCCGACTCGCTTCGACGGCGCGCCGGGCGCGGAAGGCTCCGACGACCCGGACCGGACCACCCAGTCGACGCGTCCCGCATCGAACTCCACGATCCGCACGGAGAGCTCGCCGACGTCGCGCGTCAGCTCGTGGATGCCCGGAAGCCACGAAGGTGGCGGCTGCACGCCGCCGGAGGGCCGGAAGACGTCGGCGCCTGTCGCGGAACCGCCCACGTCGCGCGTCATCACGTAGAAGAAGTCCTTGTCGGAGCCCAGGTAGTAGCGGCTCGGGTTGATGCTCATCCCCGAATCGGCGAGCCGATACTGGCCGTCGCCGGGCTCTGCCGGATCAGCGTGCATGAACACGAAGCCGCAGTGGCGCGGGTTCATGTCGAGGTGGATCGCGTAGTCGCAGCCCGCCTGCTTCAGCGCGCGCCCGAGGCCCTGACCCGTGATGTCGCGACCCCACGCGTAGTAGACGTGGCGCGAAGGCGTCAGGCACAAGGCGGTGCGCTCGGTGAGCGAGCTCTCCCCCGCGATCTGCCATCCCCAGATGCTGCGGTGCGCGGGGTTGACGACGCCGCCGTCCACCAGGGGGTCGAGGTTCTGACGGAGCGAGGCGACGTCCGCCGGAAGCTCCCCCGTCCCGCCCCACGCCCCGAACCCCGCGCGACCGTCGGTAGTGACCAGCACGGTTGCCGCACCGGGGACCGGCGGGAGCAGGATCCGACGTCCGACGACCATGCCGTACGAGCCGTGCTCCGCCTTGAACGCGCCGTTGAACGCGGCTGCGACCCTCGGCAAGATCGCCGGCGAGCGTGGAATGCGCCCCGTTCCTGGCGGGCCGGCGACGGGCTGCGGCTCCTCGTATCCGCCCTCCATGCCTAGCTCGAGCTGGCGCATGTCCATCGCGACGAGCAGCACCTCCGTGTAGGGCCGCTCCGGATCGGGACGGATGAAGGTCGTGTAAAAGTAAGGAGGCGCACCGTTGCCCACGTCACCTGCGAGCTTCGGCAAGAACGGATACGAGACGGCCGTCCACTGGCCCTCCCCCGGCTTCGCCTGCTCCCACAGGGACGGTATCGGCGGCGGAGGCCACCCGGAATCCGCGTTCGTCTCCTCGCTGACGCGGAGAACACGTGCCACGGGCGGCGGGGCGCCCTTCTTCAGGCGCGAATCTGGCGACCAGCGGAAGGCCTTCGCCATCGCACGCTTCACGAGATCCTCGGTACCGAACACGGCTCGCTCGAAGAACGCGACGGGCGTTGGTCCCACAACGGAGCGGACGAGGTCCACGCTCCATGCGAGCACGCTGCGCCCCTGGTAGTCCTGCCGGACGAGACGGAGCGCGTGCGCGCCTTTGCCCGGCGCCGCCGCGAGCTCCCCGGTGTTCACGTCCACGGACACCTCGTCCGTCGGATCCTCCACGTTCACCCGGAGCGTCGGCGGTGACAGCTCGATCAGGGCGGCGCGCGCGGGCGTGTCGAGCACAAGATCGAACCGCCCGAGGCCGGAGAAGGTCCCGGTGCGCCGGTACGAAGCGAGGGCGAGCGTCGCGCGGCCGGCGAGCGATGCAGGGCGATCGCGCGGCTCGACGCCGTCGAGGTCGAGAACGGTGATGCCCTGCACGCGCTGATACGCGGTCGTCGCGAAGGCCGCGGTCGAACCGCGAACCTCCAGCGCGGCGTCGTCGCCGAGCGGTGTCTCCGTGATGTTCCGGACACCTCCGACCTCGACGGGCTGGCCCTCCAGCGACACTCTCACGCGCGCGCGGTAGACGTCGCGCTCCTTGCCCGCGCTCGGAGCGGCGAGAAACAGTACGCGCCGGCCGAACAGGGCATCCCCCAGCGCGCCGCGGCTCGGCTCCCACTTGACCTCGGTGGGCACGACGACGCCGTTCGCGGCACGTCCGAGCAGCGACGCGAGCCCCTCGAGCGTCCGCGCCGGCGGCGAGGGCCGCGCGAACGACGTGCCCGCCGCGATCGCCGTTACGAGCCCCGCGGCTCGAAGACGGCTCCCGATGTACGCGCCGATCACCGTCATTTTCGAATACGCGCCTCTAAGTCAGCCTGCGCCATGCGGCAACAGCGCCGTCGCGGCCCCTTGTAGATCGACGCCTCGGCTGATAACGACCGGGGCGCGCGCGTGGCGAAGAGCAACCTAGCCAACCGGCTCCTCACGGTCGCCGTGGTCGCCCCGATCCTCCTCGGGACATTGTTTTTCGGTCCGCCGCTCGGCTGGTACGCGATCGTGTTCGTGGCGTCGCTCGTGGGAGCGTCCGAGCTCTTCGGGATGACGCATCCGAACGACGCCTTCTCGCGCGCCGTCGGCGTGGTGATGACGGGCGCGGTGTCGCTCACTCTGTACTTCGAGGGCACGCGGCCGGTCGCGCTCCTCACGATGGTGGCGGCCGTCACCATCGTCGGTTCGTTCATTCCCCTCGTCCGGCTCGGTCGCGTGGAGGACGCGGCGCTCCGGATCATGGCCGGCATCGCCGGGCCGCTCTACGTGGGCGCTCTCGTGACGATGCTCGCCATGCTACGCCGCGACCTCGGGCCGAGCGGGCCGCCGTACGTCCTCTACACACTGATGGTGGCGTGGCTGGGCGACACCGGCGGATACTTCGCAGGACGCTACCTCGGCAAGACGAAGCTCTACGAAGCCGTGAGCCCGAAGAAGACCCGCGAGGGCTTCGTGGGCTCGCTGGCTGGTTCTGCGTGTGGTGCGCTACTTGCCCACTTCTGGTACCTGCCGGTGCTCCCGCTTCTGGACGGCCTCGTCCTCGCAGTCGTGGCGGGGGCGCTCGGTCAGATGGGTGATCTGGTCGAGTCGCTACTGAAGCGTTCGACGGGGATCAAGGACTCCGGGTGGATCGTTCCGGGCCACGGAGGCATCCTGGATCGGATTGACGCACTGCTCGTGGTGAGCCCCATCGTGTACTTGTATACGGCGTGGATGGGCGTGTAGTAAAAGTGGCTTCGTGAGCGACGGAAACGATTTCTTCGACGTCGTCCAGGGCCATCTAGATCGCGCGGCAGAGCTCGTGCACGTGCCCGAGCATGTGCACGTCATCCTGCGGCAGCCCAAGACGGAGATCATCGTCAACTTCCCGGTGAAGATGGACGACGGTCACTACCGGCTCTTCAAGGGCTACCGCATCCAGCACTCGAACATCCTCGGCCCGTACAAGGGCGGCCTCCGGTTTCACGAGGTGACCTCGCTCGACGAGGTGAAGGCGCTCGCGGCGCTCATGACCTGGAAGTGCTCGCTGATGGGTCTGCCGTTCGGCGGCGCGAAGGGCGGCATCAAGTTCAACCCGCGCGAGGTGTCGAAGGGCGAGCTCGAGCGCATCACGCGGCGCTTCTTCCACGCGCTCGGCGGAAACATCGGCCCGGACTACGACATCCCCGCCCCCGACGTGGGGACGAACGAGCAGGTCATGGCGTGGGCCATGGATACGTACATGAACACGGTGGGCACAGTGCACCGGCAGAACGCGCTCGGCGTCGTCACCGGCAAGCCCGTCACGAGCGGCGGCTCGCTCGGGCGCTCGAAGGCGACCGGTCAGGGGCTCGTGCACTGCATCCGCGAATGGGCCGAGCGCAACGACTTCGAGCTCCAGGGGAAGAAGCTCATCGTGCAGGGATACGGCAACGTCGGCTCGCACACCGCGGTGCTGCTCGGCCAGCTCGGCGTGTCCCTGGTCGCCGTGGGCGATCACTCGGGGCACCTCTACAATCCCGAGGGGTTCAACGAGCACCGCCTGCAGTCATTCGTGCAGGATCACGGGAGCATCTCCGGTTACCCGAATGGCGTGAAGATCACGCGCGAAGAGTTCTTCGCAACAGAGGCCGACATCTTCGTGCCCGCCGCCCTCGAGAACCAGGTCGGCGAGGCAGAAGCCGGTCTGCTGAAGGTGCGCCTGGTCGCGGAGGGAGCGAACGGCCCGACGACGCCGGCCGGCGATCGCGTGCTCGAGAGCCGCGGCATCTTCGTTATCCCGGACATCCTCGCTAACGCCGGCGGCGTGACCGTCAGCTACTACGAGTGGGTTCAGAATCGCAGGAGCGAGCGGTGGCACCTGGAGGAGGTGGAAGATCGCCTCGAGCGCGCCATGCGTCACGCCTACCAGCGCTCGATGGATTTCTCGGAGAAGCACGAGTGCGCGATGCGCATCGCATGCTACGGGCTCGCGCTCGAGCGGCTCAGCCAGGCTTACGTCGAGCGCGGCATCTTCCCATGACCAGGGCCGTGTGCGCGCGCCTCGGGCTCTCTCGTCGAGACGAAGGCGCGGGGCGTCCGAACCGTGGTCTCGCGGCATAGTAGATTCCCATCGGCGGGGAGACGCCCCGAGGCATCAAAGATGCGGAACTACGCGAGCGGAGCGAGCGCGCCGAAGGCGGCGGGG
>CAYUAW010000053.1:0-14267 GCA_964442485.1 uncultured Polyangiaceae bacterium
TTCCACCGGTTGATTTTCCACCGCGCCGTCCGGACGCGTCGCGCGATCCTTCCGCGCCGAAGGCAGTCCGCGCCGGCTTCGCCGGTAGTCTCACTCGCCTGTCATTGGCGGATCGTGATCTGGTCTGCCAAGACCGCAAGGTCGTAGCGGCCCGCGCGGCCGCTGGCCCCGCGGGCTCGTGTCCGGACGGCGCTGGCGGAGATGCGGGGGACAGCCGATGAACCCCATTTCCGCTGCCGGCTTTCAGATTGCTGCCGACGGTCGCTTTCATGCGAAGGCGCTCGACTCGACGGATGCGGCTCCGAAGCTCGTCATGGATGCGAAGGGCGCGGCGCCGAAGCTCGCCATGGAGAAGAGCACCGCAGCGAAGCTCGTCCTGGGCGCGCCGCAGGCTGCGACGCCGAAGGCGGGCGCGCCGGCGACCGCAGCCCCGAAGGTCGGCAAGGCCGCCGCGGGTGCCCCCACCCAGAAACCAGATCCCAAGCTCGAGAAGGTCTCCCACGAGTTCGAGGCGATCTTCCTCCGTAACCTGCTGAAGCCATTGGAGCAGGCGGGCTCCATGGGCAAGCAAGGCTCGATGTCCGCGGGCTCGGGCGTCTACGGCTCGATGATGGTCGGCGCCCTCGCCGATTCGGCGAGCCAGGGCGGCGGCATCGGGCTCGCCCACGTCGTACTGGAGGCCCTCACCCGAGGCGCCGCCGCACAGAAAACAACAAAGTAATTCAATACTTATGAAAGGCCATTCGTACCCACATCGCGCGCCCGACTCGGTCGACGATAAATTGGCGCTCAAGTCGCGTGGCGATGTGCCGTTCTCTCTCACCGAGGCAAGTTCGAGTCTGAAAGTCGGACCTGCCCTTTCGAAGAAAGCTGCCTGGAGGACACCATGAAAGGAATCACCGGAAACTCGGCACTGGAAGCCTATCGGAGGGTTGCCCTCTCGCCGGTGAACTCCGCGTCGAAAGCCGCGGAGCCCCAGGCACCTGCATCTGCAGAACGCACTCCGGCCGAAGCTGCCAAAGTCAGCATCTCGACCGAGGCGCGGGAGCTTGCTTCGAAAGGGGACCCCAAGGTGAGCTCGAGTAAGGTCGAATCTTTGAAGGCCGCCGTCTCCGACGGCACTTTCAAGGTCAACTCGCACCTCGTCGCGTCTCGCTTGCTGGACACACTGGGCTGACAGGCTCACGGTCTCGCAGGCCCCGCGGCGAGCACGCGCTCGCTCTGAATAGGTGGGTCTGTGGAAAGTCTAGAATCGGTCTCCGTCATCCTGGATGAGCTCGAGGGGGTGCTCCGCGAGGAGCACAAGGCCCTGAGGACGCTCGACCACGAGGGCATCGAACGCGCCGCGGAAGCGAAGCTCGCGCTCGACGCCCGCCTCCGCGCCGCCGACTCACGCAAGACGGCCGCCGACATCCCGCAGCTCAAGCGCGTGCGGCGGCTCGCGCTCGACAATCAGCTCCTCACCGTGCACGCACGAGCGTGCTTGCAGGGCATCATCGCGATGGTGACGGGGGAAGCGCCCGCCACTTACCCCGGCGGCACTCATCGACGCGCGCCGACCGCGCCGTTCCGATTGAGCGTGAGGGTGTAGTCGTGGGTCTGAACGACATCCTATCCACTGCTCGCGACGCGCTCGCGGCGCAGCAGTACGGCCTGGGCGTCGCCGGTCAGAACGTCGCGAACGTGAGCACGCCGGGCTATGCGCGGCGCGAAGCGCTGCTCTCCTCGGAGCCGCTCGGCCCGAACGGCGGCACGGTGAAGGTGGACGGCACCCGCCAGGTCGTCGATCAGTTCACCGAGCGACGTCTGTTTGCCGCCTCGGCGCAGTCTTCCGGCGCCGACCAGCGCAGCACGGATCTCGCGACGGTGGAGTCGCTCTTCAACGACGGCCAAGGGACTGGCATCTCGAGCTCGCTGCAGGCGATGTTCGACTCGTTCTCCGCGCTGGCGGCGAACCCGACCGACACCACCGCGCGCTCGACGGCGCTTGCGAAGGCCGACGCGTTCGCCCAGAAGGTGTCGGACACGGCGGACGGTCTCGCGTCGTTCCAGACGGAGGAGCTCGACAAAGCGAAGGGCGTCGCCTCGGAGGTCAACTCGAAGGCAGCGAGCATCGCCGAGCTCAGCGCGCGCATCACCACCGCGCAATCACAGGGCGCCGACACGGCGGATCTCATCGACCAGCGCACGCAGCTCATCACGGGCCTGACCGATCTCGTCGACGTCCACACCTTCACCGACGGTCAGGGCCAGCTCGTAATCCAGTCCGCTGGCACGACCCTCGTCGAGGGCGGGACGTCGCGCCAGCTCTCCGTCGGAGTCGCCGCAGACGGCACGATGCAGGTGCTCGCGACGCGACCCGGGGGCCCGTCGAGCGAGGTCACGCAGAACCTCACCGGCGGCAAGCTCGCCGGCATTCGCGACGCACGCGACGTCGACGCCAAGGCCGTCATGGACCAGCTCGACCAGCTCGCGTTCGATGTCGGGAACGCCGTGAACACGCAACACGCCGCCGGCTACGGCACGGACGGCGTCAGCGGGCGGAATCTCTTCAGCGTCACCGCCACGGCGAGCGGCGCGGCACGCTCGCTCACGCTCGACCCGAACATGGTCGGCCATCCCGAGCTCCTCGCGGCGTCCGGCACCGCGACGGGCGGCGCCGGCGACTCCACCAACGCCAACGCGCTCGCGCAGCTCGGGGACGCGCACATCGCAGGCGGTAACACGCGCACGGCCATCGAGGCGTACTCGGACATCGTCGGCGACGTCGGGCTGCGCAAGCAAGCCGCCGACGGCGACGTGAAGACCCGCGACGCCATGAAGGCCCAGGTCTCGCAGATGCGCGAGAGCGCGAGCGGCGTGAACCTGGACGAGGAGATGATCTCGCTCACGAAGTTCCAGCGTGCCTACGAAGCCTCTTCCAAAGTCCTCACCACGGCAGACCAGATGCTCGGTGACCTGATCAACACTCTACGTCCATGAGAATCAGCGAAGGAATGCGTTACGACATGGTCGGCCGCTCGCTCAGCGAGCTGTCGACGCGGCAGGCCGAGGTGGCGCAGCAAGCGAGCAGCGGCCAGCGCGTCGCGGCGCCGTCCGACGACCCCATCGCGGCCGCCGAGCTCACGCGCCTCTCGGCGGCGCAGGCCCACACCACGCAGTACCAGCAGGCGAGCTCGTCGGTGCGCGGCGACGCGCAGATCGCCGAGGGGGTTCTCGGCGAAGCCGGCGATTCGTTCACCCGCCTCCGTGAGATCGCGCTCCAGGGCGCGAACGATACCCTGTCGGCCAGCGAGCGCTCGTCGCTCGCCGACGAGGTGAAGACCATCAAGGCTCATCTCGTCGGGCTCGCCAACACCAAGGGCTCGAACGGCTACCTCTTCGGCGGGACGGTCACCGACACCGCTCCCTTCGACAGCGCCGGCACCTTCACGGGCAACGACGACGCGCACCTCGTGGAGGTCTCGCAGGGCGTCAGCATCCGCGCGAACCCGAGCGGCGCGAACGCGTTCACGGCGGCCGGCGGCACCGACGTCTTCGCGACCGTCGACGCGCTCGAGGCGGGCCTCAGGGCGAACAGCACGACGGCCATCTCCTCCACGCTCGACAGCGTGGAAGCCGCCCGCAACCAGGTCACCACCTCGCGCGCCGACTCGGGGCTGCTTCTCGATCGCCTCGACACGACGGACGCTGCGCTCGCGCAAGCCCAGACGACGCTCGGGACGCACACCATCGCCGTCGGCCAGGCCGACCCGTACACGACGTACTCGGACCTGACCCGCCTGAACAACGCCCTGCAGCAGGCGATCTCCGTGGCACGGACGACGCTCACGCCCGGCGGACAGATCGGGTAGCGACGCGGGCGCATTGCGAGGCGTACGGCGCCTCGCTGGTCGACGTCTCCGGGCCGCGCGCGTGGCGGACGGAACGCGCGCCAATCCATTGACGCCTGGCACGGCATGGGCTCGAAGATCGCGCGACGACGAGCGATTTCGTCGCCCTCCGAGACCTGGCATCAGCCGTGCAACGGGGAGCGACGATGCTCGTGATTTCCCGTCGAAAGGGCCAACGCATAGCGATTGGCGACGACATCGAGATTGTCGTAACCGCCGTTCACAAGAACGGCGTGAAGCTCGGGATCGCGGCGCCCCGCGGTTTGACCGTACTCCGCAGCGAGGTGAGAGACGCCATTTTATCGGCGAATCTCGAGGCAACGAAGAGCAGCGTCGCGCAGACGGACGCCGTCGTCGGGATCGCTCCGAACGTCGCCGTGAAGACGTCGCTCCCGACCGCAAAGCTCGGGCTCGGCCGTCAGGCGGCTGACGCCACCCCGAGTCAAAGTGAAGACGCTACGCCGGTGAAGGCAGGCGTGCCGTGAGCGCCGCCGTCGCTACGTCCTTCCACGTCGAGCTTCGGCCGACGGGGTTCCTCGAGGAGAACCTGGACGCGCTTGCGCTGCCGGACCTCACCCAGCGGGAGATCATCGCCGCGGCCCCGAAGGGGCGCGTGGTGCTGACCGCGGATCGGACACCGCTCATCGACGTGGGCGGCCACCTCCTCGGCGCGCCCCACGGCGACGACGAGATCCGCGAGATCGCGCGGCGCGCGAACGACCGCACGGTGTTCGTCGTCTTCGGGATGGGCATGGGGCACGCCGCGCGGGCGCTGCGCGAGCTGAGCTCGCAGCCCGTGGTGGTACTCGAACCCGACGTGGGCGTCCTGCGCACCATGCTCGACCACGGCCCGACGGACCTGGGCGGTGTTCACGTCGTGACGAGCTCGCAGGCGCTGATGAGCGCGTGGGTGCAGATCGGGCAGCGGTACCTGGACGCAATCATCGTGCGCACCCCGGGCTACCCCACGGCGTACAGCGCCGAGCTGATGGCGTTGCCGAACGCCATCCAGGAGCTCTTCCAGCGCATCGGAATCACCCAGAACACCTACGAGGCGCGCGCGCGCGTCTGGGTCGAGGACATCCTCGCGAACCTGCCGACCATCGCGGGGACCTCGCCGTTTCTCTCCTTGCTCGGCAAGTACCGGGGCGTGCCCGCGTTCATCGTGGGAGCCGGGCCGTCGCTCGACCAGAACGTGGGTCTGCTCGCGGAAGCTCGCAAGAAGGGCATCGTCTTCGCAGTGAACTCGAGTGGTAAGGCGCTGGCGCGGAACGGCGTTGCGCCCCACGTGCTCGCCTGCATCGAGTCGATGGACAGCTCGAAGCTCCTCGCCGAGCTGCCGTTCATCGACGACGTCGTGCGCGCGTTCAGCCTGTGCGCGGCGCCGAACATCCTGAAGACGGGCAAGGGACCGCTGCTGCCGATGCACGAGCTCCTGCCGCAGTTCGCGCTGCCGCTCGAGCAGCTGACGGGCGCGCCCGGCGTCGCGGTCTGCGGCAGTGTCTCCACGGCAGCGTTCTCGATGGCGCACGCGCTCGGATGCTCGCCGATCGTGCTGCTTGGTCAGGACCTCGCGTACACGAGCGGCCGGACGCACGCGAGCGGCAGCTGGTGGGAGGACTCCCGCGCGACGGCCTCGAAGGAGACCGGCGAGATGAAGCTCGAGTGGTCCGACGCGCTGAAGAAGGTGGGCCACCGCCACGGCTCCGAGCCGCTGACCGAGATCCCGGCGTGGGGCGGCGAGGGGGTCGTCTACTCCGGTATCAGCTTCTCCGGTATCCGCGGCTGGTTCGAGTCCGCCGCGTCGCTCCTGATCGAAGCGCGGAGCGAGCTGCGGCTCGTGAACGCGACGGAAGGCGGCGGCCGCATCGCAGGGTTCGAGGAAGAACGGCTCGAGGCGGTGCTCCGCGATCTACCCGAGCTCGACATCACGGCGCAGTCGCTGTCGGCGCTGGCCGTCGAAGCAGACAAGGCGATCTCCGCCGAGCACATCGTCGGGTGGCTCGAGGCACAGGCTGCCCTGACAGAGGAGGTCCGCAACGCGGCGCGCCGGATGCGTCGCCGTGGATTGAGCGCCGTCGGCGCGATCCGGGCGAATGATTCACGACGGGTGTTCCGGAGCTTCGAGGCGCTCGAGAAGGCCGAGATCGCGATGCGCGCTGCCGTCCACGCCGCGCCGCTCGTGGATCTGTGGGCGCACGAGGCAGTGACTCGCACCGCCGCGAACGAGCTCGGTGCCATCGGCAACGATGCCCGCGCCGAGGCCGCGCGAGCGACGGAGAAGGGCGTGCTGGTCGCAGAGGCGATCGAGCGCGCGTCGACCGAGCTACGGCAAAGACTACTCGAGGCCAAAGACGGCCTCGAAAACAGACCTCCACACTGAGAGTGAAAGGAACCGACTCATGTTGACCATTCCGACCAACATAGCGTCACTGGAAGCGCAAAAGAACCTCGCGCGAAACCAGATGTCGCTCCAGCAGAGCTTCAACCGCCTCTCGAGCGGCTTCCGCATCAACAGTGCGGCGGACGACGCGGCAGGCCTCGCCATCAGCGAGAGCATGAAGAGCCAGATCCGGTCGTACGTGGTCTCCGAGCGCAACGCGAACGATGCCATCAGCATGGTGCAGACCGCAGAAGGCGCGCTCGGCGAGGTGCAGGACATCGCCTCCCGCATGAGGGAGCTCGCGGTGCAGGCGTCGAACGGCTCGTTCACCGCCGTCGATCGCGGCTACATGAACACGGAGTACACGCAGCTGAAGGAGGAGGTCGTGCGCATCCAGGGCGCGGCGAAGTTCAACGGCAAGCAGCTCCTGCAGACGACCGCGTCGAGCATCGTCTTCCAGGTGGGCTTGAACAACACCGGGAGCGATCAGCTCACGGTGACCTTCGGCGGCTTCGCGCTGACCAGCCTGGTCGCGAGCACGAACACGCTCGGTGGCACCACGACGTCCTCGGCGCTCGCGGCGCTGTCCACCATCGACAACGCGATGACGACCATCTCGACGCAGCGCGCAAAGTACGGCGCCTCGATGAATCGCCTCGGCGTCGTGACGTCGTCCATCCAGACCATGCGGCTCAACATCACGGCGGCCAACTCGCGCATCCGCGACGTCGACGTCGCCGAGGAGACGAGCATGCTCGCGCGAAACCAGGTGCTGTCGCAGGCCGGCATCTCGGTCCTCTCGCAGGCGAACCAGCTCCCGAACATGGCGATGAGCTTGCTCGGCAGATAGGCGCGCGCGCGACGACTGTCGCAGGCGTGCTCGGTCCAGGGCCGCGTGTGGGAAGCATACCCACCCGCGGCCCTGCCGTCGTTCCGGCCCCGATGCGCCCGCAGACTTTCTTCTCAAGAGCGGTCTCGACCCGCCGTTCAGCAATGCAGGAGCAATGACGCTCCCGTAAACGACGCACGCTGCGTCGACTCACCATGGAAGGTGAACTCCAATGCTCGCAATTCAAACGAACGTATCCTCTCTCGAAGCACAGAAGAACCTACAAAAGAACCAGACCGCTCTCATGTCGAGCTTCAACAAGCTCTCGAGCGGTTACCGCATCAACAACGCGTCGGACGACGCGGCTGGCCTCGCGATCAGCGAGTCCATGAAGTCGCAGATCCGAAGCTACACCGTCGACGAGCGCAACGCTTCCGACGGTATCTCGATGGCGCAGACGGCTGAAGGCTCTCTTGGAGACATCCACGACGTCCTCGGTCGTATGCGTGAGCTGGCCGTCCAGTCGTCGAACGGCAGCGTCACGAGCACGGACCGAGGCTTCATGCAGACCGAGTTCGGCCTGCTGCAGAGCGAAGTAAACCGTATTCAGGGCGCCTCGAAGTTCAACGACAAGGATCTGATCACCGCCTCGGCGCAGACCGTGACCTTCCAGGTCGGCCTGAACAACACGTCGAGCGACCAGGTCAGCGTGACGTTCGGAGGCGTAGGCCTGACGTCGCTCCTCGCGAGCACGACGAAGATCGGTGGCACCACGTCATCGAGCGCACTGGCGTCCTTGTCGACCATCGACACGGCCATCGGCAGCGTTTCGACGGCGCGTTCCAAGTTCGGCGCAGCAATGAACCGCCTGCAGGTTGCGACCAGCAACATCCAGACGATGCGCCTCAACCTCTCGGCCGCGAACTCGCGTATCCGAGACGTCGACGTGGCCTCGGAGACGTCGTCGATGACCCGTAACCAGGTTCTGACGCAGGCCGGTATCTCCGTCCTTGCCCAGGCCAACCAGCTCCCGCAATCGGCTTTCAACCTCATCGGTCGGTAGTCGCGGGTAGTAGACCGTCGGCGAAGTGACCCTTCGCCGACGGTCGCCCCATTCCGGAGAAGGAGTGGCAGAGGACTTGCTACGAAGGAGATAAACGATGGCTGGTACAGTGACTTTCGCAGGAATCGGGTCCGGAATGGACATCGAGGGCCTGATCACGGGCTTGACCCAGGTCGAGCAGCAGCCCATCAGTGCAGAGAAGAGCAAATCCGCGGGCTATCGCGCCGCGGAGTCGTCGTTTTCCGACGTCGGAGGCCTTCTCTCCAAGCTCAAGCTCGCCACGGGCGCGCTGTCGACGGCCCAGCAGGTGGGCAGCTACTCGGCGACCAGCAGTGCCACCGGAATCACCGTCACGGCGAACGGCTCGGCTCAACCGGGCGCATATGACGTCAAGGTCGTGCAGCTCGCGAAAGAGCAGCGCACGTATTCGAACGCGTTCTCGCAGGACGCCCTCAACCTCACGGGAAAGCTCGACCTCGGCGTCGGCACCACATCAACCCAGATCGACGTGACGGCGAACGACACCGTCAACACGCTGGCGGACAAGATCAACGGCTCGGGGCTTCGTGTCTCGGCCTCCGTCTTCTACGACGGCAGCAAGTACCGGCTTCAGATCCGCGGGCTTGACACTGGCGACGGCAACAATCTGACGTTCGGCGCGAGCGGCGGCGTCGGAGACCAGCTCGGCCTCCTCGACCCCAAGAACCAGAAGCAGAGCGCCCAGAACGCAAAGGTGAGCATCGACGGGTACGAGGTCACCAGCGCGACCAACCAGATCACCGGCGCCGTTCCCGGCGTCACCATGGCGCTGACCGATCAGACCGCGAGCGGCACGATCACCGTGGCGCAGGATGCGCAGGGCCTCGGCACCAAGATCCAGGCCGTTGTGGACGCCTACAACGCGGTCATCACTAAGGTCCATTCACTCGCCGGATATGGCACGGCCACCGCTGCGAACCCAGCGCTGCAGGGCGACTCCTCCATGCGGAGCATCGCGTCGCGTCTCTCCGACTCGATCATCCGGGCGGTCGGCACCGGCCGGTTCCAGTCGCTCGGGGCGCTGGGGGTGAACCTGGCGAACGACGGCACGCTGTCGCTCGACCAGACGAAGCTCACGGACGCGCTGCAGAAGGACCCGACCGCCGTCTCGACGGTGCTCGCGGGCACGGAGGCCATCAACGGCCAGGGCGGCACCGACGGGATCATGGACCTCCTCGGAAAGGCCGTGGACGCGCTGAACGACCCGAAGGGCGGCATCATCCAGTCCGCGCAGGACTCGTGGGATTCGCGGGCCAAGCAGCTGGACGACCAGATCGCCAAGGAAACAGATCGCGTCACGGCCTATTCGGATCAGCTCCGCAAGACGTTCACCGCCATGGACACGGCCGTTGCCGCGTACAAGGCGCAGCTGTCACAGCTCGGTGGTTGAGAAGACTAAAAGATGATCGGCTCTGCCGTCGCGAGGTACAAAGAAGTCCAGCAGCAGACGTCCACACCGGGCGAGCTTCTGCTGGCGCTGTACGATGGGGTGTTCCGGTTCCTCGCGGGCGCGCAGCACAGCTTCGCGACCGGGCATCGCGCCAAGGGGAGCGAGCTGGTGTCGAAGTCCCACGCCATCATCTCGGAGCTGCTCCTGGCGCTCGACTACAGCCAGTCTCCGGAGCTCTGCGAGAAGCTCGCCAGCGTGTACGATTTTTGCTTGTCACGTCTGACCGAAGCCAACATGAAAGGCGATGCTCAGAAGGTGGCAGAGGTCATCCGCGTGCTCACCCCGCTTCGAGAAGCGTGGCGCGTGGCCGTCCCGAAGGCCGCGATCGAGCAAGCGCAGGGGAAGAAATAGATGACCGACGTGACGACCGAGCGACCCCTTCACGAGAACCGCGGCGTGATCCCGCGCTACTCGGGCAATCGCGGGGCGCTCGAGCAGTGGGCGGAGTTCGCCTCCGGCGCCTCGGTGCCCGTGGTGAAGGGCCGCGTGCGCGCGTACCCGGGGCTCCGCAGCCCGGCCCCTTCCACGGCCCCGTTCTATCGTGCCTTCGCGAGCGTCGGCTCCGGGGATGGCCGGATCATCGACGCGGGCGCCGGCTCCGGCGTGGGCAGCGCGCTGCTCGTGCCGCAGTACGATCAGGTCGTCGCGGTGGACGCGGACCCGAAGGCGCTCGCGTTCATCCGCGAGTACGCGCCCGCGGTCGAGACAATGCAATCGTCCTTCGATGAGCCCCTCGCAGGGCGCGTCGCGGACGCGGCCGTCGTGGTGGACGTGCTCGGCCTGGTGAAGGACCCAGCGCGGTTTCTCGGTTCGCTCCGCGGGAGCGTCGGGCCGCGAGCTCGCGTGCTCGTGGCGGAGCCTTCTGCCTTCGTCGCGCAGCGCCTGGTCACGCCGGCGCGTCGCGCATTCTCGCACCGCAGCCTGGACGCGCTCCTCGTGCGGGGCGGCTTTCATACGGCCACCTGGGTTGCCGATACCGGCACGTTCATCGGCTGCGTCGCGACCGCCGCGGACGACGGCGCCTGGGAGCACTTCGCCGCCGCCAGCCGGGCGGCGGACACGAACCCCGATCTCGCGTTCGTCGAGCTCGCCGCGGCCGGCAGGAGCGGCCGCCGTGACGTCCAGCGCGAAGCCGCCATCGCCACCGCAGAGCTACGGCTGAAGCTCCAGGACGGCGACGGCGCGGCACGCGCGTTCCTCGACGCGGCCGGCCTCGACGCGACCGACCCCCGGCCCCTCGCGGGTCTCTCCGTGCTCGCCCTCGCCGGCGGCTCCTTCGCCGACGCGGTGGAGCTCGCGGCTCGCGCCGCCGAGCTCGATCCGACCGAGCAGCGCGCGGCGGTCGCGCTGGCGTGGGCCGCCGATCGCGGGAACCATCCCGACGCCTTCAACGTGTGGCGCATCACCGAGCGCCTCATCCCCGACGACCTCGACGTCACGTCACGGCTCGCTTCTCGCGCCGTCGAGCGCGGCGACTTCGCCTTCGGTATCTCGGTGTTCGAGCGCCTCCGCTCGTACGGCGATCCGCTCCCCGCCCAGTTCTACGTCACCCTCGCCCTCATGCTCTCCGCGGAGGGGCGTCGCTCGGACGCGCTGCTCGAGCTACGGCTCGCCCGCGCGCTCGAACCTCACAACGAGACGGTGCTGGAGCTATGGTCGGAACTCGGCTCCCTCGCGTCCTGACCTTCAACTGCCACGAGGGATACGTCCACCTCCTCGGCAAGCTCGGCGTGGACATGGACGTGGTCGACGGCCTGCCGGGCCGTTACACGGGGCGCTGGGACGAAAGAATGCGGCCCGTCCCCGCTCGCGCCCGCCTCATCGCGCTGCGTGAGCTCTCGAGCCGCTCGAAGTACGACGCGGTGATCGCTCACAACGTGCTCGACCTGCTCGACGCCCGGCAGGTGGACGCGCCGAAGATCCTCGTCCTGCACGTGAGCCTCGCCGCGCGCGCCGCCGAGGAGCCGAACGCCCCGTCGCCCGAGGAGATGTCGCGTCAGGTGCAGCAGTACCTCTCGCTCATCGGGGGCATCGCCGTCGCCGTCTCCGAGTCGAAGCGACTGAGCTGGGGCCTCTCCTGCGACGTCATCCGCCCCGCCGTGGACGCCGACGAGTGGTGCGGCTATCGCGGGACGGACGCGACGCTCCTGCGCGTCGCGAACCAGGTCAACGCGCGGCGCGCGCGCTTCGACTGGGACGCGAACGAGCGGATCGTCGACGGCCTCCCCTTCCGTCTCGTCGGGCACAACCCCGACGTGGGCGGCTCGGAGGCAGCCCAGGGCTGGGATCACCTGCGCGACGTGTATCGCTCGCATCGCGCGTACGTGCACACCGCGGCGCCAGCGCTCGAGGACGGCTACAATCTCGCGCTGCTCGAGGCGATGGCGACGGGGATGCCCGTCGTGAGCACCACCGCGCCCGGATCTCCGATCCGGGACGGCGAGAACGGCTTCATCGGAAGCGACCCTGCTGCGCTCCACGAGAAGGCCTGCGAGCTCCTCCGCGACCTCGGCCTTTCGCAGAAGCTCGGCGCGCGTGCCAGGGAGACCGTCCTCGACGAGTTCGGCGTCGAGGCCTTCGTCACCGGGTGGCGCGTCGCCATCGAGAAAGCACGCGTCGCGTTCTATGCGGCGCGCGGCGGCGCGTTCCGTAGCCACTTCTCGCTGGAGGGGCGCGGCTAGGCACGGTTACAGGATTTCTTCGCCCGCATTCGCGGCTCGAATGCCACGGCTGCGGCGGCGAACACCACGTTTCGAGGAAATCCCCGATCGGATCCGTGATCCTGGGTGCAAAGCTCTGGTCATTCCGATCATGGCCGAACCAGCACTGCCCGAGGCGAGCCCCGCAGTCCTTCCCTGGTACAGGAGCTCGACGCTGTACATCTTCGCCGGGCTTCTGCTCGGCGTGGTGGCGGGCGGCTTCCTGCCGAGCGACGCGCACCCGACGGCCTACGACGCGTTCCGGTTCCTGTCGAAGGCGTTCATCGCGCTCATCAAGGGCCTGATCGTACCGCTGCTCTTCTCGACGATCGTCGTCGGGATCGCGCAGATGGGCGATCTCCGCGCCGTGGGGCGCATCGGTGGAAAGGCCCTCCTCTACTTCGAGGTGGTGACGACGCTGGCGCTCGGCATCGGTCTCGTGATCGGAAACGTGCTCCGCCCGGGAGATCGGCTGCCGCTCGATCTGTCGAGCAGCGGAATCGAGCTCGCGAAGCCCATGAGCGGCTGGGACACGGCGATGCACCTCTTTCCCTCCAACGTGATCGAGCACGCGGCAAAGGGTGACATCTTGCCGGTCGTCGCCTTCGCGACGCTGTTCGGCATCAGCCTCACCCGCATCGGAGAGCGCGGCAAGCCGCTGCTCCTCTTCTTCGAGCTCGTCTCCCAGACCATGTTCAAGTACACGGACATGGTGATGCGCCTCACGCCGCTCGGCGTGTTCGGCGCCATGGCCTACAACGTGTCGCACATGGCGGCCGGCCACGAGGTGGGCGGCACGCTCGTGCGCGGCTGGCCTGCCGTCCTCGTGCTGATCCGTGGTTACGCGCTGCTCGTCGGGAGCCTGTACCTGGCTCTCGTCGCGCTGTTCTGCATCGTGATGGTGCCCGTCATGCTCGTGTGCCGGATTCACGTCGGCAAGTTCCTGCGCGCCATTCGCGACCCGGCGCTGACGGCGTTCTCCACCGCATCGAGCGAAGCCGCCCTCCCGAAGCTCCTGGAGGAGGTCGTGGCGTTCGGCGTCCCGAGACGGGTGGCGAGCTTCGTCATCCCCACGGGCTACTCGTTCAACCTGGACGGCTCGACGCTCTACCTGGTGCTCGCGTCCTTGACCATCGCTCAGGCGGCGAAGATCGAGATGTCCGTGACGCAGCAGATCGCGATGGTGTTCACCTTCATGCTGACATCGAAGGGCGTCGCCGGGGTGCCGCGTGCGACGCTGGTCATCATCGCGGGCACCTGCGCGAGCTTCGGGCTCCCGGGAGAAGCGGGCGTGGCCATGCTCCTCGCCGTCGACGAGCTGATGGACATGGCGAGGACCGCCATCAACGTCATCGGAAACGGCCTCGCGTCGGCCGTCATCGCGCGCTGGGAGGGCGTTCTCGGGGAGCGCGAAGAGCCGGAGACGTCGGTGACGCGGCGCTGACGCCCGAGGATTCCGCGATGCGTCGTTACCGGACGACGCCGCGCTGCCAACCGAGTTGCCAATGTACGGGCGTCCTTGAAACGCACTGTGACTCGCGTCACGATGCCCGCCATGGCTCGGCGAGCAGTGATCGCGGGGTTCGTCTTCTTGGTGCCGGTCGCGTGCGGCGGGCGCGTCATCGGCGATCCCACGCCGGACCTGACCTCGGACGCGGCAGTGGCGGCGACGCGGTCGAGCGGCGGCTCGAGCGCCTATTTCGACGGCACCCTCGCCTTGCCGGACTGTGTGAAGGGGTCCCCGAAGACGTCTCCGCCCGACGATGCGTGCGTCTTCGTCGTCGACGGCCGCTGCTACCCGACGAAGGTGAAGGCCTGCGCGTGCGCGTGCCCCCGCAAGGCCGGCACGTCGTGCATCAACGGGTTCCCGGACGACGACGGAACGACGCTCGTGACGTGTCATTGAATGCC
>CAYUAW010000053.1:14367-17954 GCA_964442485.1 uncultured Polyangiaceae bacterium
GGTGTGCGTGCCGACGCCGTTGCACCACACACTGTGGTGCTTTCGCGACAGCGCCGATGTCGTCGCGGCATTTTCTGCGGCGTTTGGGCGGACCGGGCCGTGGCACGTCGAGTGCTCTGCGTTCGCGATCATGCAGCTTCGCGCTCTCCCCTTGGCCATTGCTTCATGCTGTCTTCTTCACGTTTCGCTCGTGCTCGCGACGCCGAAGAATGCGGACGTCAAGGTGTGCGTCCGCATCGAGGAAAAGACCTGGGCTCGCGACGGCACTTCCCCCGCGCCGCCCCCCGCCCCACCGAAGGACGCGCCCCCGGAGCCCGCCGCGAAGCCGGGCGCCTCCGCGCCAGAGCTCCACGAAAATAGCCTTGCGCAGCTGCCGCCACCACAGGGCGGCGACGCAAACGGCGTCGGCGCGGCGCCGCCTTCGGGTGCCACGCTCCCGGAAGAGGAGCCGAATCACGACGCGGCGCCGCCCGCGCGCGCCCCGAACTACACGCGCCTCGCCGATGCTGCGAGCGCGGACTACCGGACGATCGATCCCATCCTGTACCTGAAGAGGCTCGTCGAATATCACGTCACCCACGAGCGGGGGTTCGAGTCGGTGGAGAAGGGCTGCGCGGAGACGCTCGTCGTCGAGCTGTACTCGGTGAAGAACGGATGGACGGCCTTCGCCCGCTATAGCGGCAACGCCCGCGAGGAGAAGGTCGACGTCGTGCGCATCGACGAGCTCGGCGTCTTCGCGGAGCGCGTGACGACGGCGCTCCTGCGCGACACGACCATCTCGCAGACGCTCACGCGCACGACGGTGCTCCGCGCGGACAGCGACGAGCACGTGCGGCAGGTGAAGGTGCGGACGCACTTCCTCCTGGCCATGGGCAGCGGGCTCCGCCTGGGAGAGCTTCCGACGGCGCCGAACGCAACGGATCCCGCGGTCAAGCAGCTCCGTCTCGAGACGCCGCTCGGGTTCGCGGTGGGAGTGCGCAACAAGTTCCGGGGCTGGGCGCTCGACGCGACGGGGCGGCTCGACGTCGGGGTCGGCGAGCGCGCGGCGCGCCTCTCCGCTGGCGGTGGCCACGTCGACTACTCGGTGGGCCTCGGTGCCGGGCTGGATTTTCTCGCCTATGCCGACCCCGACGCGGTCAACACGCTGTACTACGGTGGCGGCGGGAGCTTCGAGCTCAGCCGGTATCAATCGCAGGGCGCTCGCGCGAACAACGGCGACCAGCCCGAGCCGAGCGGCCTGTGGGGCGGTGGTCTCGACATCGATCTGGTGCTCGGGTACGAGTTCGCGCGGACGAGCACGCTGCACTTCTTCGTGCAAGCGTCGGTCGCGCTTCCCGCGTACGCCTTCGACTCGCAGAACTCCCAGAGCGCGATCAACGCCTACGTCCCGAGCGCCGCGTTCAAGCTCGGGCTCTTGCTCTGAGCCGTGCACATGGTGCGGCATCTCGGGGCCATCGCCCTCGCCGTCGCGCTTTCCCTGTGCCTCTCGCGCCGAGCGACCGCCGCTGGCCAGGTCGCGACGTGCATCACCGTCGAGGCGAACCCGGAAGACCACGACGCGCTCGAACGCCTCGTGACGAACGAGGTGGCGCGGCATCCGAGCCATCGCCCGAGCCACGAACACTGCGAGACACACCTCGGCGTGGAGCTTCTCCTGGTGCGCGGCGACCGCTTCCTCACCGGTCGCCTCGACGGCGAGGTCCCGCAGCGCATCGCTGTCGAGGGCAAGAACGGTCGCGCGCTGGAGCACGCCGTCACCGAGCTGCTCCGCATCGTCCTCGGCAACGATCCCGTGGTGCTGCAGGTGCCGGGGCAGCAGAGCTTCTTCGCTGCTCGCGTCGTCGAGCTGAAGGACCTCGGCCGCAACACGCTCGACGTCGCGGCCATCGAGGCGGTGAGCCTCGTCTCGGGGCGCCCGTCATTCCAGCCCGGGCTGCTCCTCGGGTTCACGCGCGAAGTCTCCGCGTGGCAGCTCGGTGTCGAGGCGATGTTCGCGCAGCGGCTCGACTCGCATCCGGGGCGGCTGGATCTCGACACGCTAGGACGTCTCCAGGTGACAGGCTCCCTGTACTTCTCGAAGGACGCCGACCTGTCAGGCTTCGCGGGGTTGTCGCTCGGGCTGGGCGTCGAACGCTTCACGGGCCCGCGGGGCGCGGGCCTGGGTCACGGAGACGGCCTGTACTCGGCGGTCGGCCCTGGGCTCGGAATCCGTAGCGGCATCGAGCTCTTTCGTTCGACGACGACACGCGTCACGCTGTTCGGGGAGGCGTTCTTCCCCTTTTTCGTGGCGTCGGACGATGACACCGAGATCATCAAGAGCTGGGTGCCGACGCTGTCTCTCGGAGCGGGGGCAAGGTTCTGAAACCGCGGCAAACGGCGCGGTAAATGCAAGGTAAACGCCGCCCGTCGCTTGACCAGCCCGGTGGCACATGGAAGGCTTCCGTTCGATGGTGAGGGCTCGGTGCATGAGGCGAGCGGCTCAACGAATGTCAGCACGCTGAACGGCTGGTGCGCCACCCTTCGTGGGGAGTGTGGCGTGCTCTTTCATGAACGATGTCCATGGCGAAAGACTCAACCACCTCCGCCCGAGAGCTCCTCCATGCCGAAGGCCGCGATTCGTCGCCGCGGCTCTCGGACTGGCTCATCAAGGACCTGAAGAGCGCGCGCCACTCGGAGATCCCGCCGCCTGCGCCCCTCGAGAGCAACGTCGTGGCTTCGGCGGCAGCGGCGCTGCCTCTGGCGGAGCCCATCGCTCCGCCGGCCGACGCCATCGAGGGGGAGAGCGTGCCTTCCGACGGCAGCGCCCAGGCTTCACCCGAGGAGCCGAGGCCCGAGGACGAGGTGTTCGAATCGGAGGACCTCTCCGATTCGCTGTCGTATGCCCGCGCTCCGGAAGACACCGACGACCCGGGCGAGAGCAGCACGGCGACGGTGGGTCTCTCGGGGCACGGTGTGTACGCGAGCTCTTCGGACTGGCTCGACGACGACGAAGGCGAGACGACGGGGGGCTTCTTCTCCGCGCTGCCCGACATCGACGAACCAATCGGCGACGCCGCATCGGCGGACGAAGACGGCGGCACGAGCCTCTCGCCCCAGGTGCTGACGCCGGAAGCCGAGGAGGACGACGACGCGGCGGGTGCGTTTCTCATCCCGGGAGCAAGCGGAGGCTCGAGCCGCTGGAAGGCGGTCGCAGCGATCGCAGCCGCCGTGCTCCTTCTCTTCCTCGTCGTTCATCAGTGGAGGACGTCGGCACGCTCCACGGCGACCGCGGCGAACCCCGTCGCGACGGCGCTGCCGACGGGCCCCGCGACGGCGAACGAGTCACCCGCGCCGCTCGCATCCTCCGAAGAGGAGACCGCGCTCGGCGACACGAAGTCCGCGCGTGGGCTCGGTTCGGGCCTGGGCCGGTCACACGGCACGCCGCCGGATCCTCCGTCCGACCGGGCCGTTCCCGGTGGGCCGTCCGTCGCGCGGTTCCCCGATCTTCCGCGCGAGCTCTTGAACCAGCTCGAGCAAGCTTTCGAGTCAGACGAAGCGCAGCACCAGAAGTCGTCCACGGATGCCGTGGATCGTTATACGCGCTGAGA
>CAYUAW010000053.1:18054-30068 GCA_964442485.1 uncultured Polyangiaceae bacterium
AGGGCCTGGCGTCCGAAAGCCTTCGTGCTTGATTTTCCCGTATTGGGGAGGCCGTTGAGCGCTACCCGACTTTCGCGGTTTGAAGGACAGCGCGCGCTCGGCCTCGCCGAGCATTCTATAGTGGCGGCTACTGCGACGGATCGTGATCTGCTCGTCCGATGACTGAACGCTCGTGGCAGGAGCTGGCGCAAGCGCTAGCTCCGAGCGTTCGAAAGCCATTTTTCGGGAGCCGACGAGCTACATCGCCGGCTGCTCGGGGAACCGCTGGCACACGTCGCCGCTGTACGTGTTCTTGCAGACCGTGTCGCAGGTGCGAAACTCGCCGGCGGGCTTTCCGGGCGTCGCCGATAGCAGACACGAATCGAAGTTGATGAGAGCCTGAGCCTGGGCCTGCGACTTCGGGTCGGTCAGGCAAGTCAGCGTGGTCGCGCGGACCTCGCACGAGATGTCGCTGGTCACGTTCACGAGCGCGTGCTTGCTAGTCGCGCACTCCATGATGCCGACGCAGTCTTCGTTACACTTGTTCAGCGTATCGGCACACGCATCGCAAAGGCAGCTCCAGCACGCGTCGCTCTGGTGTCCCCAGCGCGCGGTCGAGCAATCGCCGTTGAACGGCATCGGGCTCTTCGGTCCCGCCTCGACCGGAGCGGGGGCTCCGCTGTCGGCGATCGAGTCGTTCATCCCGCTCTGCTTCGAACCCGAGTCGGAGCTGCACGCGCTGCTCCACAGCCCGATGATGGTAACCAAGCACAGCGCGCGAAGGGAGGAGTAAGCGTTCATCGCCGCACACGAACACCAGCCGCGCGCGAGAAGCAACCGCGGTTTCAGACCGTCGTGCGAACCAGTGCAGCTTCCACGACTTCGCAGATCGAGTGCCACGCCAGGATGTGGAGCTCCTGGATGCGCGGTGTATCGACGGCCGGCGCGCGGAAGCAGAGATCGGTATGTTCGGCGAGCACCGAGCCACGCATGCCCGTGAACCCGACGCGGACGGCGCCCTTCGCCTTCGCGTCGTCGAGGGCGCGGAGCACGTTCGGCGACTTCCCGCTCGTGGTGATGCCGACCACGATGTCGCCCGGTCGCGCGAGCGCGCGCACCTGGCGAGCGAAGACGTCCTCGAAGGCCCAGTCGTTGCCGACCGCGGTCAGGATGGACGTGTCCGTCGTCAACGCGATGGCCGGCCAGGGCTCGCGCTCGATGAGGAAGCGGCCCATGAGCTCGCCCGCGACGTGCTGCGCGTCGGCTGCGCTCCCGCCGTTGCCGCAGAAGAGCACCTTCTTGCCCGCGCGGATCGCGCGGACGAACGCCGAGGCGACCTCGCCGAGGACAAGGGGCGATTCCTCGATGAATCGGCGATGCGCGTCGAGGCTGTCCTCCGCGATCCGCCGGAGCGACACCTCGAAGGACCGCGCGTGATGTTCGTCGTCGATCCTCCGGAGCAGGAGCGACACTGCGGCGGCCACCGCGCCCTCGCCGCCCTTCACGGGAAGGACGTGATGCGCGTCGGCGCGCGCGCGCGGGGAGCCGTCCGCCGGAGCGAGGCCGAGGCCCACGCAGCCGAAAGCCGCCGCGTCGCGATCGGCGTCTCCGACGAAGCAGATCTCCGAGATGGAAACGCCGAGGCGATCGGCGAGCTCGTGCAGCGCGGCGTGCTTGTCCTTCCGCCCGCGCAGCACGCAATCGGGACCGACGCGCGACGCGATGGCGTCCACCATGGGCCCATCCTCGCCCGTGACGAGCGCGATGCGAAAGCCCTTGGAACGCGCCACCGTGATCGCGTCGAGATCGCGGAAGAGGATACCCTTCGATTCTTCGCCGCCGGGCCCGAGGGCGACCCGGCCGTCAGTGAGCACACCGTCCACGTCCAGCGCCAGCACCCGGAGGGCGCCGGTCGCCCGGGCGTCGTGCTCCGCCCTCGTAGCCCCCAGGCAGGCGAGCGGGCGCACCGACGCGCGGGGGGACGAAGCCGGCTCGCGGTCGGGCGCGGCGGGCGGCGTGCTCTTGCGAAGCTCGATCATCGGATGGTCTCTCCGCTCAGCCGACGCGGCGGAGCTTCTTCATGATCGGAACTTCGTCGGCCGTCACGTGCTTCTGCCCGTCACCGAGCGAGGCTTCGATCACACGGATGTCACGGACGAGGCGCATCAGGCCCTGCGGCTCGACGGACGCGGCGTGATCGGTGCCCCACATCGCGCGATCGAGCGTGATGTGACGCTCCACCATGCAGGCACCGAGCGCGACGGCTGCGACGCTCGGGACGAGGCCCGTCTCGTGGCCGGAGTACCCGATGGGCACGCCGGGGAAGCGCTCCTTCAGCGCGGGGATCATGCGAAGGTTCAGGTCCTCGACCTTGGCCGGGTACGCGCTCGTCGTGTGCAGGATGACGAGGTCCTTCGTGCCGAGCACCTCGACGGCGTGCTCGACCTGGGCGAGCGTGCTCATGCCGGTAGACAGGATGATCGGCTTGCCGGTGCGGCGATGTTGCTTGAGGAGGTTGTCGTCCGTGAGGCTCGCGGAGGCGATCTTGTACGCCGGTGGGTTGAACTTCTCGATGAAGTCGACCGACGCCTCGTCCCAGCAGGACGCGAACCATTGGACCTTCTGCTCGCGGCAGTAGCGGTCGATGTGCTGGTACTGGTCGCTCCCGAACTCGAGGCCGCGCTTCAGATCACCGTTGGTCGCGCCGAACGGGTTCTCACGGGGGCGCGCGAGCTCTTCCGCGGTGTACACGACGTCGACCGTGCGCTTCTGGAACTTCACCGCCTGGCAGCCCGAGATGGCGGCAAGGTCGATCAGCTTCCGAGCAAGACCGAGATCGCCGTTGTGGTTGATGCCGATCTCACCGACGACGTAGCAAGGCGCGCCGTCGCCTACTGGAATGTTGCCGATCTTGACCTGGGACATGCTGTGAACTCCGCTGGTGTTGGTGTTGAATCAGAGAATCGATTTGGTTTCGCGCGACTCGTTGCTCGGGTCTGCCGCGATCCGGAGGCTGGCGCGTGCGATCTCGTCGTAGAACACGGCGGGGTCGACGCTGATGTCACGGGCCATCGAGGGATCGAACGGCACGGCGGCGGCCGTGCGAAAGTCCCTGGTGGCGATGGGCTCGGGTTCGTAGGTGAACGAGGACGCCCGAGGGCTGCCGGGCGTGCTCACCGCATCGAAGCCCTGCTCGAGCGCCTGCGCCGACAGCGACGCGACGCTGTTCCGGTACGCGGTCTCGTTGCCCGTGAAGTACCCGCGCTCCTTCAGCGCGCTGACGAAGCCGCCGGGGTCGCCCGCCTTCGCGGCCTCGACGGCCTTCGGGAACCGGTGAGCGAGTAGGGAGACGTAGTCCTTTGCCCCCTCTGCCGGCGTCCGGTACGCCCGGAAGGTGTCCGTGGTGTGGACCTCGCTCGCGCCCCAGCCTTCCTTCGTTCCATAAGAGGCGCTGAGCCCGCTCGGGCTGGTCCCCTTGATGCCACCGAAGTTGTAGTTGAGCATCGAGCGGCCGCGGCCCGTCTCGTGCGCCCACTGGGCCGTCAGGACGGCGACGGTGCCCTTGCTCGGGGGAGAGCCCATGACGTCCGTCCACGCGCTCTCGATGGCTTCTGCGGCCTCGCTGCCGGTGAGCGGCGTGCGCGCGGCCTTCACGAGCGTCGTCGTCGTGTCGGTGCGTGTACGACCGAGCTCGGCCTCGAATCCCGGAGCGGGCGCCGGCGCAGCGCTCACCTCTGAGGTGCGCGGCGCGAGCTCTGGGAGCGAGACGATCGGAGTCATGCCGGTTTCGATCCGATGAACAGCAAAGAACGGGCCGACCTCACGGTGTCGGCTTCCTGACGCTCACTTCGCTGCTCAACACCGTCAGATCTTCGAGCAGCTGCATCATCTCCGCCTCGAGCCCGATGTTCCCGATCAGGGTCATCGCTTCGGGCAAGGTGCAGTTGGATTTCGCGGGAAAACGCTTCCTGGCGCGCCGGACGATGCGCGCGGCAAGCACCGGGACGTTCGCCACCAGCTGACCTACACGCGGCCCGCCGGCGTACGCGTCGTTCAAGGCGCGGAGAAGCGAATGAATCTGGTCGAGTACCTTCAGATCTTCCTCGGCCACGGCGCACGGATCGCTGCGGACGGGCGCGGCCCTTCGCGCGCTCAGCGGGCCCGCGGGCTGAGCCGACGACCGCCAGCGCGCTGACTCCTTGGCGTCAACGCCTGGCCGCGGTCGCGAACGATTGGGCCCGTCGGTGCCGCTCACGAACGTGCCTTTCGACACGATAAACGCAGCATCAACGAGAAGCCGTTAAAGGGTAGAGGCGATCGAGTCGTTCGGTATCGTGGCGTGGTCATTGCAGCGTCCGCGTAAGCATCATGCAAGGTACCGGCCACCTCGATGCGCTCTCGCTCTTCCCAGTACCGGGGAGAGCTCGCATCGTTTTCGTCGATGACGACGAGCTCGTGCTTCGCAGTATCCGCCGGCTATTGCGCGGCAAGGAGAAGGACTGGGACCTCGTCTTCCTGACCGACGGCCACGCGGCGCTGCGCGAGCTGGATCGCGCGCCGGTCGACGTCATCGTGTCGGACGTACAGATGGCGACTATGGCGGGAAGCAAGCTCCTGTCGACCATCCAGGAGCGTCACCCCGACGTCGCTCGCATCGTGCTGTCGGGAGAGACCGACCCGCGAGTCGTCTACCGCACGGTCCCGTTCGCGCATCAGTACCTGACGAAGCCCTTCGACGCCGGGAACCTGACCTTCACGCTCCGGCGCGCGTGTGCGCTCCGGAGCTTGCTGACGAACGCCACGATCCGTTCCGTGATCGGACGGAGCAACGACCTACCCGCAGCCCCCGCGACCTACATCGAGCTCACCCAGGCCCTCAAGAACCCCGACACGACGACGCGGCAGGTGGCTGCCATCGTCGAGCGCGATATCGGCATTTCTGCCAAGGTTCTCCAGATCGTGAGCTCGTCGTTCTTCGGTGCACCGCGCAGCGTGAGCACCATCGCTGCAGCGGTGGGCTACCTGGGCCTCGACACCGTGAGGACGCTCGTCCTGGCGTGCGAGATCGTGCGGACGTTCACGCCGGCGTCGTCGCTCCCGAGCTTCTCGATCGAGGAGCTCGAGGACCACGGCCTCAGAACCGGCCGGCTCGCCCGCTCCATGCTGGGGCCGAGTCTCTCCTCGGACGACGCCTTCGTCGCGGGCCTGCTTCACCGGGTAGGGCAGCTGGTGCTCGCGTCTCGTGTACCGCACCGCTTCGCGGAGGTGCTCGACTCGAGCGCGCGGACCGGAGCGAGCTTGCTGAAGACGGAGCTGGAGGTGCTCGGGGTGACGCACGCCCAGGTCGGCGCGTACCTTCTGGGGCTCTGGGGCCTCCGGCAGCGCGTGGTGGAAGCGGTCGCGTACTATCCTCACCCGGAGCGGCTGGACGCAAGCTTCGGGATCCCCGCCGCGGTGCACGTCGCGAGCATTCTTTCGAAGAATTCGGGCGCGCCGGTCGGCGAGGAACCGCACGACGACATGAAGGCCGTCCCTCTCTCTTATCTCGCGCGCCTCGGAGTCGACAATCGGCTCCCGGAATGGCGCGAGCTCGCCGAGGGTACACCGCGCTCGCAGCGCACGGACTCCTAGCTCGACATGGCCGCCGCAACAGCCAACGTTCGCAAGCACTCGAAACCGATCGCGGTCGGCGCTGCGCGGATCGTGCAGGAAGCGCTCAACGACGACGTCGAATTGACGACACTGACGCGGCTCGCGGAGCAAGACCCGGGCTTCGCGGTACGCGTCGTGCTGGCCGTGAACAGCGGCGCGTTCGGTCTCTCCCGCAAGGTCAGCGACGTCCGCCAGGCCTGCTCGCTGCTCGGCGTGCGGGGCCTCAGGAATCTCGCGCTCAGCCTGGTGGTGAGCGACATGATCCCGCTCGGGAACGAGGGGACGATCCTCCTCGTCAACTCGCTTCGCCGCGCCGTCTCCGCGCGCTTGCTCGCCGAGGCGCTGCGCGAGAAGCAGCCGGACGAGTTCTTCACGATCGGCCTCTTCCTCGAGATCGGCCTGCTGCAGAGCGCGCGCGACGACCTCGCGGGGACGGCGGACGTGGCGCGCTTGCCGGCGCTTCACCGCCCGACCTACGAACGCGCTTGCGGACGGGTCGAGCATCCGGTCACCGGTGCGGAGCTCGCCAGGCAGCTCAAGCTACCCGATGCGCACGTGCAGGCCGTCGCGCAGCACCATGACCACGCCGTTCCGTCGGGAATCCTCGGCCGCATCGCGTGGGGCGCCGAGCGCGTCGCCGGAGCCTTCGAGGGCGGCGACGTGCGCGCCAGCCGCAAGGACGCGCTCACGGCGATGGCGAAGATCGGCATCTCCGGCAACGCCGCGACGGAGCTGCTCGATCGGGTCCCCGTGATGCTCTCCGAGGCCGCGGCCGCCTTCGATCGCGCGATCCCCGCGCAGGAGAAGCTCGACGCGCTCGTGCTCGACGCGAACCGTCGCCTCGTCGAGATGAACAACAACTACGAGAGCGTCCTCATCCGGCTCGAGCAGCTCATCCAGGAGAAGGATCAGCTCGCGGCGCAGCTCAGGCAGGCGAACGAAGAGCTAGCGAGCGTCGCGGCCACCGACGCGCTCACCGATCTGCCCAATCGACGGGCCTTCGATCAAGCGCTGCGCCGGGATCTCGCGCGGGCCGAGCGCACGAAGGATCCGCTCGCGGTCGTGATGATAGACGTCGACTTCTTCAAGAGGGTCAACGACACCTACGGCCACGCGACGGGCGACGTCGTGCTGCGCAGCGTCGCCGACGTCGTGCGCACCACGCTCCGCACCGGCGACATCCCGGCCAGGCTCGGCGGTGAGGAGTTCGTCGCCCTCCTTCCCAATGCCAACCTCGCCGGCGGGCAGATCGTCGCGGAGCGGCTGCGGGTGAAGCTCGCCTCGACGCCCATGCCAGGGCCCTCCGGCTCGTTCAACATCACGGCGAGCTTCGGGGTAGCGTCCGTCCAGGGGGCAGCGTGCCGCGGAGCGGAAAAATCGCTCCTCGAGGCCGCGGACGCCGCGCTGTACGAGGCAAAGCGCACCGGCAGGAACCGGGTCGTCCTCGCGAAATAGTAGAGTCGGTCGGGCATGACGCCCCGGCGCGCCCTGATCTCCGTCGTCGCGGGTGCTTTGCTCCTCTCCGGGTGTCATCGCAAAGATCCCGAGCGAGCACGCGCGAAGGCAGAATTCGAGCGCGTCCGTGCGGCCTACGAAAAGCGGCGCGCCGAGCTGGGTCAGAAGGGCGCGCGCGAACCCACGCGGGCCGCGAGCTCGGCGGAGGCCGACGAGAAACCCCGGGCGGCACCCGAGCCACCCGGGTCGAGCAGCCCCTCTCCGCGACGCGACGCGCCCTGGCTCGCCGATGTCCCGGTGGACATCGCGCCGCCGGCGCAGGCCACGGCCACGTCGCGCGGCGTCGTGATGAACACACGCGACGGCGAGGTGCTCGTCGCGCGGCTCGGACGGCTGCCTCGCGGCGCAGCGACGAAGACGCCCGTGGAACCCACGCCGCCCGGCGCCGGCAATTTCGGGCTCGGTTACGGTCCGGGCGTCGCGGACGACGCGGCGTATTTCATCTCCCACGGCAGCCTCGTGCGGCGCTCGCTTCCGGCGCGTGGAGCGCCCGGACCGCTCCAGGTGCTCGCGCGCGACGCCTTCGACGGCACGCGTGTCGCGGTGCCGATACCGGTGCCCGGAAAGGCGCTCGCGCCCATCCCGCCGACCATCGCGTACGTCGTGCGTCCGGAAAAGGAAGATGGTCCCCTCCTCGCCAAACTCTGGGTCGAAAACGAGGACGCCCAGGTGCTGACGGCGGCGGGTAACTCCACGCACAGCGTCGCCCTCGTGCACACCGAGGAGGGCGTCCTCGCGCTGTCCGTCCAGGCACGCATGGCCATGACGCCGGTGCATGCGCGCCGGGTCCGCTTCCCGAGCCGCCACCCGCTGCTCGGCGACGACACGGTCGTCTGGGTCGGAGGGGGCATCCAGTCGCTCACCGAGATGACCGTCGTCCCCACCGAGACGGGCCTCGTCGGGCTCATTCCCCACGAACGCTCCATGAGCGAGTTCGGCATCGCCCGCCTCGACATCGGCCAGAACCCGACCATGGACACGCCGACGACCTGGAAGCTCTACCCGAACGGCATCGATCCTGCGCCGGTGGCCGCGGCCCGACTCTGTGGAGAGGCTGTCTTCTTCTTCACAGAGCCGGAAATGGCCGCGCCCGGGTCTCCACAGGAGCTCGTCGTCGAGGCCCTCTCCGATCCCGAGGGCAGCCGCTCTCTGTCGGTCGCAAGGGGGAAGGCGTTCTACTTTCTCTCGATCGCCGAGGTGCCGGGCGGCGCCCTTCTGGTGTGGGTCACGGACGCCGTGACGGCGGCGTGCACGGTGCGCTGCCAAACGCACCCGAAGTGATCTAAAGATGCGGCCCTGCGGCGCCGCGCGTGCCGCGAAAGCACATGCCGAAGAAAAAGAAGAAGCGCTCGAGGAAGCCCGCGCTCACCGCCCGCACCGCCGACAAGCACAGCCTGTATCAGGAATCGGTCCAGGACACCGAGGCCGAGGCGGCGTTCCTGTCGCGGACGTTCCAGAAGCTGCGGGGTCGGCCGGCGAAGACCCTGCGGGAGGATTTCTGTGGGACGGCGCTCCTGTGCGCGGAGTGGGTGAAGAAGAAGGAGCGGGTCGCGGTCGGCGTCGATCTCGATCCGAGCGTCATCGCCTGGGGCGTGGAGCACAACCTCGCGCCGCTCGGCGAGCCGGGAAAGCGCGTCGAGATCCGCCAGGCCGACGTGCGCGACAAGTGCCCTGGTCGCTTCGACGTCACCGTTGCGCTGAACTTCAGCTACTTCATCTTCCGCACCCGGGAAGAGATGCGCGGCTACTTCGCCGCCGTCCGGAAGTCCGTCGCGAAGGACGGCATCTTCGTGCTCGACGCCTACGGCGGCTACGAATCCTGGCAACCCATGGAAGAGCCACGCCGGATGGACGGCTTCACCTATGTCTGGGATCAGGACGAGGTCTGCCCCATCGACAACGGCGTCGTGAACTACATCCATTTCGAGTTCAAGGACGGCACCAAGCTGCGCAAGGCGTTCACCTACGAGTGGCGCCTGTGGACGTTGCCGGAGATCCGGGAGCTCCTCGCGGAGGCTGGCTTCTCGAAGTCGACGGTCTACTGGGAAGACGGCGACGCGCGCGGCGAGGGCACCGGCGTCTTCAGGCCGAAGGCGCACGTCGGACAGGAAGCGGCCTGGGTCGCTTATGTGATCGCCGAGCCGTAGGCGGCGAACCCGTCATTTCTGCGGCGAACTGCTCGCTCACCGCCGCTGCGCCGGCGTCATGAAAGGTGCGCGTGGGCGGCCGCCCGTCATGTGCAGAGGATCGGCGCGAGCTTACGCAAGTGGGAAAAGCCGCGATAGTTGCGGCGTGTGTCGTCCGCGCGTTCTATTTTCTCGAGTAGAGGCGCGAGCTGGCAATGAGACTTCGGCGCGGGAGGAGGCTCGGGGTAGCTCTTGCCCTCGCCTTGCCGTGCGTCGCGGCGCCGACGCTTGCGGCTCCGGCGCCCGGCGTGGCGCTCGAGCCGCTCTCGGTATCGCCCGCCGGAGATCGCTTCCTGCTCTCGCCGGACGGAGGCGCGTCGCGCCGCGACGGCTTCGCCGTCAAGCTGTTCGAGAGCTACGCCTACCGTCCGCTCCTGCGCGTGGAGACGCCGAACGGCGAGCGCGACATCATCGATTCGGAGCTCTACTTCGACGTCGGCGCGTCGTACTCGCTCATGGGGCGGGCGGTCTTCGCGCTGGATCTGCCCATCGTCCCCTTCGAGGGCGGAGACGCGACCGAGCACGCCGCCGTCGGCGATCTGCGTCTCGCAGCGCGTGTGCGTCTCGCCACTTTTCGGCACGCCGATCTCGGCGCCGAGACGCGCGTCTTCCTCCCCACCGGCAGCTCAGCGGCGTTCACCAGCGACGACGCGCTACGGGTGAGCGAGCTCGTGACGCTCAGCGGACGCGCGCGAAGCTTCGTCTACTCCGTGAGCGCCGGCTATCTCGCTCGAAAGCGACGCGAGCTCTACGGCACGGAGGTGGGCCCCGCGATCCCGTTCTCCGCCGCTGCCGGAGTCGACATCGCCGGTCGCCTGCAGCTCGGCCCCGAGGTGCAGGGCTTCACCGTCATCGGTCACCACCAGGGCTTCCTGACCGATCGCACGACGCCGCTCATCGGCCTCCTCGGCGTCCGCCTGCGCATCGGCAGCGTGGTCCTCAGCGCCGGCGCCGGCCCCGGCCTCTCCCACGCCCCAGGAGTTTCCCCCCACGTAGTCTTCGGCATGGCCTACGAGCCCCATCACCATCCCCCGCAAGTAGAGACGAGCCTCCCCCCGTCTGCCTCTGCCTCTGCCCCCGTGCCCGTGCCCTCTGCCCCAAGCTCTCCCCCTCCCCCAAGCTCTCCCCCTCCCCCTTCCTCTCTCCCACCCCGAAGCTCTCCCCCTCCCCCCGAAATAGATCCCCGCCTCGAAGCCCGCGCCCTCTTCCAGCGCGGCATCGTCGCCTACGACGCCAGGGACTACGACGAAGCCGTCTCCGACTTCTCCCGTGCCTACACCATCAAGCCGCATCCCGCCGTCCTCAGGAACATCGGCCTCGCCGAGCTCATGCAGGGCGACCGAAAATCGGCGTGCGTGCACTTCAAGCGGTGGCGCGTGGAGGCGCGCCCCCGCTCGAAGGACATCGCGCAGATCGAGGACTCTATAGAGGAGGCGTGCCGCTGAGCCCGACGTAGCTGCTGGACGCCGGCGCGACCGAGGTGCGCGCCGAGACGTCGGAAGCCGCCAGCGTCACGATGATGAGGTCGTGCGTGATGCGCATGCAGCGCGCGTCGGCCGACGGAACCGTGATCGCGACGTCCGCCTCGGCTTCGACACCCTCGCCGCCGAGCCCGATGATGGAGACGCCGCGTCGCCGCGCGTCCATGACGAGCCCACGAGGCGGCGGCTCGAACCCGACCGCGAGCAGGATGTCCGCGCCGCTCGCCGAGTCGGGGAGCTTCGACGTCACCTCCATCGAAGTCTTGCCGGCGGCGCGCAGAATCCCGACGTGCCGGCTCGCGGAGTCACCGTGCACGAAGAGCGTACCGCCGCGACTGACCGCGCGGTGCACGAGCCGTTCGATGCGGTCGAGCTCCACGGCGGCGTCGTTCGCGAGCCGCCATGCAGCGCGCCCGGAGAGCGCCAGGGCGTCGGCCGAGGCGCTACGGTCGGGCAGCCGCGCGTACAGCGTCATGATGTTGCCGTAGAATGGGGGCGACATCTTCGTGGTGTCGAAGAGCCGTTCGAGGTTCTCGCGCGTGAAGTACCGCGTGTCGAAGAACGGATAGTCCTCCCAGTCTACGGAGAACCCGTTGTCCTCGAGCAGGCGGCGCAGCGACTCGGCGCTGAACAGACTGATGTGCGTCGCGTCGTTCAGCAGACGGAAGTTGTCGCCGAAGCGACGCGCGCACGCCGAGTCGAAGTTCGGCGTGCCGGCGATGAGCCAGCCGCCCGGCTTCAGCACGCGCTTGATCTCGCGGAGCTCGCGCTCCGGGTCTTCCATGTGCTCGATGACGTGGTAGAGCGTCACGACGTCGAAGAAGCGGTCGGGGTAGCCGGCGGATTCCAGGTCACCGTGGTGGATCTCGCCGTACGCGGCGGCCTTCTCCGCGGCATACCCGGAGATCTCGATCCCGTGCCGCTGCCAGCTCGGGTCGACACCAGAGAGCAGATGGCCGAGCCCGCAGCCGACATCCAGCAGACGCCCCGGTGGCAGCTTGTTGACGAACGCGAGCTCGCACGCGAGGTCCTCGACCTTCTTGTCGCGCTCCCGGGAAAGGTCGCGGACGTTGCCGTCAGGGTCCTTGACGACGCCCCAGTACCCTTCCTCGAACTCCGAACCTGCCGGCGGCTCTCGCCGTGTGTAGTAAATGGAACGAGGCATGACCCGGGCATGTCGCAATAGTGATGCCAAGCAAGA